>NZ_JBHTDM010000036.1:0-189992 GCF_042666535.1 Brachybacterium sp. GCM10030252 | reverse complement strand
GCGAACCCCGAGAAGCACCCCGTGAACGCCGAAGCGGGGGCACCCACCGGCCAGTGGATGCCCCCGCTTCACCCTGCACACTTGACAGAAGGACCTACATATCAGCTCTCGGCGAGACGGCGCAGCGCGCCGAGCGCGACCTCCGGGTCTGAGGTCGGCCACAGCGGAGGCATGGACTCCCGCAGGAATCCTCCGTACCGGGCCGTTGCCAGTCGCGGATCCAGCACGGCGACCATCCCGCGGTCCTCGTGCGACCGGATCAGGCGCCCGGCGCCCTGAGCCATCAGCAGCGCGGCGTGCTGGGCGGAGACCGACATGAACCCGTTGCCCCCGCGCTGACCGATCCGCTCCTGACGGGCCGAGGTCAGCGGCTCATCGGGGCGCGGGAAGGGGATCCGGTCGATGGTGACCAGACGCAGCGAGCGACCCGAGACGTCCACGCCCTGCCAGAGGGTGAGCGTTCCGAACAGGCTCGCGTCCTCGTCGTCGCGGAAGATCCGCACCAGGTTGGCCATCGAGTCCTCGCCCTGGACCCCGATCGTGAGATCGAGGCGGGCCCGCACGTGCTCCGCGGCGAGCTCGGCCCCACGCCGGGAGGAGAACAGGCACAGCGCTCCCCCGCGCGAGGCCTCGACCAGATCGGTGAGATGGTCGAGCATCGCGGGCGACGGCCCCTCGCGCCCGGGCTGGGGAAGGTGGCGCGCGGTGTAGAGGATGCCCTGGCGGCGGTACGCGAACGGGCTCCCGACGTCCAGCCCGGCCCACGCGCTCGAGTTCTCCAGCGGCGGGACGGCGTCCGGCTCCATCCGGTCCGCTCGCGCAAGGCCCACCTCTCCGGCAGCGGGTTCGAACCGGCCGCCGAGGGCGAGCGTGGCCGAGGTGAGAACGGCAGTGCGGCTCTCCAGGATCGCGCCTCGCATGGCCGCGGCCACGCTGAGCGGCGCGACCTGGATGCTGGAGCGCCCGGTCGCCGGGGAGTGCGAGACCGAGACCACGTCGTCCTCCCCCGGGGACGCCAGTCGTTCACAGACGTCGATGATCTCCTGGAGGTTCGCCCTCACGGCCTTGCGGGACCCCGCCGCGCCGACGGTGCCGTCCTCGCCGGCGTCCTTGGCGTCGGAGTGCGCGGTACGGGCCTCGATACGCAACTGCTGGATCGCGTCGGCGAGCCGGTCCGGCAGGTCCCCGATCACTCGGCCGTCCGGCGCGAGTTCGAGCGCTTCACGCAGCTCCTCGGAGGCGTCGTCGAGCGCCGTGGCGGCCACACCCAGCCCGCGCAGGTCCCGCACCGTGCCGCGCAGCATCCCGGGGCTGAGCACCTCGGTGACGGCACCCGTCACGCGCCCGGAGAGGTCATGCGCCTCGTCGAAGACGACGACGTCGTGCTCGGGGATGATGCCGTGGTTGTCGAAGGCATCGATCGCCAGGAGCGCGTGGTTGGTCACGATGATGTCGACCTCGCGGGCCAGCTCCCGGCTGCGCTCGGCGAAGCACGAATCCACCATCGGGCACGTCCCGCCCAGACACTGGGAGCCGGTGACGGAGACCTGGCGCCAGGCGCGGTCGGAGACGGGATCGGCGAGGGAGTCGCGGTCTCCGCTGTCGGTCTCCTCCGCCCACTCGCGCAGTCGCCGCACCTGGTCCCCCAGGCGTTCGCTGCCGGTGCGGGCGGGGTCCGTCGAGGCCTCCGCGAACAGGGCCCCCGGGTCGATGTCGACCGGATAGCCGCCGTCGATCTTGTGGCGGCACAGGTAGTTGCCGCGTCCCTTCAGCAGCGAGAAGGTCGGGGTCCGGGGCAGGTGCGGGGCGAGGGCCTCGACGAGCCGCGGCAGGTCCTTGCGGACGATCTGCGTCTGCAGCGCGATGGTCGCCGTGGAGATGACCACGGGCCGGCGGCTGACCAGCGCGTGCCGCAGCGCAGGGACCAGATAGGCCAAGGACTTGCCGGTGCCCGTGCCCGCCTGCACCAGCAGATGGCGACCGCCGCTCATCGCCGTCCCCACCGCCTCGGCCATGGCCTGCTGACCCGGCCGCGGCGACCCGCCGATGGCCGAGACCGCCGCGTCCATCAGGGCGGTCAGCTCGATGTCGGCGGATCCCGGGGCGGTGCCGGGATCAGTGAGAGCGGTCATCTCTCCAGCGTATCCGCGCCGGATCCGAGGACGGCTCAGGCCGCGCCGTTGAGCTCTGCGGCGAGCGCCTCATCCACGCGGGCATGCAGCTTCGTGCCCTCCATGAGGTGCTCCTCGGAGAGCACCTCTCCCGTGGTGTGGACCCTGGAGACGAGGTCTCCCCGGAAGTAGGGCACGAGCACGTCGACCTCGACCGCGGGGCGGGGCAGTCGCTCGGCGATCCGCTCGCGCAGCTCCTCGATCCCCATCCCGGTGCGCGCGGAGACCACGACGGAATCCCCCACCACGCTGCGCAGGCGGGCGATGGTCTCCGGCTCGGCGATGTCGGCCTTGTTCAGCACCACGATCTCGGGGACGTCGAAGCCCTCCAGCTCCCCGAGGACCGTGCGCACGGCCCGGATCTGACCCTCGGGATCGGGGTGGGAGGCATCGACCACATGCAGCAGCAGATCGGCGTCGCCGACCTCCTCGAGCGTGGAGCGGAACGCTTCGATCAGCTGCGTGGGCAGGTGCCGCACGAAGCCGACGGTGTCGGCGTAGGTGAATTCGCGACCGTCCGGCGTGGCCGAGCGCCGCACCGTCGGGTCCAGGGTCGCGAACAGGGCGTTCTCGACCAGCGCCCCGGCGCCGGTGAGCCGGTTCAGCAGCGAGGACTTGCCGGCATTGGTGTATCCGGCGATCGCCACGGCGGGGACCTGGTTGCGCTTGCGGTCGGCGCGCTGGGCGTCTCGGCCCGGCTTCATCGCGCGGATCTCGCGGCGCAGTTTGGACATGCGGTCGCGGATGCGCCGCCGGTCGAGTTCGATCTTCGTCTCACCGGGACCGCGCGACCCCATCCCCGCGCCGCCCGCGGCGACACGGCCGCCGGCCTGCCGGGACATCGATTCGCCCCAGCCGCGGAGCCGCGGGAGCAGGTACTCGAGCTGGGCCAGCTCGACCTGTGCCTTGCCCTCGCGGGAGCGGGCGTGCTGGGCGAAGATGTCCAGGATCAGCGCGGTGCGGTCGATGACCTTGACCTTGATGATGTCCTCGAGCGCGCGGCGCTGGCCGGGAGCGAGCTCGCCGTCGGCGATCACAGTGTCCGCCCCGGTGGCCGTCACGATGTCGGCGAGCTCGGCGGCCTTGCCGCGGCCGAGGAAGGTGGCCGGGTCAGGGTGGGCTCGGCGCTGCAGGATCCCGTCGAGCACCTCGGAGCCGGCGGTCTCGGCGAGCGCCGCCAGCTCGTGCAGGCTGGTCTCCGCCTCCTCGGCGTTGCCCGAGGTGTAGAGGCCGGCCAGCACCACGCGCTCCAGGCGCAGCTGGCGGTACTCGACCTCGGTGACGTCCTCGAGCTCGGTCGACAGTCCCGCCACGCGGCGCAGGGCCTGACGGTCGGCGAGATCGAGCTGTTCGCCGTCGGCGTCGGAGGTGAAGCCGGCCGACGGGGCCGCGGCCTCGCCGCGGGAGAGGATCCGCTCGGTCAGGGGGTCCCGGTGGGGGGACGCCGGGGAGGGCGTCTCCGGGCCGGTGGAGTTGGCGGTGCGGTCCTCGGCCCCGGGCCTTCCCATGGTGGTCCCGTCGACGTCCGTGTCGGATTCGGGTTCTGGATGGAAAGCAATGGGCACGATCGGGGCACTCCTCGGGTGGGACAACGTGGTTCCTCCAGAATCCCACGCCCGGCCATCGCGGTCGAGAGATTTTGCCCAGGGCGCATCGGGGATCACGACCATCCGGTCCGCAGGGAGCCCGTGCCCCGGCCTGCGGGCAGCTCAGGCCCAGGGTCCGCAGGGAGCCGGCGCCTCCTCCGCCGCACCTGTCCCCGGGCGCTGCGCCGACGGCGAGATCCGTATCCTGCTGGGGTGGACGAGCACTACTTCACCCCCTCCCCCGCGTCCGAGGACCGACGCTTCCCGCTGCGTGTGCGTCTGGCCGGTCGTGATCTCGAGCTCGTCTCGAGCGCCTCGGTGTTCAGCGGTCATGGCCTGGACAAGGCGACCGCCGTCCTGCTGGACCGGCTCGACGAGATCACGGAGCCGCCACCGGGGGCGAGGATCCTCGATCTGGGATGCGGGTGGGGTCCGATCGCGCTGACCGCGGCCCTGCTTCGGCCCGATGCGGAGGTGTGGGCCGTGGACGTCAGTGAGCGTGCACGGCAGCTGACCGCCGAGAACGCCGACGGGCTGGGACTGGAGAACGTGCGAGTGGTCGCACCGGAGGAGTTCCCGGAGGACATCGCCCTGGAGGCGATCTGGTCGAATCCGCCGATCAGGATCGGCAAACAGGCTCTGCACGAGCTGCTGCTGACGTGGACGGCGAGGCTGTCACCGCACGGGACGGCCGCTCTCGTCGTCGGCAAGAATCTGGGCGCTGACCCGCTCGCCCGCTGGCTCGACCAGCAGCTGAGCGCGCGGGAGGTCGCGAAGGTGGCCAGTGCGAAGGGGTTCCGGGTCCTGGAGGTCGGCCCGGCCCGCTGAGCCCCCCGGTCACCGGCCCCGGGCAGCGTCGGCCTTCTCAGATCAGCGTGACGCCGTCGGCCACCAGCACGGCCGGTCCCGTCAGCGTGACCTCGCCGACCCCGGTCCAGCCCACCTGCAGGGTGCCGCCGGGTACGTCCACTCGCCACGGCTGCCGCGAGCCGTCCCCGGCGCGCAGCGCCGCGGCGACCGCGACGGCGGCGACGCCGGTACCGCACGAGCGGGTCTCGCCCACGCCGCGTTCGAACACCCGCATCGCCACGTGGCGCTCCCCGCGCTCGGAGACCAGCTCGATGTTGGCGCCGTCGGCGGGCTCGGGGTCGAGGACCGGCCGACGGGAGAGGTCGAGCTCGTCGAGGGCCAGCTCGGCGGGGAGGAAGGCGACGGCGTGGGGATTGCCCATGTCTACGTCGGTCGCGGCCAGTGCGCGCCCCGCGATCTCGACGGTGCGCGAGTCCTCGCCGATCCTGCTCGGCCCCATCCCCACGCGCACGGACCAGCTCGGGGAACCGGCGTCCGGGTGCGCCAGGATCTCGATGGTGCGGAGTCCGGACCGGGTCCAGATCTCGAAGCGGTCCTCCTGGACGTGGGCGGCGCGCTGCAGATGCGCGGCGAGCACGCGCACGCCGTTGCCGCACATCTCGGCGGTCGATCCGTCGGCGTTGCGGTAGTCCATGAACCACTCCGGGGCGTCGCCGGGAGCGTCGATGCCGGCCCGCTGTGTGCGGACGGCGCGGATCACCCCGTCGGCGCCGACGCCGGAGCGGCGATCGCACAGCGCGGCGACGGTCGCCGGGTCCAGGTCCAACTCGCCCTCGGGGTCGTCCAGGAGCACGAAATCGTTCTCGGTCCCGTGCCCCTTGGTGAATCGCATGCTCTCGGTCATGGTCCGAGCCTATGTCTCTTCGTCCTGCGGTGCCGTGATCGGCGCCTCGCTCCCGGCCCGCGCGGTCTCGATCACGGTCATCGCACGAGCGAGCGCGCGCTCGAGGTCGCCGGTTCCGCCGCCTGCGGGGGCATCGATCCACTGCACCCGCGCGTCCCGGCGGAACCAGGTGTCCTGTTTGCGCACCAGCCGGCGGGTTCCGACGACGGTGGCCTCGATGGCCTCCTGGCAGGTCATCGCGCCGTCGAGCACAGCCAGGCCCTGTTCGTAGCCGATCGCGCGGCGCGCTGTCAGGCCCCGGTCGAGCCCGCGCTCCCGCAGCCCCCGGATCTCCTCGAGCAGCCCGCGCTCCACCATCACCTCGACCCGTCGCGCGATGCGCTCGTGCAGCTCGGTCCGGTCCAGGCGCAGCCCGATCTGCAGGGTGCGGGGGTCCGCGTAGTGCGGCCGGGGCAGGAACGCCGTGAAGGGTCGGCCGGTGAGTTCGCCGACCTCCAGCGCCCGCACGATCCGACGGGTGTCCTGGGGTCCGATCACGTCGGCCGCCTCGGGGTCGGTCCGTGCCAGCTCGTCATGCAGGGCGCGCGGGCCGATCTCCTCAGCGCGCGCCTCCAGTCGCGCGCGGAGGGCGGCGTCCGTCGGGGGGAACTCGATGTCGTCCAGCACGGCCCGCACGTAGAGACCGGAGCCGCCGACCAGGATCGGGACCCGCCCCCGGGCGCGGATGTGCGCGATGGCGGCACGGGCCTGCTGCTGATACGCGGAGACGCTCGCCTCTTCGGTCACCTCGAGCACGTCCAGCAGATGATGGGGGACACCGTCCCGCTCCCCCGGCGGCACCTTCGCGGTGCCGATGTCCATGCCGCGGTAGAACTGGAGGGCGTCGGCGTTGACCACCTCGCCGCCGAGGCGGCGGGCCAGGGCGATGGCGAGATCTGACTTCCCCGTGGCGGTGGCGCCCACGATCGCGATCAGCGGCGCCTCGATCGCATCGGCCACGCCCGCCTCCCCGTCCTCCTCACGTCCGGGAGGAGGCCCGGTCCGCGCCTGCTCCGGGGCGCGGCGCGCATGAGGCTCGGAATCCATGCTCGGCACCTTAGCCTGCGGCGTTGCTCGCAGTCAGCGGAATCACGGCCGGCGCCCAGTTCAGGATCCGGTTGGAGGGAGTAATGTGTGCGGCGGTCCGGGCCCCGGGCCGATCCGCATCTCCTAGAGCACTGTCCGAGGTTGGAAGTGACTGCACCGCACGAGTCCCCCGAACTGACGGACTCGACCGATTCTCTGGCCCCGATGTCCCTCAAGAGGGTCGAGGAGTGCCTGACGCGGCACGGGTATGCGTTCGTCGAGGACGAGGAGCACCCGGAGATCCTCCGCGCCCGCTTCGATGACTACCGGTTCCAGTTCATGCTCTCCGGCGAGGACCATGGCGTCCTGCAGACCCGCGGCCGCTGGAGCCACTCCGTGGACATCTCCCGCAAGGTCGAGATGATCAAGCTCTGCAACGAGTGGAACATGAACCGGATCTGGCCCAAGGTCTACGTGCGCCGGGAGTCCGAGGGACTGCTCGGCGTGTACGGCGAGCTGGCCGCGGATTTCCGGGCCGGCGCGCTGGACTCCCAGCTCGACAGCGCCATCAAGTGCGGCCTCAGCACCGTGATCGCCTTCTTCCGCAGCCTCGAGGAGCGCCTCGGGGCGGAGCTGGACGAGCTCGACAGCTGAGGCTTCCCCGCTCAGGGCGTGCGCAGGCTCGGCATCCCGAGGGTGACGGGCCCCTCGGACGCACCGCCGTGGCCGGTGCCGCAGGCTGAGCCCGTATCCAGACCCTGCACCCCGGCCTCCCAGGCGTCGCCGGAACGGGTGCGTCGCACCGAGAACTGTTCGGGCGAGGGCTCCGTCCCCGGGGCCGCGGCCAGCGCGCTGTCCGCGATCAGGTAGTGCGGGGCGGCACGGGTGACGGTCGCGGTGACCAGATCCCCCGGTCGGGGGCGAGATGCGGCCGGCAGACCCTGCGGCAGGGAGAGGTGGACCAGGCGATGGTCGCGGGCGCGTCCCGAGATGCGCTGGGTGCGCTCGTCGCGGTCGCCTTCGCCCTCGGCCGCGAGCACCTCCACGACGCTGCCTTCGAGCTTCTGGTTCTCCTCGTAGGTGATGCGGTCCTGGAGCGCCGTCAGCCGTTCGTAGCGCTCCTGGACGACCTCCTTGGGCACCTGGTCCTCCATGGTCGCCGCCGGCGTGCCCGGGCGGATCGAGTACTGGAAGGTGAAGGCGCTGGAGAAGCGCGAGGACTCGACCACATCGAGGGTGGCCTGGAAGTCCTCCTCGGTCTCGCCGGGGAAGCCGACGATGATGTCGGTGGTGATCGCGGCCTCGGGGATCTGCTCGCGCACCCGGTCCAGGATGCCGAGGAACTTCTTGGAGCGGTAGGAGCGCTTCATCCGCCGCAGCACGGCGTCGGACCCGGACTGGAGCGGCATGTGCAACTGCGGCATGACGTTCGGCGTCTCGGCCATCGCCTCGATGACGTCGTCGGTGAGCATCGCGGGGTGCGGCGAGGTGAACCGGACCCGTTCCAGACCATCGATGTCGCCGCAGGCTCGCAGGAGCTTCGCGAAGGCGCCACGGTCTCCGAACTCGACCCCGTAGGAGTTCACGTTCTGACCCAGCAGCGTCACCTCATTGGCGCCGGCGGCGACCACGTCACGGACCTCGGCGAGGATCTCTCCGGGCCGGCGGTCCTTCTCCGTGCCGCGCAGCGAGGGCACGATGCAGAACGTGCAGGTGTTGTTGCAGCCGACGCTGATGGAGACCCATGCCGCGTAGGAGGACTCGCGCTTGGTGGGCAGCGTCGAGGGGAAGGTCTCGAGCGAGTCGAGGATCTCGACCTGCGCCTCGCGGTTGTGCTGGGCGCGGTCCAGCAGCACCGGCAGGGAGCCGATGTTGTGGGTGCCGAAGACGACGTCGACCCAGGGGGCGCGCTCGACGATGGCGGCGCGGTCCTTCTGCGCGAGGCACCCGCCGACCGCGATCTGCATGCCGGGATGGGCGTCCTTGCCGGGACGCAGGGCCCCGAGGGTCCCGTAGAGCTTGTTGTCCGCGTTCTCGCGCACCGCACAGGTGTTGAACACGACCACGTCGACCTCGCCGCGACGGGGCTCGGCTCCGGGGCGCGCGGCGACATAGCCGGCGTCCTCGAGCATGCCGGTCAGGCGCTCGGAGTCGTGGACGTTCATCTGGCAGCCGAAGGTGCGCACCTGGTAGGTGCCGCGCGGCTCACCGGGGGTCGCACCGCCGGCCCCATGCGGGGACGGCGCGGCGGATGCGTCGGGCTGTGAAGCGAGAGAGCTGGAGACACTGAGCGACATAGTGGCACCAGGGTACGGCGGACACGGCCGCGCTGTGCTCTGCCCGCCCGCGCGCCACGGGCTCCGCCCGCCCGGGCGCCACGGGCTGCACCCCGCACGCCGGCCATGGGCCCGCCCGGCCTCATCCGACAGCCCTCACCAGCACCTTCACCCGCTCTCACACGCTCTGAGAAGGTCACAAAGTCGTGACGGTGCGGCCGGGCGGCAGGGAGCAGGCGCAGCTGTGCCATAGCGTGCGCGTATGACTCAGATCAGCCCCGGAGTTGCGGCGGGACGGCCGTCGACGCAAAGCCTCGTCTCCCTCTCGGGTGTCCAGAAGCATTTCGGTGACCTGCATGTCCTCCAGGACATCGATCTCGAGGTCTCCGCCGGCGAGGTGGTGGTGGTGCTCGGCCCGTCGGGCTCCGGCAAGTCGACGCTGTGCCGCACCATCAATCGCCTCGAGACCATCGACGCCGGCGAGATCCGCATCGATGGCCAGGCCCTGCCCACGTCGGGGCCGGGGCTGGCGGCTCTGCGTTCCGAGGTCGGCATGGTCTTCCAGGCGTTCAACCTCTTCGCGCACAAGACCGTGCTCCAGAACGTCACCGTCGCGCCGATCAAGGTCAAGGGCATCCCGCGACGCGAGGCCGAGCGCAGCGGCATGGAGCTGCTGGAACGGGTGGGCGTGGCCGATCAGGCCGACAAGCTGCCCGCGCAGCTCTCCGGTGGCCAGCAGCAGCGCGTGGCCATCGCCCGCTCCCTGGCCATGAACCCGAAGGTGATGCTCTTCGACGAGCCCACGTCGGCGCTCGACCCCGAGATGATCAGTGAGGTCATCGAGGTGATGACGGGACTGGCCCAGGACGGCATGACGATGATCGTCGTCACCCACGAGATGGGCTTCGCGCGCCGCACCGCGGACCGGGTCGTGTTCATGGATGCCGGACGCATCCTCGAGGTCCGTACGCCCGAGGAGTTCTTCTCCGCTCCCCAGACCGACCGTGCCCGGGACTTCCTGGGCAAGATCCTCGACCACTGACCGCATCGCCCACGCCCCTTCGAAGGAGAACATCATGAGCAGGTCCCTGAACCGACGCCTCTTCCTGACCGGCACGGCCGGCACCGTCGCCGCCGCCACCCTGGCGGCCTGCGGCGGCAGCGGCGAGAGCGGCGGCGAGCCCGAGGTCCAGGACGTCGCCGCCGGTGACTTCCCCGAGGGCTCGACCATGGCCGCCCTCGCGGAGGCCGGCAGCATCACCATCGGCACCAAGTTCGACCAGCCCCTGTTCGGCCAGGCCGGGCCCGACGGCGATCCGGTCGGCTTCGACGTCGAGATCGGCAAGATCGTCGCCGGCGCCCTCGGCATCGATCCCGAGAACATCGAATGGAGGGAGACGGTCTCCGCGAACCGTGAACCCTTCCTCGAGGGCGGGCAGGTCGACATCGTCGTGGCGACCTACTCCATCACCGACGAGCGCAAGGAAGTCGTGGACTTCGCCGGGCCGTACTACGTCGCCGGCCAGGCGCTGATGGTCCTCGCCGACAACGAGGACATCACCGGGGAGGACTCGCTGGCCGGCAAGACGGTCGCCTCCGTGGAGGGATCCACGCCGGCGCAGTACATCCGCGACAACCACCCCGACGCCGAGCTGCAGACCTTCGACACGTACTCCAACTGCGTCACGGCCCTCACCAACGGTCAGGTCGAGGCGGTGACCACGGACAACGTGATCCTGGCGGGCTTCGTCGAGCAGGATCCGGACAACCTGAAACTGGTGAACGACGGAGAGACCTTCACCGACGAGCCCTACGGCATCGGCCTGGCGCTGGGCGATGACGACTTCCGCAGCTTCCTCAACGACACGCTGGAGGCCGCCTACGAGGACGGCTCCTGGCAGACCGCCTGGGAGGAGACCGCAGGCAGCGTGCTGCCGACTCCCGAACCGCCCGAGGTCGACCGCTACTGAGCGCCCGACCGCCCAGATCCCCCCTCGTCCCCCGTCGGGCCGGCTCGTCCTGAGCCGGCCCGACGCCCCTGCCAGGAGCTGCCCGTGGATACGTTCGTCATCGAACGCGACATGCTGTGGACCGCCTTCAGCACGACGCTGACGCTGGCCGTGCTCGCCGGCCTGATCTCGCTGGTGGCCGGGACCGTCATCGCCGGAATGCGAGTCTCCCCGTACGCTCCGCTGCGCGCCCTGGCCACCGGGTACACCGAGTTCCTCCGGAACACGCCGCTGACGATCGTGTTCTTCTTCTATGTGTTCGTGACCCCGTCGATGGGCTTCACGTTCGGGTACAAGACGGCAGCCGTCATCGCGCTGTCGTGCTACACCTCGGCCTTCGTCGCCGAGGCGGTGCGCTCGGGCGTCAACTCGGTCGCGGTGGGCCAGGCCGAGGCGGCCCGATCGCTGGGCATGTCGTTCACGCAGAACCTGAGCATCGTCGTGCTCCCCCAGGCTTTCCGCACCGCCATCCCGCCGCTGATCAGCGTGTTCATCGCTCTGGTGAAGAACACGTCGGTCGCCGGGGCCTTCAGCGTGCTGGAGCTGTTCGCGATGTCCCGCCGGTTGACCAACGTCTACTCGGCCGATGTCATCGCGATCCTGGTCGGCGTGGCCGCGTGCTATCTGATCATCTGCATCCCGCTGGGCCAACTGGCAGGACACCTCGAGCGGAAGGTGGCGTTCGCCCGATGACGACCGGACCCGTCCTGTACGACGTCGCCGGCCCTGCGGAGAGGCGGCGGTCCCGCCTCATCTCCGGGGTCCTCACGGTGGTGCTGCTCGTGGGCGCCGGCCTGTTCGCCTACCGCCTGTACCTCAATGGGGTGTTCGACGACCGCTGGGCCGTACTGGTCGACGTCCCGACGAACTTCGCAGGCTTCGAGACCCGCCATGTCTGGCAGGCGATCTTCCGCGGGCTGGGCAATACGTTGCTGGCAGCGGTGATAGCGCTGCCGCTGGCCGCCCTGCTGGCGGTGGTGCTGGTCTCGGTGCGAGCCTCCCCCATCGCTCCGCTGCGGTGGCTGGCGACCGGGATCATCGAGATCTTCCGCGGCCTGCCGGTCGTGCTGGTGATGTTCTTCGGCATCCTGGTGCTGCCCGGGGCCACGCCGCTGATGGCCGTCGTGTTCGGGCTCGTGCTGTACAACAGCGCCGTCTTCGCGGAGATCCTGCGGGCCGGCATCACCGCCCTGCCCAAGGGACAGACGGAGGCGGCCCAGTCGGTGGGGATGGGCCCGATGCTCATCTACCGCGACATCCAACTGCCTCAGGCCGTGCGGATGATGCTGCCCTCGCTCATCGCTCAGGGCGTGGTGCTGGTCAAGGATTCCTCGCTGGGCTACATCGTGGGCTACGCCGAACTGCTGCGAGGGGTCAGCCGGGTCTCGGACGCCCTGACCAACGCGGCGTACCTCCTGCCGCTGCTCGCGGTGGGCGCGGCCATCTACATCGCGCTGAACATCACGCTGTCACGGGTGGCAGTGTGGGTTCAGCACCGCAGCAGCCTGGCGCGGAAGGCTCCCGCGCGGGTCACCGGGGCGGCAGAGGTCCCGGACTGAGCCGACGTCTCCTCGCGGTACCACCGGGCCCGCGGTACTACTCGGCGGCGGCACGCAGCTACTCGGCGGCGGCACGCAGCTCGCCGGCGATCACTCGCACCGCGAGGTCACCGGGGTAGCCCTTGCGGGTGAGCAGGGCGTCCAGCCGCCTCGACAACCGACGGCGGTGGCTTCCGTCCCTCTCGGTGCGCAGCCGTTCCCGGTCGCGATCGCCCAGGCGCGAGCGCACGAGGTCTCGGCACCGCGCCTCCTCGTCGCTCTCTCCTGCGGCCAGCGCCGCGTCGATGTCCGCCGCGGCGACGCGCCGGTCCTCGAGCTCGCGTCGCAGCGCCTCGTCACCCAGTGCGCGCAGGGTGCGGCGCTGCTGGACCCATTCGTGGGCGAAGGCGGTGTCATCGAGCAGTCCGGCCCGCTCGATACGGGCCATCGCCTCATGGGCGATCGCGGCGGGAACCTCTCGCTGGTCGAGGCGGTCACGCAGCTCCCCGGCCGATCGCCGGCGCATGGACAGCAGCCGCATCAGATAGCGGCACTCGTGCACGACCGCCTTCTCACGCTCGTTGGCCTCCGGGTCCGGGCCGTTTCTGGGCGCGTCGAGAATCTGGCGCGTGCGGCGCTCAAGGCGCTCGCGCACCGCCGCCTCGGCCGGATCTTTCTGCGCAAGGAGAGCGGCGCCGGCGCCCTGAGGGTCGCCGGCGCCGCTCGTGATGCCGTGACGGTGCGCCATCGATCAGATGGTGGCGGGGACGTCCTCGTCGAGGAACTCATCCTCGCCGAGCGCGGCTGCAGGCGCCTCGCTCGCCTCGCCCTCGGGTGCGGCCTGTTCCGCGGCGTACTTCCCGACACCGAGGGTGCGCAGGATCTTCTCCTCGATCTCCACCGCGAGATCCGGGTTGTCCTTGAGGAACTGGCGGGCGTTCTCCTTGCCCTGCCCCAGCTGGTCCCCTTCGTAGGTGAACCATGCCCCGGACTTGCGGACCACGCCGTGCTCGACCCCGAGATCGATCAGCCCTCCTTCGCGGGAGATGCCCTCCCCGTAGAGGATGTCGAACTCGGCCTGCTTGAAGGGCGGGGCCATCTTGTTCTTGGCGATCTTGACCCGGGTGCGGTTACCCACGGAATCGGTGCCGGCCTTCAGCGTCTCGATGCGCCGGATGTCCATGCGCACGGAGGCGTAGAACTTCAGTGCCTTGCCGCCGGTGGTGGTCTCGGGGCTGCCGAAGAACACGCCGATCTTCTCGCGCAGCTGGTTGATGAAGATGGCGGTGGTGCCCGAGGAGGACAGGGCGCCGGCGAGCTTGCGCAGCGCCTGGGACATGAGGCGGGCCTGGAGACCCACATGCGAGTCGCCCATCTCGCCCTCGATCTCGGCCTTGGGCACGAGGGCCGCGACGGAGTCGATCACCACGATGTCGAGTGCGCCGGAGCGGATCAGCATGTCGGTGATCTCGAGGGCCTGCTCGCCGGTGTCCGGCTGGGAGACCAGCAGTGCGTCGATGTCCACGCCCAGCTTCTTGGCGTACTCCGGATCCATCGCGTGCTCGGCGTCGATGAACGCGGCGATGCCGCCGTTGCGCTGTGCGTTGGCCACCGCGTGCAGGGCGAGCGTGGTCTTGCCGGAGGACTCCGGGCCGTAGATCTCGACGATGCGGCCGCGGGGCAGGCCGCCGACCCCGAGCGCGGCGTCCAGGGCCACGGAGCCGGTGGGGATAACCTCGACCGGCGGCCTGGTGTCATCGCCCAGACGCATGATCGAGCCCTTGCCGAACTGGCGGTCGATCTGGGCGAGGGCGTTGTCGAGCGAGGAGCCGCGATCCTTCGAGGCTGTCTTCGGTGCAGGCATGAGCTTCGTTCCTTCCAAGGGGCCGGGAGTGCCGACGTATTGACCTTGCGGCCACACTAGGCGGCGGCCCCGACATCCGCCGCCGCCCCGATGTCCGTGTGGACGGATGAGGAGTGGGGAGGAAAAACGCGACCGTGCGGATGGTGCCGGGGAGACCGTCGATCCCCACCATACCGAACACGCGTTCGAACACGCGAGAGGATCGGTCGTGTCGCGGCGTGTCGCGCTCCGTCACGGATCAGCGCCGGATCAGGCCCGCCTCAGCGCCGTCGCTGCTCGGCGGGGACCTCCCAGCGCTGGGACTCGGGAACGTCCATGGCGTCGCACAGAGCGGTCCACACCAGACGCACCGCGACCCCGCGCTCGAGGGCCTGCTCGGCGGTCAGACCGCCGGTCTCCTCGAGCACGAGGTCGCGTGTGTAGGTGCGGGCCAGGACCGGGCCGAAGACGTGATCGGCCAGTTCCGTGAACTCGCTGCGCCGCACCTCAGCGGGCGCCGACCAGCGGGGCCGCGTCGTCGGCGAGACCCTCGGGCACGGTGTCGGGGATGCTGACGCGCTCGGCGACGGCGAAGCGGTCGGACACCTCGCGCAGGACGAAGGACAGCGGGAGGCCGAGAGCCTCGGTCACGGAGACCAGCAGTTCGCTGGAGGCCTCCTTCTGGCCGCGCTCGATCTCGCTGAGATATCCCAGGGATACACGGGCATCGGAGGACACCTGCCGCAGCGTTCGGCCCTGGGAACGGCGCGCATCGCGCAGGACGTCCCCGAGCTCCTGACGGAAAAGGACCATGGCCTTGCCTCCGTTCCTCTGGTTGATCTGATGATGGTGCACCCCGTGGGTGCGGTGCGTCGAAGTCATCACGATCAGAACAACGCGGCCACCCCCGTGAGTGTTCCCCAGAGTGTAGTGGCCTCGCTCCCAGCGCCCGCTGGGAATTGTGTATGGCGAACCTGGGAGCGCGACGTCCGCGCCACCGCGCCGGATCGATAGCGCTGACCGGCGGATTCGCTCAGTCCTCGAGTTCGGCCGCCAGCTCATCGAGCGCCGCCTCGACCGCCGCGGCCCGGATGCGCGCTCTTCCGCCGCTGAGATGCAGTTCACGCGTTCGCGTGCGGCCCCCGCGGCGAGCCAGGCCCAGGACCACGGTGCCCTCCGCGACGCCGCGCTCGTCCGGGCCGGGCCCGGCGACCCCCGTGGTCGCGACCGCGAGGTCCGTGCCATAGAGCTCGAGCGCTCCCTCCGCCATCGCCGACGCGACCTGCGCGGTCACCGCTCCCGTCTCGCGCAGCAGCCCGGCGTCCACGCCGAGCACCGCCGTCTTCGCGTCGTAGGAGTAGCAGGCCGCTCCCCCGGCGACCACAGCGCTCGCGCCGGGGACGTCCACCAGGCGCGCAACGACCGCTCCCGCGGTCAACGACTCGGCCGTGGCGATCGTCCATCCCCGCTCAGCGGCCCGCGCGATGACGACGGCCGGATCAGAGGCCATCGTCATGGCCCGGGCCGCCGGCGAGGGCCTCACGGCGCAGTCGCAGCCCGTCCTTCAGATTCACCAGGCCGGACCATACGGTCAGCACGACGGCCAGCAGCACCAGGGCCAGGCCGAGCCAGCGAGCCGGCTGCCACCACAGCTCGAACGGGATCAGGCAGAAGGTGATGGCGACGGTCTGGACCATGGTCTTCGCCTTGCCGGCCGCATTGGCCGGCAGCGCGCCGTACTTGAGGATCGTGAACCGCATGACGGTGATCCCGATCTCGCGCACCAGGATCAGGATCGTCATCCACCACGGCACGTACTCCCACACCGAGAGCATGATCAGCGCGGCCCCGGTCATCGCCTTGTCCGCGATCGGGTCCACGATCTTGCCGAAGTCGGTGATCAGGTTCCGGCTGCGCGCGAGGTGACCGTCGAGGTAGTCGGTGATCATGGCCAGGACGAACACCGCGGCCACGAGCAGCCGCCCACCGATCGACTCGGGGTAGAGCACGGCGAGCACCACCAGCAGGGGCACCATCGCGCACCGCACTATGGTGAGGATGTTCGCGATGTTCCAGAGCGGGACCGGATCCGTGCGGGGTGTGGTCATCGGTGCTCCTGCTGTGCGAGGTGGGCGGCGGGTGGCATCCGGCGGAGCCGGGTGACGCGGCGGGGTGGCGGGCCGGGGCCGCCGGGTCAGCGGCCCGTGAGGCTCCAGGCGTCCTCTCCGTCCCCATCATCCTCGTCGTAGTACTCGGTGGCGGGCTCGGAGCCGTCGTCGGCCAGCGGATCTGCCGCGTATCGGTCCCCGCCGTCGCCGATCCCGGCCGCTGCGGGGGCAGCTGGGTCTCCCTCCGCACCGGGTTCGAGCTCGACTGCCTGGTCGGCAGCGTACGGCTCGTCCGCGGCGGGCTCTGCGGTCTCCTCGCCGCGGATACGGGCCAGAGCCGTCCCCAGCTCGTCGGGATGGACCAGCACATCGCGGGCCTTGGATCCCTCGGAGGGGCCGACGATCTCCCGGGACTCCAGCAAGTCCATCAGGCGGCCTGCCTTCGCGAAGCCCACGCGCAGCTTCCGCTGCAGCATCGAGGTGGAGCCGAACTGCGTGGTGACCACGAGCTCCGCCGCCTGCAGCAGCACATCGAGATCGTCGCCGATGTCGTCGTCGATCTGCTTCTTGGCCGCGACCACCGTGACGTCCTCACGGTAGTTGGGCTTCATCTGGGACTTGACGTGGTCGACGACCTTGTGGATCTCCGACTCGTTGACCCACGCACCCTGGACACGCATCGGCTTGGCCTTGCCCATCGGGTGGAACAGCGCGTCGCCCTGACCGATGAGCTTCTCCGCGCCCACCGAGTCGAGGATGACCCGGGAGTCCTGCAGGGAGGAGGTGGCGAAGGCCAGGCGGCTGGGGACGTTGGCCTTGATGATGCCGGTGACGACGTCGACCGAGGGTCGCTGGGTGGCCAGGATCAGGTGGATGCCGGCCGCACGGGCGAGCTGGGTGATGCGCTGGATCGACGCTTCGACGTCGCGCGGGGCGACCATCATGAGGTCGGCGAGCTCATCGACGACGACCAGCAGGTACGGGTACGGCGCGAGTCGGCGCTCGCTGCCCGGCGGCGGGGTCAGCTCGCCGGCGCGGACGGCCTTGTTGAAATCATCGATGTGCTTGTACCCGAAGGTCGCGAGGTCGTCGTAGCGGGCGTCCATCTCCTTGACCACCCATTCCAGGGCTTCGGCGGCCTTCTTGGGGTTGGTGATGATCGGCGTGATCAGGTGCGGGATGCCCTCGTAGATCGTCAGCTCGACGCGCTTGGGATCGACCAGGACCATGCGCACCTCTTCGGGAGTGGCACGCATGAGGATCGAGGTGATCATCGAGTTGACGAAGCTGGACTTACCGGCACCGGTGGCACCAGCGACCAGCAGGTGCGGCATCTTGGCGAGGTTCGCGACCACGTAGCCGCCCTCGACGTCCTTGCCCACACCCATCACCAGCGGGTGCTCGTTGCGATGGGCGACGGAGCTGCGCAGCACGTCGCCGAGGACGACCGTCTCGCGGTCCGTGTTGGGGATCTCGATGCCGATGGCCTTCTTGCCCGGGATCGGCGAGAGGATGCGCACGTCCGCACTGGCCACGGCATAGGAGATGTTCTTGTCGAGTGCCGTGACCTTCTCGACCTTGGTGCCGGGAGCGAGCTCGATCTCGTACCGGGTCACCGTCGGTCCCCGGGAGAAGCCGGAGACCTCGGCGTTCACGTTGAACTGCTCGAAGACCTCCATGAGCGCGGCCACGACCTGGTCATTGACCTCGGACCGCGTCTTGTGGGGCGGGCCTTCGGTCAGGAAGGAGGACTCGGGCAGGGTGTAGACGACGTCGCCGGCGAGCTCGAGCTGCTCGCCCGCCCGGGGCAGGTCGCCCATCGGCGGCTCGATCAGGTCGGGCTCCGACTTCTCCGGCTTCTGCTGCGTCGCGGCGGGCCGGGAGGCGGCCGCGCTGCGGGCAGGCTTGGTGGCGCCGGCCGCCGCGGCGGCACCCGGGCCGCCGGCGGGCATCGGGGTGGTCGCGTCAGGGGCGCCCTTCGCGTCCTTCCCCGGGAAGGTCTTGGCACGGTGGTTCTCGTCCTCCACCACGTCGAAGACCTCTGTCGAGTCGACCGGGGCCCGGCCACGGCCGGCTCCGCGGCGCTTCTTCTTCGCCGTGGCCGCCGCGGCGTCCTCGGCGGTCACTCCCTGCTCGAACGCCTCGTCCCCGGCGTAACCGAAGCTCTCGTGGTCGCGACCCGCTGCCTCCGCCTCGGCCTTCTCCTTGCGGCTGCGGCGACGCGGACGCCCGGCGGGCTGAGCCTCGGTCGCCTGCTCGTGGGCCTCCGGATCGACTCGGCGCGGGCGCAGGCCGAAGGCGACGCGTTCGGCGTCCTCCTCCTCGCTGCGGCCGACCATCACCTCGTAGACATCGCGCACGCGCGAGGGGATCGACTCGACGGGGGTGGCCGTCAGGACCAGGATCCCGAAGGCGATCACCACGGAGTGGATGACGATGACGGCGACCGGGGGCAGCAGCGCCTCCAGCGGAGCTGCTGCCAGATACCCGAGGACTCCTCCTCCGCGAGCGAGGTTGTCGATCCCGTCCGCCGGAGCCGGCATGCGCGCGGAGACGGAGGCGATCGCCGAGATCGCGGCCAGCAGGAGCGCGATGCCGATCGCGATGCGCGAGTTGGCCCGGACCTGATCCGGGCGGCGGAACATCCGGATCGCCCAGCCGGCCGCCAGCAGCGGGATCACCATGGAGGAGATGCCGAAGGTCCCGGCCACCACTGTGTGCACCGCGCCGAACACAGGACCGCCCAGCTGCCACCACTCGACGACGGCCACCAGGGTCGCGATGAGCATCAGGAACAGGGCGTAGCCGTCGCGCCGCTGCTCGGGGGCGACCTCCCAGCGCGCCACACCGATGGAGCGGATGAAACCGCCGACCATCCGGGCGATCGCCAGATAGCCGGAGCGCACTGCGCGCACCGGCAGAGGAAGCGTCGACGGGTCGTGGGCCGCGGAGCCGGCGGTGCGCGAGCTACCGGCAGCCGAGGTCCGTGACGAGCCTTTCGACGCACGTGCGGGGGAAGACGTACGTGTCGCCATGGCACCAGGGTACCGCCCAGCTCGGCCCCAGCCCGGGAGGCTGGGCCCGCGATCAGGCGCTATCTCACCGCTCGCAAGCTCGCAGCACGTCGATCAGGCTTCACTGAACCTCCTGATCTCCTACCGCTCGCAAGCTCGCAGCACGTCGATCAGGCCCCGCCGAATCTCCTGATCTCCTACCGCTCGCAAGCTCGCAGCACGTCGATCAGGCTGTGCCTAACGTCCTGATCTCCTACCGCTCGCAAGCTCGCAGCACGTCGATCAGGCTTCGATCACGATGGGGATGATCATGGGGCGGCGGCGCAGGCGCTGGGAGACGTAGCGGCCGACGACGCGGCGCATGATCTGCTGCAGCTGGTGGGTGTCACGGCGGTTGGACTGATCGGCCACGGCCTGCTCGAGCGCCTTGACGATCTCGGGACGGATCTTCTGGAAGACCACGTCGTCCTCGGCCACGCCGCGCGCGTGGATCTCGGGGCCGGCGATGAGCGAACCGGTCTCCGAGTTGACCACGGCGAACAGGGAGATGAAGCCCTCGTCCCCGAGGATGCGGCGGTCCTTGAGATCCGCTTCGGAGATCTCGCCGACGCTGGAGCCGTCGACGTACACGTAACCGTTGGGCACCTCACCGACGACCTTCGCGACGCCGTCCTTGAGATCGACGACGTGACCGTCCTTGGCCAGGACCACCCGCTCCGGCGGCACACCGGTGGCTTCCGCGATCTTGCCGTTGGCGATGAGGTGGCGGACCTCGCCGTGGATCGGCATCACGTTCTTCGGGCGCACGATGTTGTAGCAGTACAGCAGCTCGCCGGCACTGGCGTGACCGGAGGTGTGCACCTTCGCGTTGCCCTTGTGGACCACCTCGGCGCCGAGCGCCATGAGGCCGTTGACCACACGGAAGACCGCGTTCTCGTTGCCCGGGATCAGCGAGGAGGCGAGGACCACGACGTCCCCGGGGCCCACGCTGACGCGGTGGTCGCGGTTGGCGATGCGGCCGAGCGCCGCCATCGGCTCGCCCTGGCTGCCGGTGCACATCAGCACGACCTGCTCATCGGGCAGGTTGTCGATGCGCTTGACGTCCACCAGGATGCCCTCGGGCACATCGAGGTACCCCATGTCCGCGGCGATGCCCATGTTGCGCACCATCGAACGGCCGACGAAGGCGACCTTCCGCCCGTGGGCGGCGGCCGCATCGAGCACCTGCTGGACGCGATGGACATGGCTCGAGAAGGAGGCGACCACGATCTTCTGGCGTGCGCGGCCGAACACCGCGTCCAGGGTGGGTCCGATCTCCTTCTCCCCGACGGTGAACCCGGGCACCTCGGCGTTGGTGGAGTCGGTCATGAACAGATCCACGCCGGCCTCGCCGAGGCGTGCGAAGGCGCGCAGGTCGGTGATCCGGCCATCCAGCGGCAGCTGATCCATCTTGAAGTCGCCGGTGTGCAGGACGGTGCCGGCCGGGGTCGAGACATGGACGGCGAGCGCGTCCGGGATCGAGTGGTTCACGGCGACGAACTCGCAGTCGAACGGGCCGAAGCTCTCCTGCTGGCCCTCCTTCACCGCGTAGGTGAAAGGCTTGATGCGGTGCTCCTTGAGCTTCGCCTCGATGAAGGCCAGGGTCAGCTGGCTGCCGATCAGCGGGATGTCGGGCTTCATCCGCAGCAGGTAGGGCACCGCGCCGATGTGGTCCTCGTGGCCGTGGGTCAGCACGATCGCGGCGACGTCGTCCAGGCGATCGCTGATCATGTCGAAGTCCGGCAGGATCAGGTCGACCCCGGGCTGGGCGTCCTCGGGGAAGAGGACCCCGCAGTCGACGATGAGCAGCCTGCCCTCGAACTCGAGCACGGACATGTTGCGGCCGACGTCCCCCAGCCCGCCCAGCGGGGTGACCCGCAGGGTGCCGCGCTTCAGCTTCGGCGGCTGGTTCAGTCGGTGGGAATACGAAGTGGTCATAGAGGCCTCCGAGCCTTATCGCGTGGGGGGTACGCCGTCGGCCGCGTCCAGCGCGGCGGCGAGCGCGCGCAGCTGGTCGGCATCGGCAGGAACATGGGGGCCGCGCATGGCCGCGTGGGGCAGCACGCCCTGCAGGGCGAGAGCGGCCTTGGCGGCGACGGCCCCGGGGATGTGATTCATGATGGCCTCGACCACGGGGGCGAGGCGGTTGTGGGCGTCGCGCGCGGCGACGAGGTCGGACCGGTCCACGGCCTCGACCATCTGCTTCTCGAGGTCACCGGCGACCTGGCCGACGACGGAGACCATGCCCGCGGCGCCGATCGTCAGCCACGGCAGGTTCAGGCCGTCCTCACCGGAGTAGTACGCCAGCCCCGTCTCCGCCATCACCCGGGTGGCCTGGAGCAGGTCCGCCTTGGCGTCCTTGACCGCCAGGATCCGATCGTGCTCGCCCAGGCGCAGCAGCGTCTCGTAGGCGAGCGCGGCCCCCGTGCGACCGGGGATGTCGTACAGCATGACCGGCAGGTCGGTGGCGTCGGCGACCGCGGTGGTGTGCGCGATGATGCCGGCCTGGCTGGGCTTGGAGTAGTACGGGGTCACCACCAGCAGCCCGTCCAGGCCGAGCTCGGCGTGCGCGCGGGCCAGGTCGATCGAATGGGCCGTGTCATAGGTGCCCACCCCGGCGACGACCTTGATCTCGGGGCCGACGGCCGCACGCACGGCGCGGGCGAGCTCGATCTTCTCGACGTCGGTGAGGGTCGGGGCCTCTCCGGTGGTGCCGGAGACCACGATGAGATCGTTGCCGTGCTCGCTGACGTGCGCGGCCAGTGCCTGGGCGGCATCGAGGTCGATCTCGTGGGCGTCCTCGGTGAACGGAGTGACCACAGCGGTCCCCACGGTGCCGAAGGGCCGCAGGGGGCGCGAATCGGGGCTGGTCATGGTCTCCTCCCGGAAAAGTCGTGGTCCCCGGAGCCTAGTCCAGGCCGGGCCGCGGTCTGTGCCCTCACGCGGGGCCGAGATCGACCAGGATCGCCAGCGGAGTGCGCTGGCGGCCCTGGCCGAGGGGGTTGTCGGCGAACGTCGCCTCCAGGCGCTCGTTCGCGGTCGTCACGTCCGACCCCAGCACGTTGCGGCCGATGTCGTTGGCGTCCATCACGACCGTGCCGGTGAAGCTGTCGCGCACGGCCGCCGGGATCTCGGCGCCGCGGATGGCCGCCGAGATCCGCGCGGAGACGGCGTCGGGATCCTTCGGCGGCAGTTTCGCCGAGACGTTCGAGGGGAAGGCGGAGTACGGGGTCGGCCCGTCGATCGCACGGACGTCGGCCCCCACCACGTGGTAGAAGAGCCCGCGCTTGCCGATCAGTTTGCCCGCGGCTCCGGCCGCCGAGGCGGCGACCACCCGGGGAAGTCCGACCTCGCGCACGGCCAGCTCCATGGTGGTGGGATCGCCCAGTCCGATGCCGGCCGGCGTGCGGGTGACGAACCGGCTGAGGACCCTCGCGGCGGGGCGCGGCGTGATCTCCCAGGTGAACCACGAGCGGCCCTGGGCGATGGCGATGATCTTCTCGCTGATCACGAAGTACCACGGTGCGCCGGCAGGGAGAGCATCGGCGGGGAGGGAGGCGGCGAACCGCTCGACGTGCTCGCGGACCCGCGCCTCGATGTCATCGCCGCGGGCGACCAGCTCGGTCTGCAGCGGGAAGCGGCGCCAGATATGGCCGTCGGCCTCCGAGACCAGGTCGAGCTGCTTGCCCGGGTTGGCCGTGTAGTCGCTCTTGGCCTCGGCCGCCTCGTCCGGATCCGCGGTCGGCGCGGTCGTCGTCCGTGCGGCGCGGTCCGCAGCAGGCCCACCAGAGCCGGCCGGGCCACCCGACTCGGCCAGGGTGGAGCTCTCGGGGGCGTCGATGTAGGTGCGCAGCCACAGCTCGAGGTTCAGCAGGCGCCAGAAGACGCCCGTGTCGTGGGTTCCCGGGTTCGCCAGGAAGTCGTCGAACAGGGCCAGCACGCTGGGGGCGTCGACATAGGGCCGATCGGCGAAGCTCTCCGAGGCGAAGATCTCCCGCACGTCCGGGCCGAGGGCGCGGAGCCACTCGTCCTCGGCGGAGGCGAGAACGCCGGCTGCTGCGGCGCCGGCATCGGCATCGTGTCGGCCCCGATGGTCGGTGCTCGCGCCGGGCACGACCCCGTCCATCGTCTCACGCAGGATCCCGCAGCCGCGCCCGCCGGCGAGGAAGGCCGACTCCTCGAGGGAGAACAGGAAGGCCAGCAGCTCCTTGTCGAGGAAGGGCAGGCGCCCCTGGACCCCGGAGCGCCTCGAGAACCTGTCGTGCTCGCGCAGCAGCGCCGGCAGCGAGGTGCGGAACACGTCCTCCAGCAGCCGCTGCTTGAGGTCGTCCTGGACGAGGCTGAGCGTCTCGGCGCTGTGCTCCTCCACGAAACCGGAGTTCAGCAGCGCGTCGACCGGCACCGCGGCGCGTCCGGAGCCCCGCCGCGCGGCCGCGCGCAGGAGGTCACGGGAGGCGGCGAGCTCACGGGCCAGCGGGCCGAGTCTCCTCTGGCGGCGCAGCTGTCGCAGGTACACCCGGTGATGTCGCTCGTCCCCGGCCATCGTCTGGCTCGCTCCGAGGCCGTCCAGCAGCGCCGTGACGTGCTGGCCGGCCTCGCGAAGGACCGCGTACCGCGCATACGGAGCGCTCGAGGCGGCCGGCTCCCCCTGGGCGCGGACCGCCTCGCGGAGGTCCTCGAGGTCGTCCCCGGCGCCCGTGCGCACCTCGTGTGCGGCGATCTGGCCCTGGTAGTCGGCGAGCAGGGAGTCCACGTCGGAGGCATCCTGGTCGACGGCGCCGGTGGGGGTCGCGCGGAGAACGTGCTGGCGGGCACCGACGGCGCTGTATGCCTCGTCGTCGGGCTCCTCGCGCAGGCGGCGCGCGATCACGGCGGCGATCGCCGAGGAGCCCAGGTCGCCGGAGACGGAGGTGCCCACGGTCCCGTCGGAGGGCAGGCGCAGACGGATCGCGCGCTCGAAACGCTCCCGGTACTCGGCGACGGTGTCCTGGTCGACGGGCCGGCCGGGGCGCGCGGCGATCCGGCGCAGCTCCTCCTGCAGGCTCGAGAACTCGGTCACCTCGGCGGACGCTGTGCTGCCCGTGCTGCCCGTGTTGCCCGTGCTGTCCGTGCTGACTCGCAGGACCTGGCCGGGCAGGAGCCGGCGCACACCGTCGAAGAAGGTCCGGGAGTCCTCGTCGTGAACGCCGAACTGCAGGTAGCGGTAGACGGTGCGGTCATCCGGTGCGGCCTCGAACTGCTCCGCGGCCAGCAGGGCGGAGATCTCGGACGCGAAGAGGAGCTGGGGACCTCGCCCGCCGTCGCCCAGCCAGTAGTAGAGGGGTTTGATTCCGACCTGGTCGCGAGCCAGGACGAGCTCGCCGGTCTGCGTGTCGTGGATGGCGAGCGCGAACATGCCGTTGAAGCGGTCGTAGGCGGCGGTGCCCCATTGCGCGTGCGCCGCCAGCACCACCTCGGTGGCCGTGTCGGTGCGGAAGCTGTGGCCGAGCTGCTCGAGCTGCGTGCGCAGCTCCCGGTGATTGTGGACCTCGCCGTCGTGGACGATCGTGTACCGGCCGTCCGATGAGGCCATCGGCTGAGTGCGGTCCGGGCTGCGGTCGTTCGGCTCACTATGCACCAGAGCGGCCTGGTCGGTGACGACGAGGGCCTCGTCCTCCGGGACGGTGCGGGCCCCGTCGTGGGCCAGGGCGCCGGCCATCCGCCGGGCGATGCCCTCGGTGTCGGCGCCGAATCCGTAGCTGCCGGAGATTCCGCACATGGGACGAGTCCTTTCGAGGGGGACGGCACCGGTCATCGGCCCGGCGCTGCAGCAGCCGCTCGGCGCCGCGCCACCGGTGAGGGTCGGGCCGAGATCGGCAAGCCGCCTGAGCTTATCAACGCGGTCCCGGCGCACAGGCCCGACGCGGCGAGGCGTCTCAGCTGCCGCGGCGCGAGAGCACGAGGTCCCCGTCGCTGACGCGGATCTCGAGGTCGTCCAGCGACGTGACCAGGGCGTCCGCGATCGGCGCCAGATCCGCGGCCGGGGTGGTGCTGGTCACCGCGACGGTACGGGCACCGGCGTCGGCGCCGGATCGCAGGCCGCCCACGGAGTCCTCGACGACGATGCACGCGCCGGGTTCCGCCCCGAGACGCTGGGCACCGAGGCGGTAGGGCTCCGGGTCCGGCTTGCCACGGGTGACCTGGTCCGCGGTGACCATGTCCGGTGGGACGGGCAGACCGGTCGTGGCCCAGCGGGCCTCGAACAGGGGCGCGGTGCAGGAGGTCACGATCGTCCAGGTGGCCCGGCCCAGCTGCTCCGCAGCGGCATCGAGCTCGCGCAGCAGCCGCTCGGCGCCCGGCAGGGTGAGGATCGAGCCGACGTCGGCGATCTCGAGCGCCTCGACGCGGGCGTGGGCCTGGTCACGCTGTTCCTCGGTGAGCTCGGGCAGCAGCTCCGCGAGGACCTGGCGGGCCAGCTTGCCGTGCATGTCGTGGCCGAACTCCACGCCGGCGTCGTACTCGCGCAGCAGCGTGTTCCAGGCGCGTTCGACCGCCGGTCCGGAGTCGATCAGGGTGCCGTCCATGTCCAGCAGCAGCGCTCGCGCGCGCAGCGGGAGCTCATCGACAGGAGTGGGCACGTCAGGAGTGTCCGGGGTGGCCGTCATGGCCCTACGTTCTCACATCGCGAGGCGGACGCGAAGGCAGTGTCCTCCCTGGTGACCGTACAGTGTCGACCATCATGACGACCGCTTCCTCCTCGGCCGGCCACAGCGGACCGGAGCTCCCCCTGCGGCTCCGTGCGATACGCCGCACCGGATTCTCGATCGGCCTCGCGACGGGCCTGTACGGCATCTCCTTCGGAGCACTCGCGACGGCCTCGGGGCTGGACGTGTGGCAGGCGATGGTGCTGTCGGCGGTGATGTTCACCGGGGGCAGCCAGTTCGCCTTCGTCGGCGTGATCGGCGGGGGCGGCTCCGCCGCCGGGGCGGCCATCGCCTCGGTGCTGCTGGGGGTGCGCAACACGCTGTACGGGCTGATCCTCGCGCCGTCCTTCGCCCGCGGCGGATGGCGGGGCCTCGCGCGGACGCAGCTGACGATCGACGAGTCGGCTGCCCTGGCCGCCTCCGGCACCACCGACGAGGAGAGGCGCGCCGGCTTCTGGGCCGCCGGTCTCTGCGTCTATGCCTTCTGGAACCTGTTCTCCCTGGTCGGCGCGGTCGCGGGGCAGTATGTCGCGGATCCCGGGGCGTGGGGGCTCGACGCAGCGGCCGCCGGAGCGTTCCTGGCCCTGCTGTGGCCGCGGCTGCGCGGCGGCGATGCCGTGGCGATCGCGGTGGCCGGTGCCGTCGTCGCCCTGCTGGCCACCCCTGTGCTGCCCTCGGGGCTGCCCGTGCTCGCCGCGGCCCTGGTAGCCGTCGTCGCAGGGCTCCTGCCGTCGCGGCGGGGCAGTGCAGAGCGCCCCCACCGTCCCGAGGAGGAACGCCGATGAGCACGCTGTGGATCGCGGTGATCGCCGCCTCGGTCATCTCGTTCGCCCAGAAGTGGCTGGGCTACCAGGCGCCGCCGGACGTGCTGGAGCGTCCCCGGGTCGCCCGCATCACGTCCCTGCTGCCGATCGCACTGCTGGGTGCGCTGGTGGCGACGCAGACGGCGACCAGTGGAACGGAGATCGTCCTGGATGCACGTCTGGCCGGCCTCGGCGTCGCGGTGGTGCTGCTGGTGCTGCGCGCACCGTTCCTCGTGGTCGTGATCGGTGCGGCTGTGGCCGCGGCGGGGCTGCGCGCCCTCGGATGGGCCTGACCCGCCCGGCCCTCTAGCGGCCG
Source organism: Brachybacterium sp. GCM10030252 (assembly GCF_042666535.1). Lineage (NCBI taxonomy): Bacteria > Bacillati > Actinomycetota > Actinomycetes > Micrococcales > Dermabacteraceae > Brachybacterium > Brachybacterium sp. GCM10030252. The sequence goes on along the minus strand of NZ_JBHTDM010000036.1, from coordinate 162,827 downwards.
CGCTGCTCCTCGATCGCGCGCCGGGTCGCCATGCGGGCGCCCTTGCGGTCACGCAGCGCGTCATAGGCGAGGGCCAGGCGGAACCAGGCGCTCCAGTCGTGCTCGGCGCCGTCCTGGATCGCGGCCCGGGCGGACTCGAACTCCGCCCGCGGGTCGTCGGGGATCGCTCCGGGCGGCGGTGCGTAGCGTTCGGCGAGGCGCCCGGAGGCGAGGCCGAACAGCACCTCGCGCCACGTCACCCACACGCTGAGGCCGAGCAGGATCGCGATGCCGAGGGCCAGCCCATAGCCGAGGGCGCTGCCAGCGCGGGCGAAGCCGACGGCTATCCACCCCAGTCCGTAGCAGTACGCCGCGGTGATGAGGACCAGGACGGCGACGAAGAGTTGCTGACGCATGGAGGTCCGCGTGCTCAGCCGAGCTCGAGGTAGCCGTCGAGCCCCACGGTGAGTCCGGGGTGCGCGGCGACCTCGCGGATGCCCAGCAGCACGCCGGGCATGAAGCTGGCGCGGTCGAAGGAGTCGTGGCGGAGCTGGAACTGCTCCCCCGGCCCCCCGAACTGGACGACCTCGTGGGCGACCAGTCCGCGCTGACGGACCGCGTGGACGTGGATGCCGTCGACGACGGCCCCGCGGGCGCCCTGCGGATCCTTCTCGGTCGCGTCCGGGACCGGGCCGAGGCCGGCGGCCGCCCGGCCGCGGGCGATCGCCGCGGCGGTGTGCGTGGCGGTCCCGGAGGGGGCGTCGAGCTTGTTCGGATGGTGCATCTCGATGATCTCGGCGCTGTCGTAGTAGCGGGCAGCGACCTCCGCGAAGCGCATGGCCAGCACGGCACCGATCGCGAAGTTCGGCGCGATCAGGACGCCCACCCCGTCGGCCCCCTCGAGCTGCGTGCGCACTGCGGCCAGGGAGTCCTCGGTCCAGCCGGTGGCGCCGACGACGGCGTGGACCCCGTGCTCGATCAGCCAGCGGACGTTGTCGCCGGTCGCGGCCGGCACGGTGAGATCCACCGCGACCTGCGCCCCGGCCTCGGTGATCGCGGAGAGGTCGTCGTCGCGACCGATACGGGCGACGAGTTCGAGGTCCGGTGCCTCGTCGATCGCACGGCATGCCTCGGTGCCCATGCGCCCTCCGGCGCCGAGCACGGCCACGGGCACGGCGGTCTGGTCTGTCTGGGTCATGGCGTGCTCCTCGATCGTCGGCGGATGGCGGATAGATGATAGTGAGCTGGTCGGGCGATCGGAGTGCGGTGGCCGAGCTGGACGGCACCGGAGGACGGCCCGGAATGCTCGGCTCCCGGCTCGCCGGGGTCAGCTCTCGGGGCCGACCTCGACCCGGGTGCTGAAGGACGTGGACAGGCGGGCGGCGAGATCGCGCACCGCGGCGGCATCGACGCGGCCGATCTTCTCCAGCGTCTCGTCCACGCTCGAGTAGGTGCCGTGGACGAGCTCGATGGTGCCCAGGCGGCCCATGCGGCTGCTGGTGTCCTCCAGCCCCAGCGCGAAGGAGCCGGTGATCTGACCGCGAGCGCGGGCGAGCTCGTCCTCGTCGACGCCCTGCTCCCCCATCCGTGCCAGCTCGGCGCCGAGGAGCTCGACCACCTCGGTGGTCCGGCCCGGACGGCAGGCCGCGTAGAGGCCGAACAGCCCGGCATCGCGGTATCCGGAGCTGAAGGAGTACACCGAGTAGGCCAGTCCGCGCTGCTCTCGGATGTTCTGGAACAGGCGGGAGGACATGCCACCGCCGAGGATCGACATCAGCACCGACATGGCGTGGCGCTCCTCGCTGACCGCCGTGATCCCCTGCCCGCCGAGGTAGATGTGGTTCTGCTCGGCGGGCCGCAGCAATCGGTGCGGATCGATGCCGGCGACGTTCGCGACCACGCCGCCGCCGGACTCGCCTCCGGCGGCGTCGGTTCGCAGCCGTCGCGCGGGCAGGGCGCCGGGCTCGAGTCTCCATCCACCGCGGCGCAGGCCCGCCTGCACCAGCTCGGCGAGCTCGTCGTGGTCGATGTCGCCGACGGCCGTGACCACCAGGTTGCCGGGCCGGTAGTGCTCGGCCCAGTGGGCGCGGACGTCCTCGATGCTCAGCGCGTTCACGCTCTCGGCGGTGCCGCCGACGGGACGGCCGATCGCCGTGTCGGGCCCGAGGACGTCGGCGAGGAAGGTCTCGTAGCCGATGTCGGTCGGGTCGTCCTCTGCCATGGCGAGCTCTTCGAGGATCACCTCGCGCTCGGTGGCCAGGGCCTCCTCCTCGAGGCGGCTGGCGGTGATCATGTCGGTCAGGACGTCGACCGCCCTGGGAACGTCCGCTGAGCGCACACGCCCGAAGTACAGGGTGTGCTCCTTCGCCGTGATGGCGTTGGAGTCGCCGCCGACCTCATCGAACGCCGTGGCGATGTCCATCGCGCTGCGGCGGTGGGTGCCCTTGAACATCAGGTGCTCGAGCACGTGGGTGGAGCCGGCATGCTGCGGCAGCTCGTCGCGGGAGCCGACCGGCAGCCAGAGCCCGATGGTCGCGCTGCGCACGCTGGGATCGGTCTGGGTCAGCAGCCGCACGCCGCCGGGCAGGATGCTGCGGCGCACGCCGGTGGCGGCATCGAGCATCACATCGGACGCGGGGTCGTCGAAGGCGAGGTCGGAAGGCATCGATTGATTCTCCCACGGGCCGGAACACCCCGGGGGAACCGCTCCGAGGCGCCGGGAATCGGGGGGTGCACGGCGGCACCGGAGAGACGGCGCTTCCTCGACTCCGTCGGCGAGGGCGGGAGCAGAGATGAGGAGTTCAGGGCACGACGATGTGCTGTCGGCCATCGATGAGCTCACGGACGATGTCCAGATGGCCCGCGTGCACGGCGGTCTCCTCGAGCATGCGCAGGAGGATGCCGCGGCCGTCGGCCATGATCGGCCCGTCGAACACACTCGCGGGCGGTCGCCAGCGCGGCGGCTCGGCGAGGTCGACGCGCGCGAGGACCTCGTCGGAGCGCTCGATCTCCTCGCGGTACCGGGAGATGGCGTCCCGCCCGGAGGCCGGGCCGTCTCTCCATCCGTCGCACAGTCCCTCGATCGCTCGGGGCTGGGCATCGAGCACCGCGGAGATCCAGAACCTCTCGTCGTCGAAGGTCAGGTGGCCGAGCAGCTGCGTGATCGACCATCCCGAGGGCACATGGACCTCGGCCATCCGCGCATCGTCGAGACCGTCGACGGCCGCCAGCACATGGCCTCGCTGCTCGGTCAGCAGCGCGATCAGATCAGGATCGTGCATGGATGCTCCTCAGCGTCGTGCCGTCGCGCGTCCATCACATCAGGTCCCACCCGAACGTGGAAGCCCTGGAACGACGGACGGGCGGCACCCCCGCAGGGATGCCGCCCGTCCGTCGTTGCCGGATCACCCGGCGAGGATCACTCCTGGCCGGCGTCCTCGGCCGGCTTCTCGTCGGCCTGCTCGTCCTCGATCACGCCGAGGGAGATCTTGCCGCGGGCGTCGATCTCGCGGATCTCCACCTCGATCTTCTGACCGACCTTGGCGACGTCCTCGACGTTCTCGACCCGCTTGCCGTCGTTCAGCTTGCGCAGCTGGGTGACGTGGAGCAGGCCGTCCTTGCCCGGGGTGAGGGAGACGAACGCGCCGAAGTCGACCACACGCACCACGGTGCCGAGGTAGCGCTCGCCGACCTCCGGGACCATCGGGTTGGCGATGGCGTTGATCGCGGAGCGGGCGGCCTCGGCCGAGGGGCCGTCGGTCGCACCGATGTACACGGTGCCGTCGTCCTCGATCGTGATGTCCGCGCCGGTGTCGTCCTGGATCTGGTTGATCATCTGACCCTTGGGGCCGATGACCGCACCGATCTTGTCGACGGGCACGGTGACCGCGAGCACGCGCGGGGCGTGCGGGCTCATCTCGTCGGGCGTATCGATCGCCTCGTTCAGCACGCCCAGGATGGCCAGGCGGGCCTCACGGGCCTGCGACAGCGCGCCGCCCAGCACCGAGGCGGGGATGCCGTCGAGCTTGGTGTCCAGCTGGATCGCCGTGACGAACTCTGAGGTGCCGGCGACCTTGAAGTCCATGTCGCCGAAGGCGTCCTCGGCGCCGAGGATGTCGGTCAGCGCCGCGTAGCGGGTCTCACCGTCGACGGTGTCCGAGATCAGGCCCATCGCGATGCCCGCGACCGGTGCCCGCAGCGGCACGCCGGCGTTCATCAGCGACAGGGTGGAGGCGCAGACGGAACCCATCGACGTGGAGCCGTTGGAGCCGAGGGCCTCGGAGACCTGACGGATCGCGTAGGGGAACTCCTCGCGGCCGGGCAGGACCGGGACCAGGGCGCGCTCGGCGAGCATGCCGTGGCCGATCTCGCGACGCTTCGGGGAGCCCACGCGACCGGTCTCGCCGGTGGAGTACGGCGGGAAGTTGTAGTGGTGGACGTAGCGCTTGCGGGTCACCGGCGACAGCGAGTCGATCTGCTGTTCCATCTTGAGCATGTTCAGCGTGGTCACACCCAGGATCTGGGTCTCGCCGCGCTGGAACAGAGCCGAGCCGTGCACACGCGGGATGACCTCGACCTCGGCCGACAGCGCGCGGATGTCACGCAGACCGCGACCGTCGATGCGGACGCCGTCGGTGAGGACCTTCTTGCGCACGACCTGCTTGGTCAGGGCGCGGAAGGCTCCGCTGACCTCCTTCTCGCGGCCCTCGAGCTGCTTGCCCTCACCGGCGAGCTCGTCGGTGACCTCGGCCAGCAGCTGCTCGGTGCGCTCCTCGCGCTCGCTCTTGCCGGAGATCGACATGACCTCGGCGAGACGATCGGTGGCGGCTCCGGCGACGATCTCGTAGGCATCGTCCTGGTAGTCCAGGAACAGCGGGAACTCGCGCACCGGCTTGGCGGCGGTGGCGGCCAGCTCCTGCTGGGCCACGCACAGGCTGCGGATGAAGACCTTGGCGGCCTCGAGGCCTTCGGCGACGACCTCCTCGGTGGGGGTGATCGCGCCCTGCTCCTTGATCAGCGTCCAGGAGTTGTCGGTGGCCTCGGCCTCGACCATCATGATCGCCACGTCGGACTCATCGCCCTCGCCGGTGATGCGGCCGGCGACGACCATGGAGAACACGGCCTCCTCGAGCTGGGAGAACGTGGGGAAGGCGACCCACTGGCCGCCGCCCTGGGCGGTCGGGATCAGGGCGATGCGCACCGCACCGATCGGGCCCGAGAAGGGCAGACCGGAGATCTGGGTGGAGGCGGAGGCACCGTTGATGCCGACGACGTCGTACGCGTCGTCAGGTCCGTTGGCCATGACGGTCAGGACGACCTGGACCTCGTTGCGCAGACCCTTGACGAAGGCGGGGCGCAGCGGACGGTCGGTCAGGCGCGCGGCGAGGATCGCGTCGGTGCTGGGACGGCCCTCACGGCGGAAGAAGGAGCCGGGGATGCGGCCCGCGGCGTACATCCGCTCCTCGACGTCGATGGTGAGGGGGAAGAAGTCGAACTGGTCCTTGGGACGGTTCGAGACGGCGGTGGCCGACATGATCATCGTGTCGTCGTCGAGGTAGACGGCGACGGCGCCGGCGGCCTGCTGGGCGAGACGACCGGTCTCGAAGCGGACCTCGCGGCGGCCGAACGAGCCGTTGTCGATGACCGCGGTGGTCGCGGTGATTTCAGGGCCTTCCATGGCCATGTGAATCTCCTTGGGTAGGGGGTTCGCCCTGCCGGCGCGGTCATCGCCAGTCACTCGCGGTCCCGGCGGGACCCGGTGATCTGCCGGGGCCTGCGTACCGCACGTCACTGCCGAGGACCGAACCTGGTCGGGGCGGGTATCTGTTATCTGGTTCTTCGGTGGCCCACCGGGGTGGGCACATGAAACCGCCGCCCGCCCTCAGGGGCGAGCGGCGGGTGGTGTCACCGGCGGATGCCGACGCGCTGGATCAGCGAACGGTACCGCTCGATGTCGACGTCCTGCAGGTACTGCAGGAGGCGCTTGCGCTGGCCGACCAGCAGCATGAGACCCCGACGAGTGTGGTGATCGTGCTTGTGGGTCTTCAGGTGCTCGGTCAGGTACTTGATGCGGTGAGTCAGGAGCGCGACCTGGACCTCGGGCGAGCCGGTGTCGCCCTCGGTGGTCCCGAACTCCTTGATGATCTCCTGCTTGGTGGCGGTATCGAAGGCCATGGCTCTCCTGGGTCGTTGCGCGGCGCTCCGGGACCTTGTGTCCTGGGCTCTCTGTGCGAGCTGTCTCCTGTCGGCGCACGCGCCGGGGCGGGTGCTGCGGATAGGGACGGGAATGCTCTCCGCGGCCGAATTCACGGCCTCAGCAGGATATCAGCCGGTGGCTGCGGGACGGGAGCCGTGCACGTCCAGAGTGCGGCGGCTCACCTCCACGTCCTCGCGCATCTGCTCGACCAGGCTCTCGACCGAGTCGAACGTCAGCGTGGGCCGCTGGAACCGGACGAACTCCAGGCGCACCGTGTCGCCGTAGAGGTCGAGGTCGTGGTCACCGTGCACATAGGCCTCCACCGTGCGTCGCGGGCCTCCCGCGCCGTCCTCGTCCTCGAAGGTGGGGTTGGTGCCGATGGAGATCGTCGCAGGTGCGCCGGCCAGCGGCTCGGTGCCCGCATGGCCAGGATCCTGCTCCAGCACGGTGAGGTAGCCGGCGTAGACGCCGTCGGCGGGGATCAGACCGGCCGGTGCCGGGCCGAGGTTCGCGGTCGGGAAGCCGAGCTCGCGCCCTCGCCGATGGCCGTGGTGGATGACGTCGGTGACGGTGTGGAGGCGGCCGAGCGCATCGGCCGCCCCGTCGACGTCACCCCCCAGCAGTGCGGCGCGGATCCCGGAGGACGAGATGCGGCCGGTCCCTTCCCCGTCGGGCCCGAGGTCCGCGACGGTCACGACCTCGAAGCCGTACGTGCGGCCCAGGTCGCGCATGGTCTCGATGTTCCCGGCATTGCCCCGGCCGAACAGGGCGTCCTCCCCCAGCACGACGCACTCGGCGCCGAGCCCCTCGACCAGGAACACCCGCACGAAGTCCTCCGCCGAGTACTGGGCGAAGTCGCGGGTGAACTCGAGGTCGAGGACGCCGCTCATCCCGGCGAGCAGCAGCAGCCGATCACGATCGTCCCGCCCCGTCAGCAGCGGGGGGTCACCGGGAGTGCCCATCACGTGCCGGGGGTGCGGCCAAAAGGTCAGGGCGACCGGGGACAGCGAACGTGCCTGCGCGTGGCGCAGCAGCTGGTCGAGCACGTAGCGGTGGCCGCGATGGACCCCGTCGTAGTTGCCGATCGAGACCGCCGTCGCACCGAGGCCGGCGGGAACCTCCTCGACGGAGTGCCAGATGGGGGCGCGGGTCACGGCGGGGTCGGATCCTTCCAGAGCCGGGAGCACGTCCGAACCCTCGGACGTCGGGACAGGCAGCGGGGTCGCAGCACGTCGCGGAACGTCGCACCGCACGGACGAACGCACCGCGGGAACGACGACCGGCGCAGAACGCAGAACATCGCTCAGCGGCATACGACATCGACGTGCGGGGACACTGTATCCCCCGCGCACGGCCCGGAAAGCGCATCGGGATGATACCCAGCTGTGATGAAGGTCGGCGTTTCACTCATATCCCTCACGATGCGCACTCCGCTACCCTGAACGACAAGGCGGCGCCGGGGAGGGACCCCTGTGCCCTCCCGCGAAGTAAGCGGGGGCTGACATGACGGCCGCTGAGAAACGGATCGATTTCCATGACGAACGTGACCGAACCGGCCGCGCTGGGCGGCCCATCGCGACCCACCGGGCGCCACGGGCGTCGACGCGTCTCCCTCATCGTGGCGGCCGTCGTCGCCGTCATCGCTGTCGTACTCACCGGCGGCGCGCTCGCCTATGCCAAGCAGTTCGAGGGACGCGCCCTGCCGGGCACCGAGGTCCTCGGAAAGGACGTCTCCGGGCAGAGCCCCGAGGAGATCGCCGCACTCGTCGCCGAGCGCGGCGAATCCGTCACGGTGACGGTCACCGCCGGCGACCAGGAGCACGAGGTTTCCCTCGCGGACCTCGGCGTGAACGTCGATGCGGCCGCCACGGCGGCCGCCGCCGTCGAGCGCGACGACTCCTTCACCGGCGTGATCTCCTCGACCTGGTCGGGCGAGCACACGGTCGACCCGGTCGTCTCCGTCGACGAGGGAGCGGTCCAGGACTTCGCCAAGGGCCTCGTGCCCGAGGACAAGACGGAACCGGTCGACGCGCAGGTGACCTTCGACGAGGAGAAGCAGGCGTGGACCGCGGTCCCGGGGACCGACGGCCAGGGCATTGACCCGCAGCCCCTCGTGGACGCCGTCACGCAGAAGGCGTCCTCGCTGGAGGACTTCAGCGTGGAGCAGCCGATCAAGGACATCCCGCCGGCGATCACCACCGAGGAGGCCGAGGAGGTCGTCGGCACCATCAGCGGCATCCTCGAGCAGCCGATGACGATCGCCGGAGCCGACGGGAAGACCCACGAGGTCTCCGCCGAGCGCCGCAGCGACTGGCTGTCGGTCGCTCCGGACGAGGCGGGCCAGTCGCTCGAGATCTCGGTCGACGAGGAGAGCGTGCGCGAGTGGGTCTCTGCGCGCGCCGACAAGGACTCCGTCGAGAAGAAGGACGGCATCGAGCAGGTCGACGAGAACGGTGAGGTCGTCAAGGTCGTCGCCGAGAAGCAGGACGGCCTGGATATCACCAACGCCGACGCCGTGGCCGACGAGCTGATCGCCGCGCTGAACGGCACCACGCCCCTCGAGGCGGCCTTCGAGACGAAGAAGGTCGAGGCGGAGGTCGAGGAGGTCGACGCTCCGAAGTCCGAGGAGGAGAAGGCCGAGGAGGAGAAGGAGAAGGCCAAGGACGAGGAGTCCGAGGACGCCGACGAGGCCGAGGAGGCCACTCCGACCGGCGAGAAGTGGATCGATGTGAATCTGTCCAACAAGACCGTGACCGCGTACGTCGGCGACACGCCCGTGTGGGGCCCCCGTTCGATGGTCGACGGCAAGGAGGGCAATGAGACGGTCACCGGCACCTACGAGATCTACCTGCGCTACGAGAAGCAGGACATGACCAACGCGAGCCGGTACCCCGAGGGGCACGAGAAGTACTACTACAACCCGGACGTCCCGTGGGTGCAGTACTTCCACGCCGGCTATGGCTTCCACGGAGCCCCGTGGCGCTCATCCTTCGGATACTCCGGGTCGCACGGATGCATCAACCTGCCCGTCTCCGACGCCAAGTGGCTCTACGACTGGGCTTCCGAGGGCACGCGGGTGGAAGTGCACCACTGACGCCCACCCCATGACACGAGAAGGCCGCCCCCGGAGATCTCCGGGGGCGGCCTTCGTCGTCGTGCTGTGCGCCGACCGAGCCCCGACGGGGCCGGAGCCTGATCAGCCGCGCGCTTCCGGCGGGATGACCATCATCGGTCGCCACCGCTCCCCCTCGGGCCGCAGCACGGCCCGCAGGGCTCCCTCGGTATCGAGAGCGGCGACCACCTCGTGCTCGGCCTCGTCGTGCTCGGCCTCGTCGTGCGCGGCCTCGCCGGCGGAACTCACAGAGCCGCCGGCGCCGCGCCCATCGGCCCCGCTCCCGAGCGCTGCGATGCCCGGCCGGGCCGGCTCGTCGGACCGGGGGATGCGGCGGCCGTCGGCGAGGTCGCGCGCGGCCTGCTCGTCGACGGGGAGGACGGGCAGGACGCGGGAGGCGGCGTCTCCGAGCCCGAGCAGCGGGAGGTCGACATCGTCCCCCTCACCACGCGCCGGGACGTGGACCGCCTCGGAGACCGGGAAGGGACCGACATCGGTGCGGCGCAGCGCGGTCAGGTGTCCCCCGACCCCGAGTGCGGCTCCGAGGTCGCGGGCGAGCGCCCGGACGTACGTTCCCGAGGAGCAGGTCACCACGGCGTCCAGATCGAGGAAGCCGTCGACCTCTCGGCGGGCCGTGAGCTCGAACCGGGAGATCCGCACGGGTCGCGCCGCGAGCTCGACGTCCTCTCCGGCGCGGGCGCGGGCGTAGGCGCGCTTGCCGTCGACCTTGATCGCGCTCACGGTCGAGGGCACCTGCTGGATGTCCCCTCGCAGGTGGGCGAGCTGCTCCTCGATCGCCGCATCGGAGAGTCCGGTGGCGTCACGGGGCTCGCCGAGACCCTCCCCCTCCCGGTCGTCCGTGGTGGTGGACAGTCCGAGCCGGATCGTGGCGAGGTAGGTCTTGTCCAGGCCCACCAGGTGGGTCAGCAGGCGGGTCCCCTGCCCAATGCCGAGGATCAGCAGTCCGGTGGCCATCGGGTCGAGAGTGCCGGCGTGTCCGACCTTCTTGGTACCCAGCAGCCATCGCACCCGGGCGACGACGTCGTGGCTCGTGCGGTCGGGGGCCTTGTCGACCAGCAGGACGCCGTGCGGAGCGCTCACGCGTCCTCGCGGCCGCGCTCGCCGGTGGCGCCGCCGGCGGGCTCAGCACCGTCGGCCCTGTCGTCCTCGTCGGTCGCGAAGGCGCCGTCGACCCCGGGGGCCGCGTCACCGTCCGCGTCGCCGTCCTCGTCCTCGCGCGCCACGCGGTAGGGGTCCGCGTCTCCGGCGTAGTCGGCGCCCTCCTTGGAGCGAGCGAGCTCGGCGTCGCGGCCGCGGGCCTCGCTCAGCAGATCCTCGATGACACGGGCGTTCTCCGGGACGGCATCGGCGATGAACTCGAGCGTCGGGGTCAGGCGGACGCCGGTCTGCCGGCCGACCTCACGGCGCAGCATGCCGGTGGCGCTGGTCAGCGCCGCGGCGGTGCCCTCTCGCTCCTCGTCGGTGCCGAAGACGGTGTAGAAGACGGTGGCGTGCTGGAGGTCGCCGCTGACACGCACGTCGGTGATCGTCACGAACCCGAGCCGGGGGTCCTTGACGCGGGTGTCGAGCATGGTCGCGACGATGACCTTGATGCGGTCGGCGAGCTTGAGAGCGCGGGGGTTGTCGTTCATGGTCGGATCTTCTCCTGATCGGCGCCGAGAGCTGCGAGCTGCTCGGCGCGGGGATGGTCGGTGGGGATCGCGAGCAGGACGTCGCGGTCGATGGAGCGGTCGACGCGGTGCCGGAAGGCGCCGTCACGGCTGATCACCCGCAGCCCCGCACCGGCCAGCACGTCGCTGGCGTCCTCGTGGGCGAGGGTATGGCGGTTGATCGCCAGGGCGAGGCCACCGCCGTCGCGCAGCAGGGAGCGCCAGGGGCCAGCGGCGCTGCGCAGCACCTCGAGCGGTGAACGCTGCCAGGCACCGGCGGCCTTCGCGCCGTGCTGGACGCCGTAGGGCAGGTCGGCCACCAGCGCGTCGACGCTGCGGTCGGGCAGCAGCTCGCCGAGCCGGGTCGTGTCGCAGCCCAGCACGCTCACACGCTGGCTGCGGCCCTCGCGCTGGGCCTGTTTGCCGGCGGCCAGCTCCGCGTCCAGGCGCGTCCCCAGATGCTGACCGCGCAGGGTCAGCTTCGAGGCGGTCAGGGTGTGCTTGTAGCGGTGGCTGCGCAGCCAGGTGGTCAGGAATGAGCGGTAGGCGTCGACGTCCTTGCGGTCGATCTCCGCTCCGAGCGGGCTCAGGCCCAGGCGCAGCGCCCGGTTGAGCGTGGTGCCGCGACCGCAGAGCGGGTCGAGCAGGCTGAGGGTGCCGTCGAAGAGCCCGGCGCGGCGTGTGCTCAGCGCGGCGGCCAGATTGATCAGGAGCGCGGTGAACTGCTCGTTGGTCTTTCCCGGATACTTGAGAATGGTCTCCAGGTCCCCCGGGTGGGTCACCGTGGCGGGCAGCTCCCGAGGGCGCAGCAGCGGCGCCGGCGGAGCGCCTTCCGGCGCCTGCGCGTCGCGGTCCTCGTCGTCGTCCCCTCCCTCGTCCTCGACCACGTCGAAGGCGCCGAGCGTGACGGACAGCGCCGAGATCAGCTGCTGCGTGCGCAGCGGATCGGTGCCGGAGCCCGAAGGGAGGCGGATCTCGAGGGCGTCCATCCCGCCCAGGCGACGCTCCCGCACGGTCGGCACGGTCCCGAGGTGGGCGCCGAGCACCCAGCGGGCCTCGGCGACGGCGAGCGGCCCGGCGGCCTCCGTGTACACGCGGTTGGCCGACGGGGCGCGGAGGACGAGAGTCACCTCCTGCATGCGGCTCTCCTCCCCGACGGGAGCGGCCGGGCGCCGCGGGGGCGCCCGGCCGCTGTCGGCTCAGTCGCGGGGCTTCTCCTGCATCTCGTACGTCGTGATGACGTCACCGATCTGCAGGTCGTTGAAGGATCCCAGGTTGATGCCGCATTCGAAGCCCTCGCGGACCTCGGTGACATCGTCCTTGTAGCGCCGCAGGCCCGCGATCTCGAGGCTCTCGGTGACCACGACACCGTTTCGGGTGATGCGCGCCTTGCCGCCGCGCCGGATGAGACCGCCGCGCACGATGGAACCGGCGATGTTGCCGAACTTGGAGGAGCGGAAGATCTCGCGGATCTCCGCCGTGCCCAGCTCGACCTCCTCGTACTCCGGCTTGAGCATGCCCTTGAGGGCCTGCTCGATCTCGTCGATGGCGTTGTAGATCACGTTGTAGTACTTGATCTCCACGCCCTCGCGGTCGGCGTACTCGGCGTTCGGGCCCTCGGCCCGGACGTTGAAGCCGATGATGATGGCGTTCGAGGCCACGGCGAGGTTGACGTTGTTCATCGTGATCGCGCCGACGCCACGGTCGATGATGCGCAGGTCCACGCCCTCGCCGACATCGATGCCGAGCAGCGCCTCCTCCAGGGCCTCGACCGAACCGGCCGCGTCGCCCTTGATGACGAGGTTGAGCGTCTCGACCTTGCCCTCGGTCATCGCCTTGTTGATGTCCTCGAGGCTGACGCGCTTGCGGGCCTTGGACAGGGCGGCGGCCCGCTTGGCGGACTCCCGCTTCTCGGCGATCTGGCGGGCGGTGCGCTCGTCCTGGGCGACCAGGAAGTTGTCACCGGCGCCGGGCACGTCGGTCAGACCGAGCACCTGCACGGGACGGGACGGACCGGCCTCGCGGATGGCCTCCCCGTTCTCGTCGAGCATCGCGCGGACTCGGCCATGGCCGATGCCGCAGACGATCGCGTCGCCGACGCGCAGGGTGCCCTGCTGGACGAGCACGGTGGCGACCGGGCCGCGACCGCGGTCGAGGTTCGCCTCGATGGCCACGCCGCGGGCCGGCTTGTCGGCGACCGCCGTGAGCTCGAGAGCGGCGTCCGCGGTCAGCAGGACCGCCTCCAGCAGCGCATCGATGTTCTGGTTCTCGCGGGCGGAGACGTCGACGAACATGGTGTCGCCGCCGTACTCCTCGGCGATCAGGTTGTACTCCGTCAGCTGCTGCCGGATCTTCTCCGGGTTCGCACCGGGCTTGTCGATCTTGTTGACCGCGACCACGATCGGCACGTTCGCCGCCTGGGCGTGGTTGAGCGCCTCGATGGTCTGCGGCATCACGCCGTCATCGGCGGCGACCACGAGGATCGCGATGTCGGTGACGTCGGCACCACGGGCACGCATGGCGGTGAACGCCTCGTGGCCCGGGGTGTCGATGAACGTCAGGGCGCGCTGGTCTCCCTCGTGCTCGATCTGCACCTGGTAGGCGCCGATGTGCTGGGTGATACCGCCGGCCTCGCCGGCGCCCACCTTCGACTGGCGCACGGTGTCCAGCAGCCGGGTCTTGCCGTGGTCGACGTGACCCATGACCGTGACGACCGGCGGGCGGGGCTCGCGGTCCTCCTCGTCCTCCTCGGCGAGCTCGGCATCGAGATCGATGTCGAACTGCTCGAGCAGCTCGCGCTCCTCATCCTCCGGGGAGACGATCTCGATCTTGTAGCCCAGCTCCTCGCCGAGCAGATCGAAGGTCTCCTCGTCCAGCGACTGCGTGGCCGTGGCCATCTCACCCATCGCGAACAGCACGGTGATCAGCGAGGCGGGATTGACGTCGATGCGATCGGCGAAATCGGTCAGCGAGGCGCCGCGGCGCAGACGGATCGTCTGGCCGTTGCCGCGCGGGATCGAGACACCGCCCGGCGCGGGCGCCTGCATCTGTTCGAATTCCTGACGCTTCGCGCGCTTCGACTTGCGCGAACGGGCGGGCTTGCCGCCACGGCCGAAGGCACCCTGGGTGCTGCCGCGACCGCCGCGGCCACGAGGACCGCCGCCACCGCCGCCGCCGGGACCGCCGCCGCTGGGGCCGCCGGGGCGACCGCCGGGACCGGGACGTCCGCCGCGACCGCGGGAACCGGCGTCACCGCCGGGCTTGGCGTCGGCGAGACCACCGTGGGAATGCTGACGCATGATGCCGGGGGTGGGCATCCCGGGACGGGGCGCGCCGCCGCCGGGACGGGGGGCGCCTTCGCGAGGCGTACGCGCGCCGGAATCGGCCTGATCGCCGCCGCGGCCCTGTCCCTGGGGGCGGGGTCCGCCCGGTCGCGGCATGCCCTGCGCGCTGGCGAAGGGGTTGTTGCCCGGACGCGGGGTGCCCTCACGCGGGGGACGGCCGCCGCCCTGGCCCGGCTTGCGGGAACCGGGGCGCGGCATGCCCTGCGAGCTGGCGAACGGGTTGTTGCCCGGACGCGCGCCGCCGGGACGGGCCGCGGGGCGCTCGCCGCCGGGCTTCGGGGCGGGCGCGGGCCGCTCGCCACCGGGCTTGGGTGCCTTGCTCTGCGGGGTCGGTGCCTCGTCGCGGGCGGCCGCGGGCGTCGCGCCGGCGTCGTCCTGGGGGGCGGGCTCCGGGGCAGGTGCCGCGGGCTTCTCGGCCGCGGGGGCCGGCTGCTGCGAGCTCACCGGCTCTGCCGGGGCATTCTTCGCCGCAGCGGCGGGCTTCGCACCGGGCTTCGGCGCACCGCCGGGCTTGGGCGTGCTGCCGGGCTTGGGGGAGCCGCCGGAGGCGCGGCCGCCGGCGGGGGCGCCGGAGCCGCTCTTGGCGGAGTCGCCGTCGCCGTTCTTGGCGGGCAGCTCCTGGCGCAGGCGGCGGGCCACGGGGGCCTCGACGGTCGAGGAGGCGGAACGAACGAATTCGCCCATGTCCTGCAGCTTCTGCAGAACGATCTTGCTCGGGTGTCCGAGCTCCTTGGCGAGCTCGTGGACGCGGACCTTAGCCACATTTCTCCTGTCTCGGTCCGGCCGACAAGAGGGCGCGGACCATTAATTCCTGAGGGCGCTCATGAGCGAGTACTCATCGGATGTCCATGGGTTCTTCTACCTGTTCCACGTTCGGGGGGTATCGAAGTTCTCGAGATCCCGGGGTATCAGCCCGGTGTCGACCGCGCCGCGGAAGGACCGGGCGAAGCCGCCTCGCCGCAGGGCGAGGTCGAGGCATGCTGCGTCGGGGTGGAGCCACGACCCGCGACCGGGTGCCGACCCGGTGGGGTCGACGCGGACGCGTGGAGCGGCACCGTCGGGAGCAGGCTCCCGGACCAGGCGCACCAGTTGCTCGCGCGGGGCCACCTGGCGGCAGCCGACGCACGTGCGCTCGGGGCGATGAGGTGCGGAGTGGGCGACCACGCCTTCACCTCCGTTCCGAGCGAGTCCGCCTGGGGGCCGGCGACCGGTGGGAGGCTCAGCACCCGCTCATCGATCGCTCACCACTGGGCGAACAGCCTGACCAGTCTAGCGGACACGCCCGGGATCAGCCGTACCCGCGAGGCGTGGCACACACCTCACCCGTCGTCGGGCGTGGTCTCAGCCTTCCGCCGTGGCGATCCGGGGCTCCTGCTCCTCGTCGGTGTGGATATCGATCTTCCATCCGGTGAGCTTCGCCGCGAGACGCGCGTTCTGCCCGTCCTTGCCGATGGCGAGCGAGAACTGGCCGGCCGGGACGACGGCTCGCACGGCCCGGCCCACCTCGTCGATGACGGTCACGCTGGAGACCTTCGAGGGTGAGAGGGCGTTGGCGACGAAGGTCGCGGGGTCCTCGTCGAAGTCGACGATGTCGATCTTCTCCCCGCCCAGCTCGCTCATCACCGCGCGGACCCGGGCGCCCATGGGGCCGATGCAGGCGCCCTTGGCGTTGATCCCGGGAGCCTTCGCATGGACCGCCATCTTGGTGCGGTGGCCGGCCTCGCGGGCGAGGCCGGTGATCTCCACCGTGCCGTCGGCGACCTCGGGGACCTCGAGCGAGAACAGCCGGCGCACGAGGTTGGGATGCGAGCGCGACAGCGTGATCTGCGGCCCCTTGGGGCCCCGTCGCGCCTCGGTGACGTAGGCCCGCAGCCGGCGCCCGTGCGAGTAGTCCTCGCCCGGGACGCGCTCGTGCGGAGGCAGCACGGCCTCGACCTCGCCGAGGTCGACCAGCACCATGCGGGGGTCGCGCCCCTGCTGGATGATGCCGGAGACGATGTCGTCGGCCCGGTCGGCGTACTCGCCGAGCACGGCTTCGTCCTCCAGGTCGCGGATGCGCTGGAAGATGACCTGGCGGGCGGTGGAGGCGGCCACGCGCCCGAAGTTCTCGGGGGTGTCGTCCCACTCCTCGACGATGTTGCCCTCGCTGTCGAGCTCGCGGGCGATGACGGCGACCTCGCCGGTGCTCTCGTCGATGATCACCTCTGACTCGCGCACCGGGTGATCGGTGTGGAGGTAGGCGGCGTGCAGCGCCGAGCGGATCGCTTCGAGCAGGACGGGCAGGCGGATGTCGCGCTCGCGCTCGAGCGCGCGCAGGGCACCCATGTCGATGTCCATCTCAGCTCTCCTTCGGGGAGGTCGGGTCCGCGTCAGCGAGCAGCTGCGCGAGGTCGGCGGGTGGATCGAACTCGACTTCCACACGCGCGGAGGCGACGTCCTGGACCGGGATGTCCAGTCGTTCCGTGGTTCCGGGGGCGCGCCGCTTCGGGCGGCCGCGGTCGTCGCGGCCCGGTTCCTGCCGCAGCCGCAGGGTGTTCTCGGCGGTGACCGCGAGCAGGCGCGCGCGCAGCTGCGTCCCGTCGGACGTCGTCAGGCTCAGCAGCCGGCCGCGCGAACGACGGAAGTGCCGCGGGGCGGTGAGCTCCCGGTCCACACCGGGCGTCGTGACCTCCAGGACGGCGGGATCAGGACCGAGCAGGGAGTCATCGGCGTCGATCAGCTCCGAGAGCTCGCTCGAGGCCTGGGCGACGGTGTCGAGGTCGGCGCTGCCCAGCTGATCCTCGGGCAGGTCCACGACGAGGCGGACCTCCGCCGTGCCGCTGCCGCCCGTGATCACGATGTCCTCGAGCACGAGATCGTGGGCTGCCAGGACCCGACCGGCGGTCTCCCGCAGGATGGTGTGGTCCGGGGGACCATCGAGGGCGCTCATCGCTCGCTCACCTCCTCCTGCCTATGGGTACCTGTGCCTGCCGCACGATGTACCGCGCGGCAGGGATGGACCCAGGATAGTGTCCGCACGCCGCCGGTGCCTCCAGGGAGGGCTCCGATGCGAGAATCCTCCTGTGATCCTTCCCCGCGACCCGCGTCCGGCACCGAGCGCCCTCACCCGGCGCGGGGTGCTGATGGCGGGCGGCGCGGCCGCCCTCGTGCTGGCGGTGCCGGCCGGACTGGCAGGCTGCGGGCCGATACGGATCGGCGGGCCCGCGACCTACACGCCCCCGCCGCCGGGGATCGACGATCTCTACCGCACCGACCTGATCGCCGTGCTGGACCGGGCGATCGCGGGGACCGACGCCCTGGTCGGCGGCGCAGCGCCCTCCGACCCTGCGCTCTCGGACGCCCTGGGAGAGCTGACCGCCGCCCTGCCGGCCCAGCGCACCGGACTGCTCACGGGAGCCCAGTACGAGCGGGAGCAGGAGGCGGCGAGTGATCCCGCCCCGGGGCAGACGTCGGCCCCTCCGCCCGCTGACGCCCCGACCGACGCCGCCGGCCTGGTCGACACCCTGGTGGAGCTGCGGTCCCTGGCGACCAGCGCCTCCCGGCAGGTCTCCGGGTCCCTCGCCCGGCCGGTCGCCGCGATCGCCGCCCACACCGAGTGGAACGTGCGACGACTCCACCTGGCCGCCGATGCGGGCGAGGTCCCGGCACTGCCTGCGGCCGAGGAGATCGTGCCCGGCCGTGAGGTCCCGGAGACCGATCCGCCGTCGATCGGCGCGGAGACGGACTACCACTCGAGCATCGAGCGCGCCCAGCAGGAGGAGTGGTACGCGGGCTACGTCCACGAGGTGCTCGCCGCCCGCAGCGAGGGTGAGGATCGCCAGTGGCACCTGACGCTGGCAGAGCGCCATCGGACGCGTGCCGGGGACCTCGGGGCCATCGCCGAGGAGGACGGCTGTCCCGTGGTGGGGCGCCAGGCGGTCTACGCCCTGCCCGGCGGGACCCTGGACGACCGCACGGCCGGTCAGCTGCCCGCGCTGCTGGCGCGCGGACTGCTCGTGGACCACGTCTCCCTGGTCGGGGCCGCCCCGTTCGCCCGCCGCCCCCTGTCCATCCTCGCCGCGATGGAGGAGGCCGACGTCCTGGTCGGCAGGACCGAGAGCCTCGAGCCGCTGCCCGGGGTGCGCGTCGAAGAGGCGCCCGTCAGCGACGGCGGCTGAGGCCCGGCGGGGCTCAGCCCTCCCGGACGATCCCGACCACCGTCTCGACGACGCTGTGCGGAGCGATCTCCTCGACGGCCCCGCTCGCGCGGTCGCGGACCTCGACGACGCCGCTGGCCAGGCCCTTGCCGACCACCACGGAGGTGGGCAGGCCCAGCATCTCGGCGTCCTTGAACTTCACGCCCGGGGACACCTTGGGACGGTCGTCGTAGAGCACCTCGAGTCCGCGGGCCTCGAGCTCGCTCGCGATCCGCTCGGCCTCCTCGGCGATCGCCGGGTCCTTGCCGGTGGCCATGACGTGCACGTCGGCCGGCGCCACCGTCCGCGGCCACACCAGGCCCTTCTCATCGTGGCAGAGCTCGGCGATGGCGGCCACGGCGCGGGTGACGCCGATGCCGTAGGAGCCCATGGTGACCACCGCCGTCTTGCCGTTCTCGTCGAGCACCCGGAGATCCAGCGCCTCGGCGTACTTGCGGCCGAGCTGGAAGATGTGCCCCATCTCCATGCCGCGCGTCAGGCGCATCGGGCCGGACCCGTCGGGAGCCGGATCGCCGTCGCGGATCTCGGCGGCCTCGATGGTGCCGTCGGCGTGGAAGTCCCGGCCGAAGACGAGGTCGTAGACGTGCTTGCCCTGCTCGCCGGCGCCCGCGACCCAGGAGGTGCCCGGCACCACGCGGGGATCGACGAGGTAGCGGATCTTCGAGGCGGATCCGAGCCCCAGCCCCTCGGGACCGATGTAGCCCTTGGCCAGCACCGGGTGCGCGGCGAAGTCCTCGTCCGTGAAGGGGACGGCGATGGCGGGGGCCACCGCGGCCTCGAGCCGCTTCTCGTCGACCTCCCGGTCTCCCGGCAGCGCGATCACCAGAGGCTCGGTGGAGCCGTCGGGGAAGGTGAGACGGTAGGCGAGGTGCTTGAGCATCTCGTAGCGCGTCCACTCCCCCGACTGTGTGGTCGGCCCCTTGCCGGGGAACGCCTGGTTCGAGAAGTCGGTGAGCGCGGCGATGGTGTTCGCCCCCGGGGTGTCCTCGACATGCATGGCGGGCAGGGCGGCGATCTCGGCCTCGTCCAGAGCGGGCGGCGCCGGGGTGGTGACGGCCTCGACGTTCGCGGCGTAGCCGCCGTCGGAGACCACGAAGGTGTCCTCGCCGACGGGAGTGGGATGGAGGAACTCCTCGGAGCGGGAGCCGCCCATCGCGCCGGCGTCGGCCTGGCAGATCACGGTGGGCAGGCCGAGGCGCTCGAAGGTGCGCTGGTAGGCGCCGCGCTGCTTCTCGTAGGAGGCATCCAGACCGGCGTCGTCGATATCGAAGGAGTAGGCGTCCTTCATGATGAATTCGCGGGTGCGCAGCAGGCCGGCGCGGGGACGCGCCTCGTCGCGGTACTTGGTCTGGATCTGGAACAGCATGGCCGGCAGATCCTTGTACGAGTTGTACAGGTCCTTCACGGTGAGCGTGAACGCCTCTTCGTGCGTGGGGGCGAGGAGGTAGTCGGCCTGCTTGCGATCCTGGAGACGGAACAGCGTGAGTCCGTACTCCTCCCAGCGACCGGTGGCCTCGTAGGGCTCGCGCGGCTGCAGTGCGGAGAAGATCAGCTCCTGCCCGCCGATCGCCTCCTGCTCCTCGCGCACGATCGCCTCGACCTTGCGCAGCACCTTCAGCCCGAGCGGCAGCCACGTGTACACGCCCGGGGCGCTGCGACGGATGTAGCCGGCGCGCACGAGGAGCTTGTGGCTGGCGACCTCGGCGTCGGCCGGATCCTCCCGCAGGGTGCGGACGAACGACGACGACAGACGGATCATGGAGCAGGCCTTTCGACACGGGCGGGTCGGCGCCGCCGTCACCGGCCGCGCACGCGGGCCCCATGGTACTGGGCAGGGCGCGGCGCCCCGCCCCGCGCGGCCTGGTCGTAACCCCGCGCAGTACCCTGAGGGCCGGCGCTCGCAGAGGGAGGTGAGCCATGGAGACGTCATCGACCGGCCCCTCGGGAACGGGACCGCGAGAGCCCGGCTCGCCGTTCGCCCTGCCTCCTGCCCCGTCCCGTCGCCGCCTGCTGCGGGGCGTCCGCGCCCTGGCCGCCGCCGGCACCCTCGGCGCGGGCGGTTATCAGGCCTACCGTGTCCTCCGACCCCCAGCCGACCCGCGCACCGTCATCCCTCTGTACTCCGGGACGGTCGCCTACGACGCGACCGGGCAGCGGGTGCTCGTGGGCGCAGCGGGCGTCGAGGCCGCGCTGCGCCCCGGGACGCGTCTGACCGCGGACGTGCCGGGAGGGTCCGCGGCGGCGGAGCGCTCCGAGCAGTTCTGGAGCGTCACCGCGCCCTGGCGCTCGCGCGTGGAGGCCGACGGGTCGATCCCCGCGGAGATCGCCGATCTGGCCGGTTCCGCCCTGGCTGACCTGTGGGTGCTCTGCGACGACCTGCCGGCCCCGGTGGCCGCCTGGACCCCGTACTGGCGGTACGTGTGGCCGCGCGATACGGCTTTCTGCGCCGTCGCCCTGGCCAGGGTCGGCCATGTCGACCACGCCGTGCGGATCCTCGAGCACCTGCAGTCGATCCAGCCCGCCGAGGCCTGGTTCGAGGCTCGCTACGTCCCCGGCACGGACCGGGCACCGGATGACCGCGAGCGCCAGTTCGACGGCACCGGGCTCGGGCTCTGGGCCGCGGCCGAGGTCGCCGACGCCGGCGGCGAGGCCCGCCGGGGCGAGATCGCCCAGCGGCTCTCCCGGCTCATCAGCACCTCGCAGCGAATCCTGCTGACCGCCACCCGAGACGGCGAGGGGATGCCTCCCGCCTCCCCCGACTACTGGGAGGTGCCCGAGCGCCGCGTGACGATCGGGATCATGGCCAGCACTCTCGCCGGTCTCCGGGCCGCCGGCACGCTCACCGGCGAGGACCGTGCACTGCGTGCCGCAGACGCCTTCTCGAGCCTGCTGGCCAGCACGTTCGGTGCCGGTGGCTTCCAGCGCTACCGGCGCGGCGGCGGGCCGGACTCGGGTCGGGCGTTCCTCGACGCGACCGGGTGCCACGGGCTCGTCGCGCCGCGGCAGCTGCGCTCGCTGCGGGCGGACCTGGCCCGACCCGCCGGAGGCATCGCCCCCGGTGCCTCATGGCGCGAGGACGGGATCAGCTGGACACCGTCGACGAGCCTGCTCGGTCTCGCTCTGGCCCGCGCCGGCGAGCGCGATGGCGCCCGCGAGATCCTCCACTGGGTCGCCGCCCACCGCACCCTCGACGGCTCCGTGCCGGAGAAGGTCCTCTTCGACGGCCGTCCCGCCGCTGTGGCCCCGCTCGCCTGGACCGCGGCCAACGTCCTGCTGACCATCGACGCGCTCGCCCGTGCCTGATCCGCCCGATCGGGCCGTGCCCGGTGAGTGCCGCTGACCGCCTGCACAGCGTGCCATCGGGGACCGCCGAACGGCCCGTGCCCGGCGTTGCTTGACACACACGACGCGGTCCGTAGCATGGGCGTGTAATCGATTACCAACGAGGGTAAGAGCGAGGACACTCGCCCCGGTCGGAGGCAATGACGCTGGTGGACCACGATTCGACAACTGCGCACGGAGCGCGGGACGACACTGTCGGCAGCCGACCGCCGCTCCTGGAGGTCCGAGGGGCGGTGAAGACGTTTCCCGGTGTCCGGGCCCTGTCCGAGATGCATCTCGAGCTGCACCCCGGCGAGGTGCTCGCTCTCGTCGGCGAGAACGGAGCCGGCAAGTCCACGCTGATGAAGCTGCTGGCCGGCGTCCACGCGCCGGATGCCGGTGAGTTCCGGTATCTCGGCCGCCCGCTGGCCGTGCGAGGCCCGCGCGATGCCGCGGAGCAGGGACTGGCGATCATCCACCAGGAGCTGAACCTGATGCCGGCCCTCACCGTCGCCCAGAACCTCTTCATCGGACGTGAACCGGTACTCGGCAGGTTCCTCACCCGCCCGTCGCGATTGCACGCACGAGCTCGGGAACTGCTCGATCGCCTCGGGATGGCCCTGGATCCCTCCGCCCCCGTCGCCTCGCTCTCCGTGGCCGAGCAGCAGATGGTCGAGATCGCCAAGGCGCTCTCCTACGACGCCCGGGTACTGATCATGGACGAACCGACGGCCGCCCTCACCGAGCGGGAGGCCGACGCACTGCACGAGCTGGTCCGGCGGTTCATCACGCCGGAGACCGGCGTCATCTACATCTCCCACCGGATGGAGGAGCTGGGGCGCATCGCCGATCGCGTCCAGGTCATCAGGGACGGCGAGTTCGTCGACACCTTCCCCATGGCCGAGGCCTCCGTCCAGGACGTCATCACCAAGATGGTCGGACGCACCCTTCCCGCCGAGACCGGCCCACAGGACGTGCGGCACGATCGCCCCGTCATCCTCCGGGCCGACGGACTCCGGAGCCTGCCCCTGGTGAGGGACGTCTCCTTCGACCTGCGCGAGGGCGAGATCCTCGGTGTCGCGGGCCTCATGGGTGCCGGCCGCACGGAGATGGCCCGGGCGCTGATCGGATCGCTCCCCCGGCAGGCCGGGACGATCACCTATCGGGGCCGGCGGATGGACTTCCGCTCCCCCGCCCAGGCCGCGCGGCACGGAATCGGCTACCTCCCCGAGGACCGCAAACAGCTCGGCCTGCTGCTGGAGCACTCGGTGCAGAAGAACATGGAGCTCTCCGCCCTCGGCGACCGCTTCCACAGCGCCGGCTTCATCCGGGACGGCGCTGCCCGCCACGCCGCGGAGGACCAGCGCCGGAGACTGCGGATCAAGACGCCTGACCTGCAGCGGCAGGTCAAGAACCTCTCCGGCGGCAACCAGCAGAAGGTCGTGCTGGGCCGGTGGTTGATCAAGGACTGCGACGTGCTGATCGTCGACGAGCCCACCCGCGGCATCGACGTCGGCGCCAAGGAGGAGATCTACGAGCTGCTCCAGGACCTGGCCGCTGCCGGCAAGTCGATCGTGGTGATCTCCTCGGAGCTGCCGGAGGTGCTGCGCCTGGCGCACCGCGTCGTGGTCATGGCCGAGGGCCGCGTCACCGGCGTGCTGGAGGCCGATGAGGCCGATTCCGAATCCGTCATGGCCCTGGCCACCACCCCTGAACCGACCGTCACGACGCCGCGCGGCGGCGACGAGCGAGGAGAACGATGAGCACCGCCACCACCGCCGGGACGAGTTCGGAGCCCACCACGGCCGAGCGCGGATCCGCGCTGAAGAACCGGCTCCAACAGCTGCTCGCGGCCGGAACCCTGGCCCTGATCTTCGTGGCCTTCTCCATCGCCAGCCCGGCCATCTTCCCCACCTGGGGGAATCTGGTCACGATCCTGTACTCGACGGTCGTGATCGGGCTGCTCGCCCTCGGCGTCACGTTCGTGATCTCCACCGCCGGCATCGACCTCTCCGTCGGCACGGGCATGGCCCTGTGCGCCGTGATGAGCGGCATGTTCATCGTGAACTGGGGGATCCCCGTGCCTCTCGGGATCGTGCTGGCGATCCTGTTCGGTGGGCTCATCGGACTGGTCAACGGCATCAATGTCGCCGTCCTGGATCTGCCACCGTTCATCGCGACGCTGGCGATGATGATGGTGGCCTCCGGACTCGCCCTCGTGGTCTCCGGCGCCGCTCCGATCTACTTCGAGAGCCCCGCCTACATGGGCTTCTCCACCGGCACGCTACTGCCCTCGATCCCCAACGCCGTGCTGGTGCTGCTGGTGGCGGCAGTGGTGGCCGCCGTGCTCATGTCGCGCACGCTGCTGGGCCGGTACACCATGGCCATCGGCTCCAACCGGGAGGCCGCCGCCCTCGCCGGCGTGCCGATCAAGAAGTGGCTGATCATCGTGTACGTCGTGGGCGGGCTGTTCACCGGACTGGCGGGCGTCATGATCTCGGCCCGGCTGGGCTCGGCGCAGCCGGCCACGGGCATGGGCTATGAGCTCGATGCGATCGCCGCCGTGGTGATCGGCGGGACGTCGCTCTCCGGCGGCCGCGGCACCATCGTCGGCACCGTCATCGGTGCCCTGATCATCTCCGTCCTCACCAACGGACTGCAGATCCTCTCGATCCCGCAGGAATGGCAGGACGTGCTGCTGGGAGCGGTCATCCTCGTGGCCGTGTTCATCGACCGGCTGCGCAGGCGTTCGGAGCGGGCGTCATGAGGCCGACCCGCAGAACCGTCCTCGCCGGTGCGGCCACGGGCCTGCTGCTGCCCGCGGCCGCCTGCACCAGCGGCGGCCGCGACGACATCCGGCACATCGCCCTGGTCTCCAAGGGCTTCCAGCACCAGTTCTGGCAGGCCGTGCGGCGCGGTGCCCGGGCGGAGGCCGAGGAGCAGGGGGTTGAGATGACCTTCGAGGGCCCCCCGTCCGAATCCGATATCGAGGCCCAGATCACGATGCTGCAGAACGCGGTGACGCGGAACCCCGACGCCCTCGGGATCGCGGCGCTGGACTCCCGGGCGGCCGCCCCCGCGCTGGAGGAGGCCCGGGCCAAGGGCATCCCCGTCGTCGCCTTCGACTCCGGGGTGGAGTCCGACATCCCGGTCTCCACGGTCGCCACCGACAACCGGGCCGCGGCGCGGGAGGCCGCCAAGCACATGAGCGAACTGATCGGCGGGCAGGGCCAGGTCGGCATCGTCGCCCACGACCAGGTCTCGCTGTCCGGCACCGACCGGCGCGACGGATTCCTCGAGGGCATGAAGGAGTTCGGGCCGGACGTGGAGATGCTCGAGGTCCAGTACGGGGAGGGCGACCAAGCCCTCTCGGCGAACATCGCCCGCTCACTGGTCACCGCGAACTCGGAGCTGCGCGGACTGTTCGGCACCAATGAAGGCTCCGCGATCGGCATTCTCAAGGGCGTCCAGGAATCCGGTGCCACCGATCTCGCGGTGATCGGTTTCGACTCCGGCCGGGCCCAGGTCGAGGCGATCGAGGCCGGGGAGATGGCGGGCGCCGTCACCCAGGACCCGAAGACCATGGGGGCCCTGACCGTGCGCACCGCGCTGAGCGCCGTGCGTGGTGAGAGCATCGAGCCGATGATCGACACCGGATTCCTCTGGTACGACGCCGCCAATCTCCAGGACCCTGAGGTGCAGCAGGCGATCTATCTCTGAGCTGTTCGTTGCGGCCGTTCATTTCCCACCCCAGCCACCCGCAGCTGGCGGACGCCGGGAGATATTCGCTTCTGGCGCGGCACCGGTCCTGGCTACGGTGAGCACATGGCCGACTCTTCCGCCCGCGGCTCCTCCGCCCGCGACGCCTCTGCCCACGACGCCTGGTTCCGTGACAACCGCGCCAACTGGGACGACCGCTCCGCCGTGCACGAGGCCTCCGGATACGGCATCGAGGAGCTCGTCGCCGACCCCGGCCGCATCAGCTCCGTCCTCGCCCAGGACCGCGAGCGGCTCGGGGATCTCTCCGGGCACGACGTCATCCACCTGCAGTGCCACCTGGGCACCGACACCGTGAGCCTGAAGCGCCTCGGTGCCCGACGCGTAGTCGGTCTGGACCTCTCCCCCGAGTCCCTCCGGCGCGCCCGCCGGATCGCCGCACGCGCCGGGGCGGAGATCGACTTCGTCGAGGCCAACGTGTACGACGCCCGCAGCGCCGTCGAGGGCTGCTTCGATCTCGTGTACACCTCGGTCGGGGTGCTGTGCTGGCTGCCCGACGTCGCCGCGTGGGCGCGGGTCGTCGCCTCGCTGCTGAGACCCGGTGGACGCTTCCTCATCCGCGACGTCCACCCCATGCTCGAGACCATCGGCGAGGACGTCACCGACGGCCTCCGGATCCAGCAACCGTACTTCGAACGCCCAGAGCCGATGACCTGGGACGACGACGTCAGCTATGTCGCCGCTCCCGAAGGCGGCCCCGCGATCACCCACGGGGTCAACCACCAGTGGAATCACTCGCTCTCGGAGATCATCACCGCGGTGCTGCAGGCGGGCCTCGTCCTGGACTCCTTCGAGGAGTACGCCCACTCGGACTGGGCCCCGTGGCCGGAGCTGATGGTCCAGGACGGGGACCGGTACCGGCTGCGCGAGGATCCCGACCGGCTCCCGATGCAGTTCGTGCTCGCCGCGCATCGCCCCGCCGACGACGGTCGCGACACCTGAGACGGCTGAGACGGCTGAGACGGCTGAGACGGCTGAGACGGCTCGGTCAGCTCGGACAGCTCGGACGGCGAGTGGGGCGGCTCAGAACAGGATCGTGGTCAGCTCGCCGACCTGCCGGAACCCCGCGGCGGCATAGGCCCGCCGGGCGGGCTCGTTGAAGTCGTTGACGTACAGCGAGACCTCCGCCGCATGGTCGCGGCGCACCTGATCGATCAGATCCGCCATGGCCGCGCGGCCCAGGCCACGGCCCCGCTGACCGGGGCGCACCCACACCCCGTGGATCTGGGCGACCGGACCGAACAGGGCGCCGACGTCGGCCTTGAACACCACGCGGGAGTCGTCGAAGACCACATAGGTGCGCCCCTGGCGGATCAGGGCGGCCACGCGGGCCCGGTAGGAGCGTCCGGAATCGCCGTGCAACGGGTCGACCCCGACTTCCTCGCGGAACATCGCCACGGCGGCAGGGAAGACGGCGTCCTCCTCCCCCGGCAGTGCGGGGCGCAGACCCGATGGGGAGGTGGCCGCGGTCGCCTCATCCGCCACCAGCAGCGGCTGGCTCCAGCGGTACTCGCGGACGTCGCTCCCCCAGGCCGCGGACAGCGGCGCCCACAGCTTCTCGACGGCGGCGCGGTCACCTACCACGGAGCTGGCTCGCCGCGACCGGGCGGCCATGTGCCGGCCGAAGTCGTCCAGCGCCAGGTCCGTCGCGGACATCGGGGACAGGTTCACCCCGTGCCACAGCAGGCCGACGGGCGCGTCCTCGTCGCCGGCCAGGGAGAACTCCTGGGAGACCGTCTGCGTCCGGCCGACCTCATGCAGCCTCGCCCCTGCGAGCGCATTGGACACCGGATCGGTGAGCGCGTGCGCGAGAGCGACCTCGATGCCGCTGGGGCGGACCGCTCGGATCCGCCCTCCGCGCCGGAACACGGCGGGCTCAGCTGACGGAGACGGTCGGTGCCCCGGCGGCGACGGCCTCCCCGCCGTCGGCCTCGGCCGCGATCCGGTTGGCCTCGGCCAGCAGGGTCTCGACGATCTCGTCCTCGGGGACGGTCTTGATGACCTCGCCCTTGACGAAGATCTGACCCTTGCCGTTGCCGGAGGCCACGCCGAGATCGGCCTCGCGGGCCTCGCCGGGCCCGTTGACGACGCAGCCCATCACGGCCACGCGCAGGGGGACCTCGAGATCCTTCAGGCCCTCGGTGACCTTGTCGGCCAGCGAGTAGACGTCGACCTGGGCACGGCCGCAGGACGGGCAGGAGACGATGTCCAGCTTGCGGGGCTTGAGGTTCAGCGACTGCAGGATCTGGTTGCCGACCTTGACCTCCTCCACGGGCGGAGCCGAGAGGGAGACGCGGATGGTGTCGCCGATGCCCTCGCCAAGCAGGATGCCGAAGGCCACGGAGGACTTGACGGTTCCCTGGAAGGCGGGGCCGGCCTCGGTGACCCCGAGGTGCAGCGGCCAGTCGCCGCGCTCGGAGAGCTGGCGGTAGGCCTCGACCATGATGATCGGATCGTTGTGCTTCACGGAGATGCCGAAGTCGTGGAAGTCGTGCTCCTCGAACAGGGAGGCCTCCCACACCGCGGATTCCACGAGCGCCTCGGGGGTGACGCGGTCACCGGTCATCATGCGCTTGTCGATGCTGCCGGCGTTGACGCCGATGCGCAGAGCCGTGCCGTGCTCCTTCGCGGCGGCGGCGATGTCGCCCACCTGGTCGTCGAAGCGACGGATGTTGCCGGGGTTCACGCGGACTCCCGCGCAGCCCGCCTCGATGGCGGCGAAGACGTACTTGGGCTGGAAGTGGATGTCCGCGATCACCGGGATCTGGGACTTCGCCGCGATCGCGGGCAGCGCATCGGCATCCTCCTGGCGCGGGCAGGCCACGCGCACGATGTCGCAGCCGGCGGCGGTCAGCTCCGCGATCTGCTGGAGGGTGGCGTTGATGTCGTGCGTCGGCGTGGTGGTCATCGACTGCACGGTGATCGGCGCGTCACCGCCGACGTACGTGCTGCCGAGTTTGACCTTGCGCGTCTTCCGGCGCGGTGCGAGCACCGTCGGCGGCTGCTTGACGGACGGGATCCCGAGGCTCACTGAAGTCACTCCTCCATTATGGACTCCTGCGGCAGAGGTGGAAGGCGAGCTACGACACCTCCACCGCACCTGCACGAGCCCGCGGCACGCCGCGAAGCCCCACCGTCCCTCAGGGGAACAGCGTGATGGGCTCGACGATGTCCGCGTAGAGCAGCAGCACCGTCATGAGGATGAAGGCGATCGCGACCGCGTTGGTCAGCGGCAGCAGCCGTGACATGTCCACCGGCCCCGGGTCCGCTCTCCCGCGCAGCCGTGCCAGCAGGCGCCGGATGCCTTCGACCAGGGCTCCAGCCACATGGCCGCCGTCCAGCGGAAGCAGCGGCACCAGGTTGAACACGAACAGCGCCATGTTCAGGGAGGCGAGCATCGAGATCATGGTCCCTGTCTTCTCGCGCAGCTCGAACCCTGGCTGGTCGGCGGAGGCGACCTCGCCGGCGAGTCGGGAGACCCCGACCACGCCGAGAGGGCCGTCGGGGTCCCGCTCGGCGCTGCCGAAGGCCGCCTGGGCCACCTCGTAGAGCCGCACGGGCAGGGTGAGGATCAGCGCCCCGGTGCGGGTGAAGGCGGACCACGCCATCTCGGGCAAGACGGCCGGGGACTGGGGGACCAGTTCCCGGGTGCCGGAGACGCCGAGGAAGCCGACCTGCTCGGTGACCAGATCCCCGTCCTCGTCGTAGACCGCGGAGCCGTCCTCGTCCAGCACCGGCCGCGCGTCCACGATCGGGGTGGCCTCGAGGGTGAGGATCTCGCCGTCGCGCTCGATGACGACGGGCACGGTGCGGTCGCCGCTGGCGCGGACCGCTGAGGTCACGTCGGACCAGGTCTCGATCTCGTGGCCGTCGATCTCACGCAGGGTGTCGCCGGGCCGGATACCGGCCGCGAGGGCCGGGGCCTCGGGCCTGCCCTCGCAGCTCGCGTCGGCCGGAGCATCGGCAGGGACCACGCACTCGGAGACGGTGTCGACGGTCGGGGTGATGGCGGGCAGGCCGATCCCGGTGACCATCACCGCCATCAGCACCACGGAGATCAGCAGGTTCATGGCGGGCCCGCCGAGCATCACCACCAGCTTCTTGGGCACCGAGAGGGCCACGAAGGTGCGGTGGGCGTCCTCGGGTCCGTACTGGGAGGCCTCGTACTCCTTGGCCTCCTGCGACATCTGCGCCATCTGCTGGACGAGCCCGGTGGAGTCCTCCCGGATCGTGCCCTCCGGCTCCCCCTTGTGCGGCGGGAACATCCCGATCATGCGGATGTACCCGCCCAGCGGGATCGCCTTGAGCCCGTATTCGGTCTCGCCGCGGGTGCGGGAGAAGACCGTCGGCCCGAAGCCGATCATGTACTGGGTCACCCGGACGCCGAACAGCTTGGCCGGAAGCAGGTGGCCCACTTCGTGCAGGGCGATGGAGATCGCGAGGCCGGCGGCGACGACCAGGACGCCGACGATGAACAGCAGGGCGCCGCTCATCCTCCGCTGCCCTCGATCAGCTCCCGTGCGGCGGCGCGAGCCCAGGCCTCCACGGCCAGGACGCCCTCGACGCCTCCGCTCGGCGTCGCCTGCGGACGCAGCGGGTGCGCGAGCACGGAGGTGATCAGCTCGGTGATCCCCAGGAAGGTCAGCCGTCCCTCCAGGAACGCGCTGACGGCCTCCTCGTTGGCGGCGTTGTACGCGGCCATCGCTCCTCCGCCCTCGCGGTGGGCGGCGCGGGCGACGGTGATCGCCGGGAAGGTGTCCTCGTCGACCGGTTCGAAGGTCCAGGACTGGGCGGTGGAGAAGTCGAGCGGAGCAGCCAGCCCCGGCAGCTTCTCCGGGTGTGCGAGCGCCCAGCCGATCGCGTGGCTCATGTCCGGGGGGCTCGCCTGGGCGATGGTGGACCCGTCGACCAGCGTCGCCATGGAGTGCACGATCGACTGCGGATGGACGACGACGTCCACGCGGTCCTCCGGCAGGTCGAACTGCAGGCACGCCTCGATGACCTCGAGCGCCTTGTTGACCAGCGTCGCGGAGTTGGTGGTGATCACGGGGCCCATCGCCCAGGTGGGGTGGGTGAGGGCCTGCTCGGGAGTGACCCCTTCGAGCTGCGAGCGAGTGCGGCCGCGGAAGGGGCCCCCGGAGGCGGTCACCACGAGGCGGTCGACCTGCTCGGGGCGGACCCCCGCCAGGGCCTGGGCGATCGCGGTGTGCTCGGAGTCGACGGGGAGGATCTGGCCGGGGGCCGCGGCCCGGGTGACGAGCTCACCGCCGACGACGAGGGATTCCTTGTTGGCCAGGGCCAGCCGGGCTCCGGAGGCGAGGGCGGCGAGGGTGGGCAGCAGGCCGACGGACCCGGTCACGGCGTTGAGGACCACGTCGCCCTCGCCGAGGCTCCCCGCCAGGTGGGCCACGGCGCCCTGGCCGCTCTCGAGGCGGGGAGCGGAGATTCCCGCCGTCCGGCAGGCGGCGGTCACGGCGCGCTCGACGCCCTCGGCGCGGTCCGGGTCGGAGACCACGAGCCGCTCGGGGCGGTGGGCGAGGACCTGTTCGGCGACCAGCTCGGGCCGCGAGCCGCCGACGGCGAGGCCGTGGACCTGGGCGAGGTCCGGGTAGCGGGAGATGACCGCCAGGGTCTGGGTGCCGATGGAGCCGGTGGCCCCGAGCAGCACGAGCCGACGGGCGGGGCCCCCGGTCACGGCACGGAGGCCATCACGTCCGCGACGTGGTCCAGGTAGACGTCGACCACGGCCTCCCGGTATCCGTCCGGGCCACGGCGACGGCGGAAGGCGGCACGACGCACGTCGTCCACGCTCATCGGCAGCCCGTCGGTGAAGTAGGCGACCAGCTGATCGCACAGCGCGTCGACGTCGGCCCGATCGTAGGCCGGCTCCCCCTGGGGCGCCGGTGCGAACCGCTCCCCGGCGGGACGCTCCAGGCGCTCCTTGAGCATCTCGGCGCGTTCGGTGAGCTGGGCGACCCAGACGTCCTCGCCCTTCTCGGCGATGGCGTCGTCCCTGGCCTGCAGGGCGAAGGCGTCCGAGAGACGGTCCAGGGCCTCGTCGACCACGCGCATGTCATAGCCGCCGCGCTCGGTGCCGAAGCTGGCCGAGGTGATGTCCGCTCCGCTGAAGCCGGGATCGCGCCCCTCGTAGGCGGTGCGGGCGCGGGCGAGGAACTCGTCGACCTCGCGCATGTCGTATCCGACGCTGAAGCGAGAGACACGCTCGAACGATGTGCTCACCAGTGGATCCTTCCTCGGTGCTGTCGGTGTCCCACTGTAGCGGCGTGGGCGGTGGGGTTCGTGGACGTCGGCGCCGCGATCACTGGGCGCCGCCGGCGACGGCCTCGACGCGGGCGACCCGGGCCTCACGGTCCTCCCGGTGCACGTCGGTCTCGATGACCTCTGCGGCGAGCTGGCCGCAGGCTCCGTCGATGTCCGAGCCACGGGTGTCCCGGATGGTCGCCGAGATCCCGTTGTCCCGCAGGGTCTGGACGAACTGCTTCTCCACGAACGGATCCGACGCGGTCCACTTCGAGCCCTTGACCGGGTTCAGAGGGATCGGGTTGACGTGGACCCAGTGGGCGCCGCCGTGCGCGATCAGCCGATCCGCCAGCAGCTGGGCGCGGTGCGCCTGATCGTTGATGTCGCGGATCAGGGCGTATTCGATGCTGACGCGCCGGCCCGTGGTCTCGAAGTAGTCGTGGGCCGCCTCGAGGATCTCGTCGACGTCGAAGCGGGTGTTGATCGGGACCAGCTCGTTGCGCAGCGCGTCGTCCGGGGCGTGCAGGGAGACGGCGAGAGTCAGCGGGATCTTCTCGGCGGTCAGCTTGCGCACGGCGGGGGCGAGGCCGACGGTGGAGACGGTGATGTGGCGCGCCCCCATGCCGAAGCCCTCCGGGGCGGGGGCGTTCAGGCGCCGGCACACGGTCGCCACGGGCCGGTAGTTCGCCAGCGGCTCTCCCATCCCCATGAACACGACGTTCGAGACGCGGCCGGGGCCGCCGGGCAGTTCGCCGCCAGCGAGCAGCTGATTGGCGATGCGCACCTGCTCGAGGATCTCGGCGGTCGAGAGGTTGCGGGTCAGGCCCATCTGCCCGGTGGCGCAGAAGGGGCAGTTCATCCCGCAGCCGGCCTCGGAGGAGATGCACAGGGTCACGCGGTCGCTGTAGCGCATCAGCACCGACTCGACCATGGAGCCGTCGAACAGCTTCCACAGGAACTTCTGGGTGGCACCGTGGTCGGCGGACTGCCTCGAGACCACCGTCAGCAGCTGCGGGAAGAAGCGTTCGACGAGTTCCTCGCGGCGGTCCTTGGGCAGGTCGGTGAGGTCCGCGGGATCGGTGGTGAAGTGCTCGAAGTAGTGGACCGAGAGCTGCTTGGCGCGGAAGCCGGGCAGCCCCATCTCCTCGACGGCGGCGATGCGCTCGGCCAGGGTGAGATCGGCCAGGTGCGATGGCGGCTTGCCCCGGCGCGTGGGACGCAGCTGGAGCTGCCCGGGCGCCAGGGCGACCTTCTCGCCGGGTACGGCCTCGCGGGAGAGATCAGGGAGTTCGGCCGGGTCGGTGTTCGTGTTCATGGCAGCAGGACCTCCAGCATGACGTAGGTGGTGGGGGCGGCGAGCAGGACGGAATCGACCCGATCCAGCACGCCCCCGTGGCCGGGAAGCAGATGGCCCATGTCTTTGATCCCCAGGTCACGCTTGAGGAGGGACTCGGCGAGATCACCGCACGTGGAGACGATCACCAGGACCACGCCGAGGATCACGCCCGTCCACCATGGCAGACCCAGGCCGAACGATCCGACGGCCGTGACCGCCGCGGTGCCCAGGATGAGCGAACCGGCGAACCCCTCCCAGCTCTTCTTGGGGCTGATGCCCGGGGCCATGGGATGGGACCCGAACAGGACGCCGCTGACGTATCCGCCGACGTCGTTGCCCACCGGTCCCAGCACGGCCAGCAGCACCAGCAGCGGCCCCTGGTCCAGACCGAACAGCAGCAGGGTGAAGCAGCCCAGGAAGGAGACCCAGGCCAGGGCGAACACTCCCCCGGCGACGTCCCGCAGCGCGGTCAGGCCCATAGACTCCGAGGCCCGCCACACGATCAGCACGCACACCGCGACGGCCGTGGACACCAGCAGCCCCTCGACCTCGAACACGACGGTGGAGACCACCATGCCGATCACGCCGACCAGCAGCGGCATTGCCGCGACCCGCAGACCGCCCTGAGCCAGGGCACGGGTCAGCTCGAGCACGGCGAGCACCATCGTGACCGCCACCAGGACCGGGAAGGCCTGGGGCACGACGAACAGCGACGCGAGCAGCGCCGCACCGAGGCCGAGACCGACCAGGATCGCGGCCGGCAGGTCCCGGCCGGCACCACGGCGCTTCGCGCGCGGGGGCGCGCCGGTCACGCCCTCGGCCGCCTCGAGCGGCATCGAGGCGGCCGGGCGTGCGGAGCGGTCCGGGTCCGAGGTCACGAGGGCGGCAGGAGATCGAGGGTGACGTCAGATCGTCGCGAGCTCGGACTCCTTGGCGCCGAGCGCCTCGTCGATCTGATCGATGAACTTCTTGGTCACGGACTCGAGCTCCTTCTCGGCGCGGTTGCCCTCGTCCTCGCCGATCTCCTTGTCCTTGACCAGCTTCTCAATGCTCTTCTTCGCGTTGCCGCGGGAGCCGCGCACGGCGACGCGGCCGTCCTCGGCCTTGGTGCGGGCGAGCTTGATGTACTCCTTGCGTCGCTCCTCGGTCAACGAGGGCAGGACCACGCGCAGGTTGTCACCGTTGTTGGTGGGGTTCACGCCAAGGTCCGAGTCCCGCAGCGCAGTCTCGACCTGCCCGATCGCGCTCATGTCGTAGGGCGTGACGATGACGGTGCGGGCCTCGGGGAACTGCAGCGAGGCGAGCTGGTTCAGCGGTGTCGGCGCTCCGTAGTACTCGACCATGATGCCCTGGAACATCGCGGCGTTGGCCCGGCCGGTGCGGATGGAGCCGAACTCCTCCTTGGTGACCTGGACGGACTTGGACATCTTGGCCTCGGCGTCCTTCAGGATGCTCGCGGTGTCGTCGCTCACGGGATGCTCCTCGGTTCTCGGTGGGTGGTGGGTTCCATTGTCCCGCACCGTCAAGGCGGGACTGCTGGGTGGACTCTCGCGCGGCGGGCACGCCCCCGCTCCCGGCCTCCGGGGCGGTCGGCGGCCCCGGGCCCCTCGGACGAGCAGAGACCGCGGGGACGTCGGCCGCGCCGGGGGGGCTCGAGCCCTCGCGCGTCCGGATCAGTCGCTGGTGACCACGGTCCCGATCCGGTCCCCGCGCAGCGCGCGGGTGATGTTGCCGGGTGTGTCCAGTCCGAAGACCATCATCTGCTGGGCGTTGTCCATGCACAGGCTGAAGGCGGTGGAGTCGACGACCTTCAGACCGCGCTGGAGGGCGTCGTTGTAGGTGACGGCCTCGAGCTTGACGGCGTCGGGATTCGTGCGGGGATCGGAATCGTAGACCCCGTCGACGCCGTTCTTGGCCATCAGCACCTCTTCACAGCCGATCTCCAGTGCGCGCTGGACGGCGACGGTGTCGGTGGAGAAGTACGGCATGCCCGCGCCGGCTCCGAAGATGACCACGCGACCCTTCTCCAGGTGCCGCACGGCGCGCAGCGGGATGTAGGGCTCGGCGACCTGGCCCATCTCGATGGCGGTCTGCACGCGTGTGGTCACGCCGCGCTGCTCGAGGAAGTCCTGGAGGGCGAGACAGTTCATGACGGTGCCGAGCATGCCCATGTAGTCGGCGCGCCGGCGGTCCATGCCGCGCTGGGACAGCTCGGCGCCGCGGAAGAAGTTCCCTCCGCCGACGACGATGGCGCATTCCACGCCCTGGGCGACACCCTCGGCGATCTCCGCGGCGACCCGCGAGACGACGTCGGGGTCGACACCGACGGCGCCGCCGCCGAAGGCTTCTCCCGAGAGCTTGAGGAGGACCCGGCGGCCGTCCTGCCTCTTCGGGAGAACGGGTATGGGGGACGTGAACGTCTGGGTCATGTCGGTCCTTCCGCGCGGGGTCCTCGGTGATGATACCGAGCCGCGGCCCCGCACCGAGGGTGCGGGGCCGCAGGTCGGCGGCCGCCCGTCGGCGGCCGGTGGGTTCCGGGCGATCAGGCCCGATCCCCGGGGAGTCAGCCTCCGACGCGGAAGCGGACGAAACCGGTCAGCGTGCCGCCGGCTTCCTCGACGATCTTGCCGACCGTCTTCTTGGGATCCTTGGCGAACGCCTGGTCGAGCAGCACGTTCTCCTTGTAGTAGCCGTTCAGGCGACCCTCGACGATCTTCGGGATCGCCTTCTCGGGCTTGTTCTCGTTCTTGGCGGTCTCCTCGGCGATGCGACGCTCGTCGGCGACGAGCTCCTCGGGGACCTCGTCACGATCGAAGTAGGCCGGGGAGAACGCGGCGATGTGCATCGCGATGTCGCGCGCCACCTCGGCGCCGGCCTTGTCGGTGGCCACCAGCACGCCGACCTGCGGGGGCAGGTCCTTGTTGGTGCGGTGCATGTAGGCGGTGACGACCTCGCCCGAGACGCGACCGATGCGGCGCACCTGGATCTTCTCACCCATGGTGGCGCCGGCGTTGGTCAGGGCCTCGCCGAAGGAGGTCTCGGCCAGCTCGGCGGGCTCGGAGGCACCGGACTGGACGGCCGCGGCCACGGCCTCGTCGCCCAGGGCGACGAACTTGTCGTTCTTGGCCACGAAGTCGGTCTCGGAGTTGATCTCGACCAGCGTGCCGGTCTGACCCTGATCGGTGTCGCGCACGTCGACGGCGATCAGGCCCTCGGAGGCGGTGCGGGCCTCACGCTTGGCGATCCCCTTGAGGCCCTTGACGCGGATCAGCTCGACAGCCTTGGACTTGTCGCCCTCGGCCTCGTCGAGAGCCTTCTTGACGTCGAGCATGCCCGCGCCGGTGGACTCGCGGATCTCCTTGATGTCTGCTGCCGTGTAATTGGCCATGTTCCTCTTCCTTGTGGGAGCTGCTAGCGGAGGGTGCGGGGTGGGCTTCGACGATGGCGGGGCCCACCCCGTGGAGGGGCCCGGGAGCGACGTTATCGCCCCCGGGCCCGTTGGTCACTCGGCTGCGGTCGGCTCGGTCCGGCCGTCGGTCGCCTCGGAGGCGGACTCGGCCGTCTCGGCCTCGGCGTCCGACGCGCCCGGCGCGGGCTGCTCCACTGCGGATTCGGTGGCCTCGGCCGCGGGGGCCTCAGCGGACTCGGCCGCGGGGGCCTCGGTCGCTGCCGGGGCGTTCTCCGCGGCGACGGATTCCTCGGCGGGGGCGTCCTGCTGCTGGACCTCGGACTGCTTGAGCAGCTCGCGCTCCCACTCGGCCAGCGGCTCGGCCTCGACGGCGGAGACGTTCTTCTCGCCGCCGCTGGACTTGGCGTGACGCTCCTGCAGGCCGGCGGCCACGGCGTCGGCCACGACCCGGGTCAGCAGCGTGACGGAGCGGATCGCGTCGTCGTTGCCGGGGATCGGGTAGGTGACCTCGTCGGGATCGCAGTTGGTGTCCAGGATCGCGACGACCGGGATGCTCAGCTTCTGCGCCTCGTCGACAGCGAGGTGCTCCTTGTTGGTGTCGACGATCCACACGGCGGAGGGCGCCTTGCCCATGTCGCGGATACCGCCGAGGGTCTTCTCCAGCTTGTCCTTCTCGCGGCGCATCATCAGCAGCTCCTTCTTGGTGCGGCCGGAGGAGGCCACATCGTCGAAGTCGATCTGCTCGAGCTCCTTGAGGCGGTTAACGCGCGCGGAGACGGTCTGCAGGTTGGTGAGCATGCCGCCCAGCCAGCGCTGGTTGACGTAGGGCATGCCCACGCGGGTGGCCTGCTCCTGGATGGAGCCCTGGGCCTGCTTCTTGGTGCCGACGAACAGGATCGTGCCGCCGTGGGCGACGGTCTGCTTGACGAAGTCGTAGGCCTTGTCGATGTACGACAGGGTCTGCATGAGGTCGACGATGTAGATGCCGTTGCGCTCGGTGAAGATGAAGCGACGGACCTTCGGGTTCCACCGACGGGTCTGGTGACCGAAGTGGACGCCGCTCTCCAGGAGCTGGCGCATGGTGACGACTGCCATGATGGTGTCCTCTTATCTAGGCCTGGGCTCGCACGACTCGCCCGGTGGGGCGTCCGCGGTCATCGCGCAGGACCTTCGTTCTCGGTTCTTCCCCGTCACCGGTCGATGCGGGGCCTGGTGCCCGGGAAGCCGGCCGCCCCGGCGGCGGCCCGCGCGCGAGGCGCGGAGGCGACCGGGGACCGTTGGCCGGCGAGCCCTGATGGGCACGCGAAGTCATCCGGACGGACCGGATGCTGTCTCGAGTCTATCTGACGCTCACAGCCGGCACAGCGCGTCGTGCATCACGCCGCGGGGTGTGTCGGCGCGGCGATCGTTCCTCCCCAGGACCTCTTCGTCCACCGGGTCCTCGCCCCGGATGACGCGGTCGGCCGACGTGGCGAGGATGCCGCTATGACTTCTCGAGACGCCCTCGATCGCCGGCCGGCCCGGCAGCGGATCCTGGTCCTGGTCCGGGCCGTGCTGGTCGTACTGTGCCTGGTGGCCGCCTTCGTCGTCGCCATGCCCGGCTCGGCGCGCGCCGAGGAGGTGCGCTGGATGTGGCCGACACCGGCTCCCCATGACGTCGTCACACCCTTCGACGCTCCGGACACCCCCTACGGACCCGGCCACCGCGGGATCGACATCGCGGTGACCGGAGAGGGCGCCGCGGTGCATGCGGTCGACTCGGGCACGGTGCGCTTCACCGGATCGGTGGCTGGGCGTCCCGTGGTCTCGGTGCGGCACGCCGATGGCCTGATCTCCACCTACGAACCGGTCGCCGGCGAGGTGGTGGAGGGGCAGACGGTCCGCGCCGGGGACGTGCTCGGACGGATCACGCCGGGCAGCACGCAGTCGCATTGCGCTCAGATGTGTCTGCATCTGGGTGCGCGGCGCGCTCAGGGCTACGTGGATCCGATGGTGCTGCTGGGGGCGCGGGGACCGAGTGTGCTGCTGCCGCTGGCCCATCACGGGGCTCCCGGGGCGCGCGATGCTGTCGACGCCGGCCCGTGAGCAGATCAGGCGCGCGGGTGTGCCTGGTCGACGGTGCGGCGGAGCCGTTCGGCGCTGACGTGGGTGTAGATCTGGGTGGTCGCGAGTGAGGAGTGTCCGAGGAAGTCCTGGACGCTGCGCAGGTCGGCGCCGCCCTCGACGAGGTGCGTGGCGGCGCTGTGACGCAGCGTGTGCGGGGATATGTGCCTCGAGATGCCGGCCTCGGCGGCGTACCGATCCAGCAGCGTGCGCACGGCGCGATCACCGAGCCTGCCGCCACGGGCGCCGAGGAACAGTGCGTCGCCGGCGCGAGTCGCGCCCGCGCCGCCGGCTCGCGCGAGGACGGGCCGACCCTCGCGCTCCCAGTGCTCCACAGCGGCGAGCGCCGGGGCGCCGACGGGGACGATGCGTTCCTTGTCGCCCTTTCCCCGGACTCGGACGGTGCCTCGGGAACGGTCGATGCCGCTGCGGTCCAGGGCGACCAGCTCCGAGACCCGCAGTCCGGAGGAGTAGAGCAGTTCGAGGACCGCGGCGTCGCGCAGCACCATCGCGCGCCGGGCAGGATCGTCAGGCACGCCCGGGGAGCCGGGGACCTCGGCGCCGTCGGACGGGACGGCGCCGCCTGCGCCATCAGCACCATCGAGGCCGGCACGTGCATCGGCGTCGCTGCCTGTTCCGGACGCCTCGCCGCGTCCTCCGGTCCCGGAGGGGCCCGTCTGTGCCGGCCCGATCCGGTCCAGCAGGTACCCGGCCTGCTCACTGGAGAGCACAGTGGGCAGGTGGCGGCCCCGCCGGGGTGCTTTCAATCGGCCGCCCACGTCGTGCGGGATGCGGCCGGTGGCGGCGAGCCATGTGGTGAAGGTGCGGGCCGCGGCGGCCGACCGCGCCAGCGTGCTCGCCCCCACGCCGCTCTCCGCCCGCGCTGCGAGCCATGAGCGCAGGGCGGCGACGTCGAGCTCGGGGAGCTCGATGCGTTCGACCTCGCGCAGATGCTCGAGCAGGTGGGCGGCCTCCCGGCGGTAGGCGCGCATGGTGTGCTCCGAGCGCCCCCGCTCGAGGCGGAGATGGTCGCTGAAGGCATCGAGCACGGCGTCCTCGGCGCTGCTGCGGTCTGTGCCCATGTCCCCAGTCTCCCGCATCCAGGCGTCCCCGGCCGGGAGGACGTCAGCCGGTGCGCACGCGTCGCACCCTCTCCCCCACGTCCTCGACGAGCCCCAGCAGACGCAGCCGCGCCAGGGCGGATTCGACCTCGACGGCTTCGAAGCCGATCTCCCGGACGATGCGCGCAACCGGCAGGCTGGAGCGCGGCGGCACAGCATCGAGCACCCGACGATCGGCGGGCGTGAGCAGGTCCAACTCGTCCTGGACGGCGAACCCGCCGTCCCCCGCCGCCGGGCCGCCGGGCAGCAGATCGAGCACGTCGGCGCTCTCGGTGATCAGCACGGCACCTCGTTCCCTGATCAGCCGGTGGCACCCGGCGCTGGCTGCGGAGGTGACCGGGCCGGGGACGGCGCCCACGGGACGGGAGATCTGGTCGGCGAGCCGGGCGGTCGACAGCGCCCCGGAACGCCATGACGCCTCGACCACCACCACTGCCTGGGACAGCGCGGCGATCAGCCGATTGCGCGAGAGGAACCGCCAGCGGGTGGGCGCTGTGCCCGGTGGGGCCTCGCTGACCAGCAGGTGTCGGTCCCGGATCCGTTCGAGCATCTCCGCGTTCTCGCGGGGATAGAGCCGGTCCAGCCCACCGGCGAGAACGGCGAGGGTGGCCCCGCCGTCGGCCGAGAGGGCACCGCGGTGGGCCGCGCCGTCGACGCCGTAGGCGCCGCCGGAGACGACCGTGCCGCCGGATGCGGCGAAGGAGGCGGCGAAGGTTCCGGCGATCTCCTCTCCGTAGCCGGTGGCGGCCCGCGAGCCGACGACGGCCGCGCAGCGTCCGGTGACGAGATCGTCGAGCCGGCCCGGGCCCTGCACCCACAGGCAATGTGGGCTCGTCTCCTGCAGATCGTCCAGGGCTGGGGGCCATTCTGCGTCCTCCGGGGTGAGGACTCGTATGTGCCGCTGATCGGCGTCGTCGAGGACCCTGTCGATGTCGAGGCCGTCCAGCCGTGTCCGCCAGCGGGTCAGGGCGCGGCGGGCTCTCAGCTGGTGGGTGCCGGGACCGGGGTCCGCCGCGTCCGTGGGCAGCCGCCCGCCCA
The DNA here is from genome assembly GCF_042666535.1 of Brachybacterium sp. GCM10030252. NCBI lineage: Bacteria > Bacillati > Actinomycetota > Actinomycetes > Micrococcales > Dermabacteraceae > Brachybacterium > Brachybacterium sp. GCM10030252. The sequence goes on along the minus strand of NZ_JBHTDM010000036.1, from coordinate 121,964 downwards.
GACGTGCCAGCAGCTCGCTCTCCGTGCCGTGCCTGGCGAGCTCCAGAGCGCCGGCGGGCCCGAGCACGCTCCGAGCGAGCAGGGCGACGGGGTCCGCCGGCTCGGCGATGAGTGACCAGGTCACGCGGGCTTCGCGAGTCGCGTCTGCGCCGGTCTCCGCGGAGCCGGGGGCCGGTGCTGCAGGGTCCGGTTCGGCCGCGGTACCGGCAGGATTGCTCGGGGTGGTCATCGTGGTTCTCCTTCGCGCAGGGTCAGGGCGGTGCCGATGTGCCCTTCGCCGGGACGGTCGGAGCCGTCGAGGTCGGCGAGCGTCCAGGCCAGGCGGAGCACGCGGTCGTGTCCGCGCAGAGTGAGGCGACCCTGGGCCACGGCATGGTCGAGCAGCCGGCGCTGTGATGCCTCGGGGGCGAACTCGCGCCGCAGCCGGGGCCCCGGCAGGTGGGCGTTGGTGGACCAGGGAAGACCCTCGTACCGTCGTCGCTGCCGCTCTCGTGCCGCGCGCACACGGTCGGCGATGAGCGCGCTGGACTCGGCGTCCTCGGGGCCGGAGCGGCGGACGTCGACCGGTCCCACGCCGACGCGCATGTCCACGCGGTCCAGGACCGGGCCGGACAGCCGGGCGGCGTAACGACGTCGCTGCAGCGGGCTGCAGGTGCAGTCGGCCCCCTTGCCCCAGGCCTTGCCGCACGGACAGGGATTGGCCGCCAGGATGAGCTGGAACCGCGCGGGGTAGCGGGTCACGCCGCGTGCGCGGTGCAGGGTGATGTCGCCGGTCTCCAGCGGTTCGCGGAGGGCTTCGAGCACGCGCGCGGGGAACTCCGGGGCCTCGTCCAGGAACAGCACGCCGGCGTGGGCGCGCGAGATGGCGCCGGGCAGGGCGATCCCGCCCCCGCCCCCGACCACGGCGGCGGTGGTGGCGGTGTGGTGCGGGTTCTCGAACGGGGCCGTGCGGCGCAGTCCGTCGCGGGCGTCGAACCGTCCGGCCAGGGAGTGGATCGCGGAGACGGTCAGGGCGTCGTCGATGTCGAGCTGCGGCAGGATCCCGGGGACCCGGGAGGCGATCATGGTCTTCCCGGCGCCGGGCGGCCCGCTCAGCAGGAGATGGTGTCCTCCGGCGGCGGCGACCTCCGCGGTGCGCCGCGCCTGGGCCTGCCCGATGACGTCCGCGAAATCCGGGAGCTGGGGGGAGCGGGAGCGCTCTGAGCTCTTCCGCTCCGGTGCCGTCAGCCGGAGGGTCCCGCGTGGCGGTGCCGGCGGGACGTCCGCGCCGAAGCGGTGCAGGACGCTGGTCAGGTCGCCGGCCCCGTCGACTTCCATGCCCTCGACCAGGCGCGCCTCGGGGAGGTTCTCCTCGGGAACGATCGCCCGCGTCGCGCCGTGAGCGCGGGCTGCGAGCAGGGCGGGCAGCACCCCGGGGACCGGGCGCACCCTCCCGTCCAGGCCCAGTTCGCCGAGGAGGACGGTGTCCCCCGGCAGGTGGGTGAGCAGGTCGCCCTGGGCATCGACCACCGCCATCGCGATGGCGAGATCGAAGCCGGAGCCGTGCTTGGGCTGCCAGGCAGGCGTCATGTTGATGGTGATGCGGCGCGCGGCCAGTCGCACCCCGCTGCGGGCGGCGGCCGCGCGGACCCGTTCGCGGGCCTGCAGGGTGGAGGAGTCGGGCAGGCCGACGAGGGAGAACGCCGGCAGGCCCTGGGAGACGTCGGCCTCGACCTCGACCAGGGTGCCGTCGAGGCCGGTGAGAGAGATCGAGAGCGTGCGCGCGTGACCCATCAGGAGACCGCTTCGAGGTGCTCGAGGGAGAAGGTCCCGTCGAGGTGGGCGTGGACGGCGACGACATCGATGCGCACGTCCCGATGCGGCGTGGAGCGCTCCATGAGGTACTGCCCGGCCAGCCTGCGCAGGCGGCGCAGCTTGGAGGCGGTGACCGCGGCCTGCGGCACCCCGGTGACGAACGTGCGACGTGTCTTGACCTCGACGAAGACGAGCGTGGTGTGGGCCAGGGCCACGATGTCCAGTTCGCCCTGGCCGAGCCGGAGATTGCGCTCGATGATCTGCCAGCCGCAGGCGACCAGGTGCTCGGCTGCGAGGTCCTCCCCGGCACGGCCGAGCTCCACGGTGGACATCTCGCGCACACGGCGCGCCTCGGGCGGCGCCGCGGGGCCGGCGACAGGCGGTCCGGACGAGGGCGCCCCGGGAGCGGCCCGGGGCCGGGCACCGGGGGCGGGAGCTGCTGCGGGTCGAGGGACGGGGAGGAGCGAGTTCATGCCCGTCAGCCTCGTCGCGAAGGCCTCCCGACGCATCGCCGGGACGGGTTTTGGGGACGGGCGCCCCTTGGGGAGGAACGGTGCCGCGGCCGGCGCGGCCGCGGCACCGGCGGCGTCGCCGCTACGGCAGGGAGATGTCCGGCTTGTTGAGCTCCTCGATGTTGACGTCCTTGAACGTCACCACCCGCACGGAGCGGACGAAGCGGTTGGAGCGGTAGATGTCCCAGACCCAGACGTCGGCCAGGCGCAGCTCGTAGAAGACCTCGCCGCCACCGGAGCGGACCTGCAGGTCGACCTGGTTGGCGAGGTAGAACCGGCGCTCGGTCTCGACCACGTAGGTGAACAGGCTGACCACGTCGCGATATTCGCGGAACAGCTGGAGTTCGAGGTCGGACTCGTAGTTCTCGAGTTCCTGGGCGCTCACCGACGCTCCTCCTCATGCTGCGGGTGCCACTGGTCGTCCCACAGTACGCCAGCGCGCGAGGGTTCCGGCGCGTCGAGGGGAGTCGTCCCCAGGCGCCAGCTGCGGCGGTGATGCTCATGGACGCCGAGGGTCTCGATCGCCCGGCGATGGGCCGCCGAGCCGTAGCCCTTGTTCGAGGCCCAGCAGTAGTCGGGGGCGAGAGCGTCCAGGGCCACCATCTCGGCATCGCGCGCGACCTTGGCGAAGATGCTGGCGGCCGCGACGCTGGCGCAGTCCCGGTCCGCGGCGACCCGCAGCTCGACCACGGGGGTCGGCCGCGCACCGTCGGCTGCTCGTGCAAGCTCGGCAGAGAGCACGTCGACGTTGCCGTCCAGCACGATCGCGTCGATGTCGATCGCCAGCGCGTCGATGGCACGCACCGCGGCACGGGTCAGAGCGCGGATGATGCCGATCTCGTCGATCTCCGCGGCGCTGGCCCAGCCGACGCTCCCGGCGAGGATGCTCTCGCGGATGGGCGCCACGAGGGCTTCCCGGCGGCGGGCGGTGAGCAGCTTGGAGTCGCGGACCTCCTCGGGCAGGGCCGCGGCGCGCCCGTCGATCACCTCGATCGCGCAGGCGCCCATGGCGACCGGTCCGGCGAGTGCGCCGCGGCCGACCTCGTCGATGCCGACGACGATGCGTCGCCCGGGCCCGCAGCGGGAGGCTAGGGCGAGCTCGGCGTCCAGGGTGGGAGCCGGTGTGCTCACGGCTGGTCGGGAACCTCGTCGAAGGTGTCCCCGGCCTCGCCCAGTCCGCTCCAGCGGCCGGCGGGCCAGAAGATGACCTCGGCCTTCCCGGTGACGTTGTCCTCCGGGACGAAGCCGTCCTCGCCCTGGACCTCGTGATAGGCGGAGTCGGCCGAGGCGTAGCGGTTGTCCCCCATCACCCAGATCTTGCCGTCGGGCACCGTGACGTCGAACGCCGCCTTGCAGGCGGGCGTGTCGGGGTTGATGTACGGCTCGTCCAGCTCCGTGCCGTTGACACTGACGGCGCCGCCCTCCTCCTCGCACTCGACATGGTCGCCGGGCAGGCCGATCAGTCGCTTGACCAGATGATCCTGGGACGGATCGGGGGCGAGCCCGACGAGGCTGAGCACCATCATCATCCGGACCCGCGGCGTCGGGTCGTCGGTGACATCGCCCGGGATCCAGTTGTCCGGGTCCTCGAAGACGACGGCGTCACCGCGGTGGAGGTCGAACACGCCGGGGGTGAGCTTGGAGACCAGGATCTTGTCGTCCTGCAGCAGCGTGGGGTTCATCGAGGCCGAGGGGATGTAGAACGGCTGGATCAGGAACGTCTTGACCAGCACCGCGATCAGCAGGGCGACCGCCATGGTCAGGACCGTGTCCAGCCACAGCGGCATCCGCCGGCGGCGCGACGGGCGGGCATCGGCCGAGGCGGCCGATGCCGGGGCGGCGCCGTCGGCGGACGCGGCGTCCTCGCCGGATGCGGCGTCCTGGGAGTCGGACACAGCGCGGCGGGTCTCATCGGGCGGGTTCATCGCGGTGATCCTATCCGCAGATCCTGCGGATCAGAGGGAGCCGCTGCGGGTGAGAGGCCACACGATGCGGTCGACGTCACCGACGACGCGCTCTGCGGGGATCATCCCGCCGCCCGGTGCGCCCAACAGGTGCCGGGAATCGGTGGAGTCGGAGCGGTTGTCGCCGAGGACGAACATGCGCCCGGCGGGGACCCGGAGATCGAAGTCGATCTCGCTGGGCGCGGTGCCCTCGGGCAGGTAGGGCTCCTCGAGGGGCACGCCGTCGACCGTGAGGGCCCCCACGGGGTCGCAGCAGGCCACTCTGTCGCCGCCGACGGCGATCACGCGCTTGACCCAGTACCGGCCCCCGTCCGCCTGTGAGGGGGCGAAGTAGCCGGTGCCGTCGAAGACGACGACCTGCCCGCGCTCGGCCTCGCCGCGCTGCGTGCGGTCGGCGAGGATCACATCGCCTCGGGCCAGGGTGGGCTCCATCGAGGCCGACGGGACACGGAAGGGCTGGACGACGAACTGGCGCACCGCGGCCGCGGTCAGCAGGAGTAGCACGACACAGACGGCGGCGGCCACCACCAGGTGGGGCCGCCGCCGTCCGCTGCTGCCATCCGGAGTCATATCCGGATCAGGAGTGCTGGCGCTTCTCCTTGATGCGGGCCTTCTTGCCCGTCAGGCCGCGCAGGTAGTACAGCTTCGCGCGGCGCACGTCGCCGCGGGTGACGACCTCGATCTTGTCGACGGTCGGGGCGTGGATCGGGAACACACGCTCCACGCCTACCCCGAAGGAGACCTTGCGGACGCGGAAGGTCTCGCCGACGCCGTGGCCCTGGCGGGCGATGACGTAGCCCTGGAAGACCTGGATACGAGAGCGGTTGCCCTCGACGACCTTCACGTGCACCTTGACGTTGTCGCCGGCGCGGAAATCGGGGACGTCCTCGCGCAGGGACGCCTTGTCGAGCTCATCGAGCTTCTGCATAGTGTGTCTCCAGCCCTCCGCCTCAGGTCGGACGGCATCGTTCGCGGGGCGCTCGTCGGCGCCCGTCCTGAACCGTCGATCCGGCGAGGAGCAGGCTCCTCGTGCCGGTGTGCTGGGCCTCTGGCAGCGACTCCCATCGCCACGGATCTGCCCGGCCGCTCGGTGCGTCCCTCCCCTGAGGCAGAGGGGCGCGCGGCGTGCACAAGGGCTCATTCTGTCAGCGCACGAGGGCCCCGGCAAGCCCCGACCCGTGATGAGAGTGCTGGTCAGCGTCGGCGAGCGGTGTCGGATCCGTCACCCGAGAGGGGCCGGGCCCTCGTCGTCGGCCGGAAGCAGGTCGGGCCGGCGTTCACGGGTGCGGCGGCGAGACTGCTCCCGGCGCCAGGCGGCGATGCGCCCGTGGTCACCGGAGAGCAGGATCGGCGGCGCCTCGCGCACGGTCCCGGCGGGGTCCGTCCAGGACGCCGGACGGGTGTACAGCGGGTACTCCAGCAGCCCGTCGGCATGGGACTCCTCGACCAGGCTGGCCGCGTTGCCGACCACTCCCGGGATCAGCCGGACGACGGCCTCGGTGATGGCCAGGACGGCGACCTCGCCGCCGTTGAGGACGTAGTCGCCGAGCGAGACGAGGGCGACCTCGTGCCCCTGGTCGGCCAGGTGCTCGTAGACGCGCTCGTCGATGCCCTCGTACCGCCCGCAGGCCAGGACGAGCCACTCCCGCTGCGACCAGTCCTGGGCGGTGGCCTGCGCGAAGGGTGCGCCGGCCGGGTTGGGGAAGATGATCAGGGGGTGGGCGTCGGCCCCCAGCGACTCCCGGCCGGCGGAGAGCACCGCGGCGAAGGCCTCCGCCCAGGGCTCCGGCTTCATGACCATGCCCGCTCCCCCGCCGAGCGGGGTGTCGTCGACCGTGCGGTGGCGGTCATGGGTCCACGTGCGCAGGTCGTGCACGTGCAGATCGAGGATCCCGTCGCGCCGCGCCTTGCCGATCAGGGACAGATCGAGCGGGGCGAGGTACTCGGGGAAGATCGTGACGACGTCGAGGCGCATCGCAGCGCTCAGCGTTCGTCGGCCGGCGCCGGAGCGGAGGTGTCGGGCCCGTCGTCAGGGTCCTCCTCCGGCAGCTCGTCGAACAGGCCTCCGGGCGGGTCGGCCACGACGGTGCCGCCCTCGAGATCGACCTCGGGCACGAGCTGCTCCACCAGCGGCAGCTGGACGCGCTTGCCGCTCGGGGTGCGAACCAGCAGCAGGTCCTGCGCCGGGTAGTGATCGATGCCGGTGACGGTGCCGAGCTCCCGGCCGTCGACGTGGCGCACGTCGAGACCCTTCAGCTGCGAGGGGTACCAGGCGTCGGGGTCCTCCTCGGCCTCCTCCTCGGCGTCCACGGACAGGGCCAGCTCGGTGCCGCGCAGCGATTCGGCGCCGGTACGGTCGGTGACCTCCTCGAAGGTCGCGTACCAGCGGTCCTGCTGGAGCCTGGTGCCGCGCACGGTGAGGGTCCGCTGCCCCTGACCGCCGGCGACCTCGAAGACCGTGCCCGGGGCCAGGCGCTCCTCGGGCTGATCCGTGCGCAGGTTCAGGGCGACCTCGCCCCGCAGGCCGTGCGCCCGGCCGATGGTCGCGACGATGACCTCGAATGTGCTCATACCAGTCCTTCGTCTCCTTCGTCGCCGGTTCCGTCGTCGCCCTCCGTGGGCTCCGGTGAGGAGTATCCGGCCGTGTCGCAGCTGGTGCCGAGTTCCGCCAGGGGCTCGCGCAGCCCCTCGGAGGAGGTGTCGCCGTCCAGGGCGTCCTGGAACGGTGCGCGCACCTGCTCGAGTGCCGCCCGGACCCCGTCGTCGTCCACGGCCTCGATCTCGGCGGCGAGCAGGTCCGCGGTGGCCTGCACGTCGTCCATGCGATCTGCGGGCACCGTCCGGGGGCTGAGGCCGACCAGCTTGAACATGTTCGAGGTCAGCACGTTGGCATTGGCGAAATGGGTCAGGGTGCCGGGGGTGTCGAACACGTCGGCGCACACCAGCGCGGCGGGCTTGGTGCCGTCCTCTCCGGGCTCGGCGGCCCAGCTCGCCGCCTCGGAGACGCTCGCGCACTGGGCTGCCACCTCGCCCCAGGCGGTCCGGAAGCCGTCCCGATCGAGGTCGGCACCCTTCTCGGGCTCGGTGCGGAACCACTCGGCGAGCGTCGTGGCCGCGGCGCGGGCGTCCTCGGGGGCGCTCTCGAACGCGGCCTCGACGTCGTCACCGGTCATGGCATAGAAGAAGGGGTCCGACGGGCCGGCCTCGGGCGCGGTCCCGGCGCGGTCGAGGACCGTTCGGGAGAGGGGGTCGGTGTAGTCGGGGTCGCCCCAGAACTCCCCGCACGACGCAGTGAGGGCCGGATCCGGGGTCATGGGCTGTGCGCTCGTCGCCGTGCCCGGGTCTGCGGTGCCGGGCCCGGCCGTGTCCTCCGGGTCTGCCGTGCCCGAGGAGCACGCCGCCAGCAGGAGTGCAGCGCCCAGGGCGGCGATCACCGCGCCGGCGCTGCGCCGGCCCGCGCCGTCGGCTCTCCGGCCGGCCTGGTCGTGCGCATGCCAGGAGCGGCCCTGCCGAGTCCCAGCGACCATGTCGGGCATGGCCGGGGAGCCGGCAGGGCCGCTCCTGAAAGCAGTGCGAGGCACCTCAGCGCCGGTCGACGTCGACGATGTCGACGCGCACGTCGTCCTCCGACAGGGCCGCGGTGACCGTGCGCAGGGCACGGGCGGTGCGGCCGGAGCGGCCGATGACGCGGCCGAGATCGGCAGGGCCGACCCGGACCTCGAGCAGCGGGCCGCGGCGCGTGGACTTCTCGCTCACGCGGACGGCGTCGGGATCATCGACGATGCCGCGGACGAGGTGGTCGAGAGCTTCGGCGCGGGTGCTCATCTCACGCCTCGTCGGTCGATGCGGCCTCGGCGTCCTCGACGGACTCGCCCTCGGCGGGGGCCTCCTCGGAGCCGGGCTCGACACCCTCCTGGGCGCTCTCGCCCTCGGTGCTCTCCGACTTCTTCGCGCTCTGGCGGGACTCGGCGGCGGACTTGTCGGCGTCGGCGATCAGTTCGTCGGCGGACTTCTTGGACTCCGCGGTCTTCAGGGAGCCGGCGGGGTCGCCCTCGCCCGTGAACTTCTGCCAGTCGCCGGTGACCTTGAGCAGCGCGGCGACCTGTTCGGTCGGCTGCGCGCCGACGCCGAGCCAGTACTGCGCGCGCTCGGACTGCACCTCGATCAGCGAGGGCTCCTCGGTCGGGTGGTACTTGCCGATCTCCTCGATCACGGCGCCGTCGCGCTTCTTGCGCGAATCGGCCACGACGATGCGGTAGAACGGTGCACGGATCTTGCCCATGCGCTTCAGACGGATCTTGACAGCCACGTGGGTGGACTCTCCTTCAGGGATGTTCGGGTGAGTCCCGCCGCAGCCTGTGGGGTGATGCGGGCGCTGACGGTCCTCGGGGTGTCGTGCACCGGCGGATAGAGGGCCGGCCAGGGCACATACACAGGAGAGTATGCCAGGGATGCGGCCCGACTGACCAGCCGCGCCCGTGTGCACCGGGGCACACGGCGGGCCCCTCGGATGCTGCCGCCCTGGTGGCGGCGTGATGACCGTACCGGCCGTGCGGTGCCGACGGCATGACGCGCCGACCAGGTGTGGGGCGCCGAGACCTCACCCGCCCAGCGTTCCGATCGCCTCGAGCAGCTGGTTGGCGCCGAGGACGACGAAGACCAGCGCGATGATCCCGAGCACCACGTTGAGCACCCATCCGTTGCGCCACGCCTGCGGCATATGCCGCGAATTCAGCAGGAACAGCAGCGTCAGGGCCAGGAACGGCATGAACAGCGAGCCCAGCACCCCGTAGGCCACGATCACCTGCACCGGCTTGCCGAGCAGGAGCAGCAGCATCGGCGGGAACGTCAGCCACAGGATGTAGAAGCGGTAGTAGCGACCGCCGATGCCCCGGTCCCGATGGCCTTCGGGACGCCTGCGCACATGTCCGAAGAAATCCGCGAACATGATCGAGACGCCGTTCCACACCCCCAGCATCGACGAGAACGACGAGGCCCAGAATCCGATCAGGAAGACCCAGCTCATCGGCTCCCCGTACCGGGAGGCCAGGACCTCGGCCAGATCGACCAGGCCCTGATCGCCCTCCTCGATGGCGATGCCGCCGGAGTAGAGGAGCTCAGCACCCACGACGAGCATGGCGACCACGAAGATCCCCGAGATCACGTAGGCCATGGCGTTGTCGATGCGCATCACGCGCATCCAGCGCGGGGTGGACCATCCCTTCGCCGCCAGCCAGTATCCGTAGGCCGCCAAGGTGATCGTGCCGCCGACGCCGCCGGCGATGCTCAGGGCATAGAGGAGCCCGCCGTCCGGGACGCGCGGGACGAGTCCGAGGAGGATCTCGCCGATGTTCGGAAGGGTGACGATCGCGGCGCCGACGACGGTCACGAACATGACTCCGACGAGGACCGCGATGATCTTCTCGAGCCGGTGGTAGTGGCCGAGCCAGACCAGCGCGGCACCGATCAGTCCGCAGCCGACGGCGTAGACCATCAGCGGCACCTCGGCGACGCCCCCGATGTCCCCGATCACGGGCAGTTTCGGGACCAGTGCCACCAGGGGCAGCGCGGAGGCCGACATCGCCGTCGCGCCGTACACGAAGCCCCACACCATGATGTACGGGCCGAAGTAGAGCGAGGTCCACCAGCCGAGCCTCCGCCAGCCCTCGAAGATGGAGTGGCCCGAGGCCAGGGTCCACCTCCCGGCGCCCTCGACGAGGAAGATCTTGATGATCACCCCGGCGACCGCGGCCCACAGCAGGGCGTAGCCGAACCGGGACCCGGCGACGAGCGTTGCGACGAGATCGCCCGCACCGATGCCGGTCGCAGCCACCACGAGGCCGGGGCCGATCAGTCGCCAGCGCGGTGGGGCCTCCGGCTCGGTCGCAGCCCCCGCCGCTGCGCCGGCTGTGCCGGGCCCGCCCGGTGCGTCCGGCGCGGGCGTGGCGTCGTCGCCAGGATGCTGCTGTGGATCCATGGTCCGATGCTACGGGCACCGGTGCCTCTGCTCCGGGAGGTTCGCCCCCGCGGGTGCTCCGTGCTCGCGCGGCAGCGACAACGTCAACGTCAACGTGCCAGCGCTCGGCGATCGCCGCGAGGGGGAGCGCTCAGCGGCCGCGTGGGAGCACCCTGCCGCCCAGCACGATCGCACTGCGCTCGCGCAGGGCGGTGTGGTCGCTCCGCGGATCTCGCGGCAGGACCAGCAGATCGGCGGGAGCACCGTTCTCGAGGCCGGGGACGCCGAGGAACCGACGAGGTGCCCAGGCGGAGGCCTCCAGGATCTCTGTCCCGGTCAGGCCCGCCCGGGAGAGTTCGTCGAGCTCGTCATGGATGATGCCGTGGCCGAGCACTCCCCCGGCGTCGGTCCCCACCAGCAGCTGGACCCCCGCGTCGTGGGCGTCCCGGGTGCGCTGGAAGCGGGCCTCGCGCAGCCGGCGCATATGAGCGGCGTAGGCGGGGAACTTCTTCTCGCCCTGCGCGGCGTACGTCTCGAACTCGTCGACGTTGACGAGGGTGGTGACCACCGGGACCTCGGCCGCGGCGGCTCGCGCGATGGTCTCGTCGGTCAGACCGGTGGCGTGCTCGAGGCAGTCGAAGCCGGCGTCCAGGGCCAGCGGCAGCGTCTCCTCGTCGAAGGTGTGGGTGGTGATCCGGGCTCCGGCGTCGTGGGCGGCTCGGGCGGCGGCCGCGAAGTCCTCGGCGTCCCAGCACGGGGTCAGGTCGCCGACGTCGCGGTCGATCCAGTCGCCCACCAGCTTCACCCAGCCGTCGCTGCGCGCCGCCTCCTGAGCCACCGCGCCGGGGAGCTGCTCGGGCTCCAGCTCATGGGCGTAGCCGCGGAGGTATCGCCGCGTGCGGGCGAGGTGGCGCCCGCAGCGGATCAGCCGCGGCAGGTCACCGTGCCGCTGCAGCGGGGAGTTGTCGATGATGGAGCCGGCGTCGCGGATCAGGAGGACTCCGGTGTCGCGGTCGGTGAGGGCCTGATCGCGCGCCGTCTCGAGGCTGGTGCCTGCCCCGTCGTTCCCGATGCCGATGTGGCAGTGCAGGTCCGCGAGGCCGGGAACCACGAAGCCGTCGACCTCGACGACCTCCGTCCCGGCCGGCAGCTCGGGTCGCTCGTGATGGATGCGCCCACCCATCACCCAGGCCTCGGGGATCTCCTGCTCCGGCCCCAGCAGCACCGGCCCGCTCAGATGCAGGACGTCCTCGTCGCCGTGCTCGGGTGCCGTGGCAGTCGCTCCAGTGCTCATGTCTCGAGGATATCGACGCCTCGTCGCTCCGCGGCCCCGTCCCAGCCCCCACGGCCCAGCGCCCCGGACCGACGCGTTCGGTTCCGATGTGTTCCACTGCTTGGAACATATCGGAACCGAACCGGGGTGCTCACGGTCAGCCCCGGGACGCATCACGATCCTGGCCGGAGGTCGGCATCCGTGCCCGGATGGCCGCGTCGAGGCGCGCGAAGAAATCCGCAGGCCGCTGGAAGTCCGCGACGGAGATCCTGAGCACCTTCCATCCCAGATCGTGAAGCACCTCGTTCTTATGCAGATCGCGCTGCCACGTCCGCCTGTCCTCGCGGTGGTGCTCGCTGTCGTATTCGATCGCGATCCGCCACTGGTCATATGCCAGGTCTATGTAGAAGAGGGAGCCGGTCGCACCGTCACGCACCGAGACGTTGGGCGCAGGCTCGGGGTAGCCGCGAGCGCAGATCAGCAGCCTCATCCTCGTCTCCATCGGCGACCACACCCGCTCCCGCGCTTCGTTCGCAGCTCGGCGCACGGCGCGCGCGCCCCGTCCGCGGGAACTTCTCGCGTCAGCTCGGATCTGCTGCAGGGGCACGCGGATGCTCGCGCCGTGACGGTCCGCAGCCAGGGCGTCGACGCACGCCACAAGTTCCATCCGGGACAGCTTCGGGGCGATCTCCTGGAGTACGGTGACGGGCGCCGAGATCGTCAGTCCGCCGAACTGGATGGTCGGAGCGGGCCGTCTCTGGTGAACGACGAGCGATGCCTGGGTCCTCCGAGCCCCGCCGCGACCCATGCGACAGTGCAGCCCTGCGCCCTCCCTGCGGGTCAGCCGCCGAGGCAATGGCAGCCCCAGCAGTTCGGCTGCGGTCTCATCGCTGATCACGGAGCCGGGCACGACGACGGTCTGCAGGGCGAAGGCCACGTCCGTCAAGGGCGCCGGAGCGTCCGCCCGACAGCACAGGCCCGGGAGCGGGGACGTGATCGCTTCGGACGCGAGCACCCTGGGATGCATGCCCTGCTCGCGGAGCACACGACGGGAGTACATCGTGCCCGGCTTCACGTCCCGAGCCTCTCTCAACACCATGGGCGGGACCATATTGGTCGCGTCAGGTGGCGTTCCGGTGCCACCGGTCCGGTGTGCAGGACGACGCTCTGGGGAGGAAAGGTCCTCGCCGGAGACATGACGTGCACGTGCACGTGCCGAGAGCGGCGTACCCCTCCCTGGTGCCCGGCCGCGTCGCGACCCGTACCCTGCGCCATGCCCCGCGCCGGCTGACAGTGCTACACGACGCCCTACCACGATGGGTTCTGATTTGTTCCGGCACGCGGAACAAATCAGAACCCAACCAGGCCCGCGAGGCGCGTGGCCGTCGGCGCAGGGACTATGCCCCACGGCGTCACGTCACTTGCCGCCGAGCAGCTTCTGCATCTCCGGGGGCAGCTGACTGGGGTCGAAGTCAGTCGCGTCGGGAGTGCCCTGGGTACCGGCCGCGGTGCCGGCGCCGAAGGCCGAGTCGCCCTGCGCGCCCTGGCTGGCCTTCTTGGCCGCCTCGGCCTGCTCACGGGCCGCCTTCGCAGGGTTCTTCGACTTCGACTTCTTGACCTGCTTCTGCGGGGCCTGCTTGCCGCGTGACTTCTTGCCCATGCCCATGCCGGGCCCGCCGGGCATCCCCGGCATCCCGCCACCGCCGGGCATGCCACCGCCGCCGCCGGCCATGCCGCGACCCATCGTCTTCATCATCTGCTGGGCCTGCTTGAACCGCTCGAGCAGCTGATTGATCTGCTGGACGGTGGTGCCGGAACCTCGCGCGATGCGGTTGCGGCGCGAGCCGTTGAGGATCTTGGGGTTGTTGCGCTCCTCCGGCGTCATCGAGCGGATGATCGCCTCGACCCGGCCGATCTCGCTCTCGTCGAAGTTCTCGAGCGCCTCGCGGTACTGGCCCATGTTCGGCAGCATCCCGAGCATCTTCTTGATGTTGCCCATGCTCTTGAGCTGCTGCATCTGGGCGAGGAAGTCGTCGAGGGTGAAGTCCTCGCCGGAGGCCAGCTTCTGCGCGGCCTTCTCCGCTTCCTTCTGGTCGAAGGCCTTCTCGGCCTGCTCGATCAGGGTGAGCACGTCACCCATGTCCAGGATGCGGTTCGCCATCCGGTCCGGGTGGAAGCGCTCGAAGTCGTCGAGGCTCTCACCGGTGGAGGCGAACAGGATCGGGCGCTCGGTCACGCCGGTGACCGACAGGGCGGCACCGCCGCGGGCGTCGCCGTCGAGCTTGGAGAGGACCACACCGGTGAAGCCGACGCCGTCGCGGAAGGCCTCGGCGACACGGGCGGCATCCTGACCGATCATGGCGTCGACGACGAACAGGGTCTCGTGGGGATTGACGGCGTCGCGGATGTTCCGCGCCTGCTCCATCATCTCCTCGTCGATGCCGAGACGGCCCGCGGTGTCGACGATGACCACGTCGTGCTGCTGGAACTGGGCGGTGGAGACGCCGTTCATGGCGACCAGCACCGGATCGCCCACGCCGTTGCCGGGCTCGGGCGCGAACACGGGCACGCCTGCTCGTTCGCCGACGATCTGCAGCTGGTTCACGGCGTTGGGGCGCTGGAGGTCGGCGGCGACGAGCATCGGGGTGTGCCCCTCGCTCTTCATCCACTTCGCGAGCTTGCCGGCCAGAGTCGTCTTGCCGGCGCCCTGGAGGCCGGCGAGCATGATCACCGTCGGGGGGTTCTTCGCCCAGCCCAGCTCACCGGTGGCACCGCCGAGCACCTCGACGAGCTCGTCATTGACGATCTTGACGACCTGCTGCGCGGGGTTGAGCGCCTTGGAGACCTCTTCACCGAGGGCGCGCTCGCGGACGCGAGCGGTGAACGAGCGCACGACGGAGACGGCCACGTCGGCATCGAGCAGGGCTCGCCGGATCTCGCGGATCGTCTTGTCGACGTCCGCTTCGGTGAGGCGGCCGTGGCCGCGCAGACCCTTCAGCGACGCTGTGATGCGATCGGAGAGGTTGTTGAACACGAAGCGCTTCCCCTTGGTCGTATGGACCGCACCAGTGTAGTGGCCTCGTCTGCACCTCCCCAGCGGCGCATGAGGAGAGACCTGACACGCCGCCGATCGCCTCGGCCCGGAGCGGCTCAGGTCGCGGCGGCGTCCATCAGTGCCGAGACGATCCGGCCGACGGTCGGCGGGTCCAGGGCGCGGCCGTGCTCATCGGTCAGGTACAGCACGTCCACGGCCCGCTGGCCGAGCGTCATCACGTGGGCGCTGCGCACCTGCAGCCGGTGCACGGTGATCACCTCGGCCACGTCCGCCAGCAGGCTGGGACGGTTGCGGGCGTTGACCTGGACCACGGTGGCCTCGCGGGAGGCGCCGGGCAGCAGCGTGACCACGGGCGTGTCCTCGGTGGTCCGCGGTGGCGGCGCCGGGGGCAGCTCGAGGACGCGGGCATCGGGCCGGTCGCGGTGGGCGAGCTCGTGGTCCAGGGCGGTGCGCAGCACGGAGGGGTGCGGGAGGTCCGACGGGGCGACCGCGACCCACCAGGTGTTCACCGCGACGCCGTCCATAGTGACGACCACGGCGCTGTGCACATCCAGCCGCAGGCGCACCAGCACCCGGGCCATCGCGGCGAACACCCCGGAGGCGTCGGGGGCGCCGACGCAGATCTGCGAGATCGGCTCGTTCTCGGTCGGTGCCGGGTAGATCACCTGGGCGCTGTCGGTGCGCTTGACCGCGGTGAGCACCGCATCCTGCACGGACCGCTGCGGCGTCAGCACCAGGCGCGGCGCCGGGGCGGTCCCGGTGAGGGCGTCGCGGGCGAGGTCGGTGAGGTGGTCGACGAGGTCGGCGCGCCAGGTGGACCAGGCGGCCGGCCCGGCGGCGATCGCGTCGGCCTCGGTCAGGGCGCGCAGGATCTCGAGCGTGTCCAGGTCGTGGCCGACGGCGGACAGCAGGTCGCGCAGGGTCGCGGGATCGGCCAGGTCCCGGCCCGTGGCGAGCCCGATCAGGGTGAGGTGCTCGCGCACCAGCGTGCCGATCAGTGCGGAGTCGGTCTTGTCGAAGCCGAGATGGCGGGCGGCGGCCTCGGCCAGCGGCGCGCCCTCGGCGGCGTGGTCACGCGCGCCGGGCCGCTTGCCGAGGTCGTGCAGCAGCGCCGTGACCAGCAGCAGGTCGGGACGACCGACGCGCGGCAGGAATCGCTGCGCCTCCAGGACGGTCTCGACCTGGTGGCGGTCGACCGTGAAGCGGTGGACGGCGGAGCGCTGCGGGCGGTTGCGGATCTCGCTCCAGCCCGGGACCCACCGGGCGAAGACACCCTTGACGTCGAGCGCCTCGTAGACGTCGGCGAAGTGCTCGCCCGCGAACGCGTCCACGAGCACGTCGCGCTGGACGGGCAGCAGCGGGTCGGTCCCGCCCTCGGCCATGCGCGCCAGGGTGGCGTCGGCCAGTGGCAGCCCGGTGGTGGCGGCGTGGCGAACGGCGGCGAGGTCGCGCAGCAGATCGCGCACCGAGGGGTCCACCGAGACCTCCCCGGCCTGGACCAGCACGCCGTGGGGCAGACGGGTCAGGGCGGGCCGACGGTCCGTGCCGGCGCCGCGGGTGGCGGCACCGCCCGGGGCGATGGCGGCCTCCGCGGCGCGGACGGTGCGGTGCAGCTCCCAGGTGACGGCGCGGGCGGCTTCGGCGAGCACGGTGTGGTGGTCGTCGGCCGTGGCGTGCCCGGTCAGCGCGGCGACCGCGTCCTGATCGGCGCGGCCCAGGCGCGTGCCCGAGGAGCCGGTGACCGCCTGCAAGGCATCCCGGGCGTCCCCGAGGGTGCGCGCCGCGGCGTCGACCACGGCGTGATCGTGGTCCGCCAGCCAGCTCTCGGCGATGGCCCGGATGACCGTGACGTCGCGCAGCCCGCCGCGGTCGGACTTGAGGTTCGGTTCGGTGGAGTGGGCCAGGGCGCCGTAGCGGTGCGAGCGGTCGAAGGCGAGGTCGACCAGGTCGGAGACCCGCCGGCGTGCCTCTCGGCGCCACTGGGTGCGCACGCGACGGGCGGTCTCCTCGACCATCTCCGCATCCCCGGCGACGTGGCGCAGATCGAGCAGGGAGATCGCTGCTCGCAGGTCGTCGCGGGAGACCTGTTCGCACTCGCTCGGGCTGCGGACAGCGTGATCCAGTGCCGTCCCGGAGTCCCAGATCGGGTACCACAGGGCGCTCGCGAGCCGCTCCGACTCGGAGGCGTCCAGACGCTCCGGGTCGATCAGCAGCACCAGGTCCAGATCGCTGCCGGGTCCGAGGTCCCGCCGCCCCAGGGAGCCGATCGCTGCCAGGGCCGCGCCGGACGCGGGACCGCCGGCCCCCGTCCACAGCTCGCTCAGCCAGCCGTCGACGAGGGCGGCCTGCTCGAGTCTGCGGGTGGGGCCGGCGGAGGGATCCGCGAAGCCGTCGTGGAGAACCTGCGTGATCCGGCGTACGGACAACGCCTCAGACGGCATCCGCGTCCCGTTCCCCGGTGCGCACTCGCACGACGGAGCCGACGTCGGTGGTCCAGACCTTGCCGTCGCCGATGCGCCCGCTGCGGGAGGCGGCGACGATGAGGTCGATGATGGCGGCCTCGTCCACGGTCTCGGCGAGCACCTCGACCTTGATCTTCGGGATGGTGTCGATCGTGTACTCAGCACCGCGGTAGACCTCGGTGTGACCACCCTGGCGGCCGTATCCGGCGACCTCGGTGATGGTCAGGCCGCTGACCCCGTACTCGCGCAGGGAGTCGGTGACCGCCTGCAGGGCGTGCGGCTGGATGATCGCGGTGATGAGCTTCATCGGGGCTCTCCTGTGGTGATGGGCCGGGGATCGTCGTCGGCACCGTCGGTCTCTTTCGCGGTCGTCGAGCCGACGGTACCCGGTGCGGGGTTCCGGGGCTCCCGGGACGCTCCCCCACCGGAGGAGGGCGCGGCGGTCGGGGCGGGCCCCCGGTCACGACGACCGGAGAGGGCTCCGGCGAGATCGTAGCCGGACTCGGCGTGGTGGGTGACGTCGATGCCGGCGAGCTCGTCGGCCTCGCTGATCCTCCAGCCCATCGTGTACTTCAGGGCCAGGCCGATCACGGCGGTGAGCACGCCCGAGATGAGCATGGCGACCACGGCCACCACGATCTGGACGAGCAGCAGGCTGACGCCGCCGCCGAAGATCAGCCCGCCCTCGTCGGCGAGCACACCGATCAGCACGGTGCCGACCAGACCGCCGACGAGGTGGACGCCGACCACGTCGAGCGAGTCGTCGATGCCGAAGCGGTACTTCAGGCCGACGGCGAGGGCGCACAGCGCACCGGCGACCAGACCCATGACGATCGAGGTGACCGGGTTCAGGGCGGCAGCGGCCGGGGTGATGGCGACCAGGCCGGCCACCACGCCGGAGGCTGCACCCAGGCTGGTGACGTGCTTGTCGCGGATCTTCTCGACCAGTGCCCAGCCGAGCATCGCGCCGGCGGTGGCGACGGTCGTGTTGACCCAGGCCAGGCCCGCGGTCTCGTCGGCCGTTCCGGCGGAGCCGGCGTTGAAGCCGAACCAGCCGAACCACAGCAGCGCGGCGCCGAGCATGACCAGCGGCAGGTTGTGCGGCCGCATCGGCTCCTTGCCGAAGCCCTTGCGGGCGCCGACGATCAGGGCGAGCACCAGACCGGCGATGCCGGCATTGATGTGGACGACGGTGCCACCGGCGAAGTCGACCGGTTCGGCGATCGCCGCGAAGGGCCCGTCACCGCTGAGCAGGCCACCGCCCCAGACCATGTGGGCCAGCGGCGCATAGACGATCAGCGACCAGACGAAGGTGAAGACCATCCAGGTGCCGAGCTTGACGCGGTCGGCGATGGCACCGGAGATCAGGGCGGTGGCGATGATCGCGAAGGTCATCTGGAAGCCGGCCGCGACGAGGAACGGCACGCCGGCCTCACCGAGGATCGACTGATCGTCGGTGCCGCTGAGTCCGAAGTACTCGACGGGATTGCCGAACAGAGTGCCGACGTCGGTGCCGAAGGCGATCGAGTATCCGGCCAGCGTCCAGGCGATCGCGACGACGGCGATGGCGCTGAAGGACATCAGCATCATGTTCAGGACGGTGCGGGCTCGCACCATGCCGCCGTAGAAGAGGGAGAGGCCCGGGGTCATCAGCAGGACGAGGGATGCACTGGCGAGAATCCAGGCAGTCGCCCCCGTGTCGAGGGTGAAGTCCATGTCGGCTCCAGGGTGGAGGGGACGGCCCGCGCTCCGTGAGGAGACGGGGCCGCTCGACCAGGCTGGTCGCGCCTCACATAGTGGGGTGCCCGCGCCGGATAACCCACACTCAGAAGCTGGCGTGATCAATCCGTGACCCAACAGGTCGCTCCGCGGGACGACGGCGGGACGACCCGGAGTCCGACCGCCACGCTCCCGGCGCTACTCCCCCAGCAGCGCGTCGACGAAGCCGTACGGGTCGAACGGGGTCAGGTCGTCCATGCCCTCGCCCAGGCCCACCATCTTCACCGGGACGCCGAGCTCGCGCTGGACGTTGACGACGATGCCGCCCTTGGCGGTGCCGTCGAGCTTGGTCAGCACGATGCCGGTGATGTCGACGGCCTCGGCGAACACGCGGGCCTGCTGCATCCCGTTCTGACCGGTGGTGGCGTCGATGACCAGGAGCACCTCGGCGACCTCGTCACCGTGCAGGCCCTTCTGGGCCACGCGGCGCACCTTGCCGAGCTCGTCCATCAGGCCCTTCTTGTTCTGCAGGCGGCCCGCGGTATCGATGATGACCACGTCGGCGGTCTCCTCGATGCCTTCCTTGACGGCGTCGAAGGCGACCGCGGCCGGGTCGGCGCCGTCGCGGTCGGCGCGGATCGTCTCGACGCCGACGCGGGAGCCCCAGGTCGTCAGCTGGTCGGCGGCGGCGGCTCGGAAGGTGTCGGCCGCTCCCAGGACGACGGAGCGCTCGGCGGCGACCAGGACTCGGGCGAGCTTGCCGACGGTGGTGGTCTTGCCGGTGCCGTTGACCCCGACCATGAGGATCACCGAGGGGACCTCGGTGCCGTCGGGGGCGGTGCGGCGACTGGCTGCGACGCGCCGGTCCAGGGCCGGGTCGATGAGGGTGACCAGCTCCTCTCGGAGGGCCTCGCGCACGGCGGCGGGGTCGTCGGTGCCCAGGACCTTGATGCGCCGGCGCAGGTTCTCCAGCAGCTCGTCGGTCGCGTCGGGCCCGAGATCGGCGAGCAGGAGGGTCTCCTCGATCTCGTCCCAGGTCTCCTCGTCGACGCCCGTGCCGCGGGTCAGCAGGGTGAGGATGCCGCGACCGAGCGCCCCGGAGCGGGCGAGGCGGTCGCGCAGACGCACCATCCGGTCCGCCGGTGCCTCGGGGGTCTCCAGCACGCGCGGGGCGGCCGTGGCCTCCGGCTCGGCCTCGGCCTCGGCCTCCGGTTCCGGCGCCGGTGCGACGGCCGTGTCCTCGGCCGGCGGCTGCTGCGGGGGCGCGCCGGTTTCCGTCGGGGCCGTGGCGTCGGCGGTGGGGGCGTGCTCCGCAGCGGGCGGCCCGCCGGCTCGGTCGGCCTCGTCGGTCTCCGGCCGCGCGGGCCGCACCTGCTCGGGCGCGCGCTCGCTCGGCGGCGTCGTGGGGGCCTCGGGCGGTGCGCTGTCCGCGGGGCCGGGTTCTGCGGTCGGCTCCGCCGGGGTCTTCTCGCCGGCGCTGGGCGCCGGGGGCGAGAGGGTGTCCGCCCAGCTGGGCGGGGCGGGCCGTTCCTTGACGGCTGTCGCCGAGCGGCTCTCGCCGCCGGCCGGCTCGCCGGTGCCGGGGCGCCGCTCGTCCTCGGGGCGGTCCGAGGACTTCTTGCCCCGGCTGCGGAGGTACGCCCACGCGCCGGCACCGAGCACGAGGACGCTGCCACCGCCGCCGGCGATCAGGGCGAGGATGTCATTGGGGTCCACGGGTCACCTCCGAGGTCGGGGAAGCCGACGATGCGGCGAGGACAGCGGTCAGTCTAGGCGGACGTGGTGGCGTGACCCCGCCCCGGGGCAGCACTGTGGAGAAACGGTCCTGTGGAGAAGCGGTGCGTCTCACGAGGGCCGGGCGGTCGGCGGGCGTCGATGTTCCGGCGAGCAGGCGACGGCCCGACACTCATGGGGGGCCGACACTCATGGGGCCACGTCACTGCTGGGCCACGTGGCCGCGGCCATGGGCCCACGCGTCAGTTCTTCTCGCGCGAGGTCCGCGAGACGTGACGGCGATCGCGCGGCGTCGGGCCCTCGTCGTCGTCCCGGCGGGCGCGCAGATGGGGCGCGGCGACCGCGAACAGGATCCCGAGCGCCACCAGGACGGCGATCCCCAGGAAGACGATGGTGACGAGGGCCGGTTGCATGCCCATATTGTGCATCGCGCCGTGGGGAGCCCGCTGGATCTCCCGGCGCGGCGCGTGCCGCACGGACCGATGGGTCGGGTGCTCAGCCGAGCTCGGGGAACCAGATGCCGATCTCGCGGGCGGCGGACTCCTCGGAGTCCGAGCCGTGCACGAGGTTCTGGATGACCGGCAGGTCGTACTCCCGGGCGAGGTCGCCGCGGATGGTGCCGGGCGCCGCCTCGGTGGGGTTGGTGGCACCGGCCAGGGAGCGGAAGCCGGCGATGACGCTGTCGCCCTCGGCGACGAGCGCGACCAGCGGGGCCGATCCCATGTATTCCACGAGACCCGGGTAGAAGGGCTTGCCCTCGTGCTCGGCGTAGTGGGCGGCCAGCTCCTCGGAGGTGGCGGTGCGCTGGGCGAGGGCGGAGATCTCGTACCCCTTGGCCTCGATGCGGCGGATGATCTCCCCGCGCAGGCCGCGCTGGACGGCGTCGGGCTTGAGCAGGACGAGGGTGCGCTGTGCGGTCATGGCACCAGGGTACCCACGACGGCGAGAGGTCCCCGCATCGGCGCCTCAGCCCGCGGAGCCCTCGCCGTCCGGCTCGTCTCCCGGACCGCGGGCGGCGCGCACCCGGGCGTCCACGGCATCCTTCTCCCGGTCCAGCTGGTGGCCCTTGAACACACCGAAGACGTACAGCCCGGCGAATCCGAGACCGACCACCCACATCGCGGTGACCTGCAGGCCCAGCAGGATCACGGGGAGCTGCAGCACCATGCCCAGCAGGTAGGGCCACCCGGCGCGCCGGAGCAGTCCGGAGCACAGCACCAGTGCGAGCGCGGTGACCAGTCCCCAGACCCAGGTCACGGTCCTCTGGTCGGGGACCAGCTGGTGGGCGACGAGCACTGCGAAGAAGACCACGAACGCCTCGATGACGAGGATGGTGGCGGACAGGGCGCGCTGGGCGCCGTGGGCTCTGCGCGACGGGGCGAGGTCCAGCGGCATGGTCAGTCCTCCTGCGGAACGCCGAGCAGGTCGCGCACCTCGGCCACCAGCGTGACGGAGCCTGCGACGATCACGCCGCCGAACTGATCGCCCTCGGTCTCGGAGAGGTCCACGGCCGCCTGGATCGCATCGGGCAGGCTGCCTTGTTCGACGACACGGTCGTCGTCGCCGAACACGTCGCGGGCGAGGTCGGCGAGCTCGTCGGTGGCGATGGCGCGCGGTGAGGACGACTGGGTGATGACCACGCTGTCCAGCACGGATTCGAGGACGCCGAGGATCTCTTCGGCGTCCTTCTCGGCCAGGATCCCGACGACGCCGACGGTGCGGGTGAAGCGGAAGTTCTCACGGATGGTCTCGACCAGGGTGAGGGCGCCGGCGGGGTTGTGGGCGGCGTCCAGCAGGATCGTCGGCGACTGCCGCACGACCTCGGCGCGCCCGGGCGAGGTGATCGAGGACAGGGCGTCGGTGAGCATGTCCTTGTCCAGGACGGTGCCGCCGTCGCCCAGCAGCGCCTCCGCCGCGGACACCGCGAGCAGGGCGTTGCGCGCCTGGTGCTCGCCGAGGAGGGAGAGGAAGACCTCCTCGTAGCGCCCCGCGATGCCCTGCAGGCTCAGCATCTGCCCGCCGACGCCGGGGGTCCGGGCGAGCACGCCGATCTGCTGGTCCTCGATCGCCGCGTCGGCCCCGAGCTCGGCAATCCGGTCGCGCAGCACGTCGGCGGCGTCCTCGTAGGGCTGGGAGGCGATGACCGCGGTGGCCTCGGCGGTGAGGATCCCGGCCTTCTCCCCCGCGATCTCGGCGATGGTCTCCCCCAGGTACTCCTGGTGGTCCAGCGAGATCGGGGTGATGACCGTGACGTCGGGCCGGACCACACCGGTCGCGTCCCAGGTGCCGCCGAGGCCGGTCTCGACCACGGCGACGTCCACCGGAGCGGAGGCGAAGGCCTGGAAGCTCATGGCGGTGAGGTACTCGAAGTAGGTCAGCGGCACTCCCCCGGCGGCCTCCGATTCGGCGTCGACGATCGCCGCGAACGGCTCGACGTCCCGGTAGGCCTGGAGGAAGCCCTCCTCGTCGATCGGGGCTCCGTCGATCGCGATCCGTTCGACGGGTGAGTGCAGGTGCGGGCTGGTGGTGCGCCCGGTGCGCAGCCCGGCCTCCCGCAGGATCCGCTCCAGGATCCGCGCCGTGGTGGTCTTGCCGTTGGTGCCGGCGATGCGGATCGAGCGGTAGGCGTGCTGGGGGTCGCCCATCAGCTCCATCACCCGCATGATCCGCGAGAGGTCCGGTTCGATCCGGTTCTCGGGGGCGCGCTCGAGCAGCGCCGCGTAGACCTCACGGAGCTCGGGCGACATGACCGGGCGGGACGTACCCGGGCGGGGAGAACTCGGCACAGCGGCTCCTGGGATCTGCGGGGCGTACGGGGCGCCGATCAGTGTACGAGGGACCGCTGTGATGGTTCCTCCCCAGCGTGCGGCTGTCCACCTCGATGGCGCCGCCGCGGGCGGGAGCATCTGCCCGCTCATAGCCTCGATCCGACGGCCGGCGCGGCCAGCGCGGTCCCGGAGAGGCGAGGGGAGGCAGTGCGATGTCCCACGCGGTCGCGTTCCGGGGGATGGATCCACAGCGGGCCCGCGCCCACGGCGACAGGCTGCGCTCGGCGTCCGAGGATCTTGCCGAGCTCCGCGGGCGGCTGGATCCGGTGGTGGCGAGGGTCGGCTGGGTCGGCCCGGATGCCGATGTCCTCCGCGCGCGATGGAGCGATCTGGCCTCGGGGCGGCTCACTCAGCTGGGCACGGATCTGCTCTCGCTCTCCGGCATGCTGATGGCCGAAGCCGCCCGGCAGGATGCCGCCTCCGCGGCGGGGGCTGCCGAAGCCGCCGGGCGGCCGCAGCCGTTGCCCGGCCACGACGGCCACGACGACCGCGATGGCACCGACGGGTCCGGCTACCTGACCCGGGACGATCCGCGGTTGCCCGACTGGCTCGAGGAGCCCTTCGAGGGTGCCGCGTCGGACCTCGCGGGCGTCGTCTCCGACGCGATCGGGTGGGGCGTCGACCAGGCGCTGGAGGGAGCAGGGTGGGCGGCCGGCCGGCTGGGCCTGGACCCCGACGGTCTCGAGCAGGCCCACCGGGACAGCGACGCCCTCGGCGGCCTGCTGGAGGACTGGGCCACCGGGGAGCGCGTGCCGACGATCGCCGAGCTGGGCGCGAGCACGCTCCTGGCCGCCGGCTCCACCGCCATCGCGCCCGCCGAGCTGCTGACCGAGACCGGGCTCCTCGATCCGAGGACGGATGTCACCGTGCACGGCGTCCGCGCGGTCCCTCATCTCTCGACGCCGCGGGACCTCGCCGATCTGATCGTCGCGAACGATGAGGCGCGGCGGTCGGGCGTCGTCGGGGTGGCGGCCGGCGGGTACGACGGCACGAGCTCGGGGCAGGTGCGCATCCAGACCGTCCGGGCGGCGGACGGGGGCGAGGCCTACATCGTCCATGCGCCGCCGACCGGCGGGGAGCCCATCTGGGACCCGCAGGCGTGGGGTCCCCAGGGCAATTCCGCCGGCTGGGACTCGAACCTGCGGTCCATGGCCGGGCAGGAGTCCGCAGCGATGGCGGACGTCAGGGCCGCGATGGAGGCGACCGGGGTGCCGCCCGGCGCGGACGTCCTGTTCGTCGGCCACTCCCAGGGCGGGCTCACGGCCGCGCAGCTCGCGGCGGACCCCGCGTTCAACAGCACCAGTGGCCGGCCCGGCTCCTACGACGTCACCCACATCTTCTCGGTGGGCTCCCCGGTCGAGACGGTCGTGCCGGCCCGGGCAGCCACCGAGGTGGTCAATGTGGCGCACAACCCGGTGTGGGCGCCGACGCCCCAGGTGTCCGGGTTCCCCTCGCCCGGGTACGCGCCGATCCACATCGCCGATCCGGTGCCGCGGCTGGATCTGGACGGGCACAGGGTCGACGGCAGCCGCGTCGCTGCGCCGAACGTCCACGACGCCTGGCTCGATGCGCCGCAGCAGACGTATGGCGAGTCCTCACAGATCACCAACGCGCACGAGTCCGTGCTGCGAACGTCCCACGGCATCGATCCGACCGGCGGCTACTTCGGCTCCGTGCGCCACAGCATCGACAGCAACCCGGTCCTGGCCCGGCTGCAGGCCGATCTCGAGGGGCGCTACGTCGGCGAGGGGGTGGTCGTGGTCTCGGACCAGGTCGTCGAGGTCGGCCGGGAGGACATGCGCTGAGCGGCGTTCTCCGTCCGGACCGGTCAGTCCACGCTCATCCGGTACACGAAGGCGGCCATCGCGTCCCGGGCGATGGGCCTCAGCGGGCGGTACGTGCCGTCCGGCCAGCCGGTGGTGATGCCCTCCGCGTCGGCCCACGTGATCTCCCGGTAGAAGATCGAGGAGTCCCGGGTGACGTCGGTCAGCGAGGAGGAGGCGGGCGCGGTGAACGCCGGGGACCCCGAGGCGCGGTAGAGGAAGGCCGCCATGGCGTCACGGGCCACGGGCTGCAGCGGGCGGTAGGTGCCGTCCGGCCAGCCGGTCGTGATGCCTTCGGACTCCGCCCAGGTGATCTCCTTGTAGAAGATCGACGTCTTCGCGCTGACGTCGGTGAACGGGGACTTCTCCGGCGGGGTGAACTCCGGGGAGCCGGCGGCGCGGTAGAGGAAGGCGGCCATGGCGTCGCGGGCGATGGGCTCCAGCGGGCGGTATGTGCCGTCGGACCAGCCGGTGGACAGCCCGGTGTGCTTCATCCACGCGATCTCGGTGAAGAAGATCGAGCTGCCGTAGGGCACGTCGGTGAAGGGTGCGACCGGATCCTTGCTCCACGTTGCAGAAATCGGGTGCCGATCCGCCGGGGCTCCCGTGGGCGAGCCGAACCACAGCGAGAAGTTGCGGAAGAAGTTCCGGTTGCCGTAGGTCGCGCAGACGTCATCGGCGACCGCCCCGGCCCCGGCATCGAGGGTGGCCTGGGTTGGCGTGAAGGGCGTGTAGTTGTACAGCGCAGCGGTGGCACGGTTGGCGATCTTCACCTCGCCGTAGCCGCAGAAGGCATACGGGCTGTACTGGATGTCGTAGGTCTTGCCCGCCTGGTACCGGTAGTTGCGGGCGGGGTCGCCGTACTCCTGCAGCCGGGAGGTGCCGTGGTAGATCTGCTGGGCGAATCCGCCGAAAGCCGGGTCGCAGCCGTCGAAGTCGGGACAGCGGAAGCCCAGCGCCTGCTGGAGCTGGCGGGGCGTCGCGTTCCTTGTCGTGATCAGTCCTTGTTCCTTCTGGAGCATCACGAGGATCACCTGGGGGTTCACGCCGCAGGCGCGGGCGACGTCGGCGATGATGCGGCCGGCGGTGGCGTTCCGCGCCGCGGGGATCGCCGCGCAGTACGCGGTCGCGTCCCGTCGCGGCGTGTCCGCCGTGAAGTTCTTCAGGCAGGCCGCGCCGTCCGTGCCGTCAATGCACTTCTCCCCCCGCTCCTCGAGGAAGGCATCGACCTCCGCTCCGGTCATCGACTCGAAGTCGAACATCCTCGTGTTCGTGATGAGGGATCCCGGCGAGAAGCCTCCCAGGCCCGGCGGCGGAGACTCGGCGCGAGCCGACGGGGCGCCGGCGAGCACGACGCCCACGAGCAGGGCCAGGGTAAGGACGAGGAGCGCCGGCGAGCGCCGACGAACTCGAGCGCGAACCGGGACGGACAGGACCGGCGCGAGGGGGCGCGACGAGGAAGAGGCGAGAACCATCGTGATCTCCGAGGTCAGGGATCCCGGGGATGGATCCGTGCTCAGCATAGGGCGGCGCGGCGGTTACGCATCTTCGCTCTGACCAGCTGATGCCGACTTGCAACCCAGTGGCCTCCACGAGTTCACCTGCGGGGGCACGGGATATGGCGCTGACCCTGCTCTATCGTGGTGCTGCGGGCGACCCCCGGGGGGAGGAACAGTGTCTGTGAAACGTCGATATCTGTTCCTGGGAGGTGTCCTCGGCCTGTTCTCCCCATTGACTGGCTGCGGCTTTCTCGGCCCCACCGAGGATGACGTCAACGTCGCCATCAAGAGAGCCCCCGGGGTCACGGGCGCGGACATCCACCACGGCCAAGCGGGGTCTTTTCGATCCAAGATCTCCGGCACGGTCGCCCTCGATGTCACCACGGACGAACTGCACGACGCGTTCGATGAGGTTTGGCGCCGCGGCGTCGAGGTCCTCCACCGGTTGTACGACGGCGACAGAGGAATTCGGGTCGCGGATGTCATAGCCAGCAATGCCGTAGATGCCACCGTCTCTTCGAGAGATCTCGTCGAACTCGGAGAATCGCGGCATCCGACCCTCGGCCACTTCTACGACCACTACGGGATCGCCTGACCCCGGTCATCGACGACTTTCCGGATCTCGAAACTCACGTCGTGCGCCGGATTCGCGCGGGTCACCGGCCCGACGTCGCGTGGTGCTGGCCCGACGCCAAACGGGAGCACCGCGCTACTCTGATGTTGCGCCATCTATCCCGGAGGAAGTCGATGCTCGACACTCGCCGTTACCTCGTCCTGGGAGGCGCCGTGGGCCTGTTCTCGCTGCTGACTGGCTGCAGACTGTTGCGCCCCGCCGGAAGTTCCGTCGTGGAGGCCATGGAGAGCGCCCCGGGAGTCACCGGAGCGGAGATCAACTTCGGTCCCGGCGGAGGCTTGAGGTCCCATATCTCCGGCACCATCACCCTCGGCGTCACTTCCGAGGCGCTGCACGACGCGTTCGACGAAGCCTGGCGGCGCGGCGTCGAGGCCCTCCACCGCAGGTACGACGGCGAACGGGGGATCCTGGTCGATGCAATCTTCGGGGAGGGCGCCGACGGAGCCGAAGTAACGTCGACCGACCTGGTCGAACTCGGAAGATCGAGGCACGCGACCCTGGGCCATTTCTACGACCACTACGGGGCCAACTGACTCTGCTTATCGACGAGGTCCAAGATCCCGGAGCTCTCGTCGCGCAGGGAATCTTGCGAGCGCTTCCGGCGCGAGTGGCGACGACGATGTCTCCTCTACCGTGCTTCCTTTCCGTAGTACGCGCCTCGCATCCTCCCGTTCTTCGCGGGGAAACTGCCCACCCCGGGCCGGGGAGGCGAGACGATCGCCCACCGCCCCGGCCCGGTGCGGCCTCAGGCGCGCGCCACGGACACCATGACGGCGCCTCCGGAGACCGTCTCGCTCGCGCTGTGCGCGCCCTCCGCCGCGGCGGCCGGCACCGCGAGATCCACGGCGAGCACCTCCGCGGCCACCAGGTCCCGGTGCGCGGCGACCGCGGAGGTCACCGCCTCGTCGCCGTCCACGGTCAGGCGGATCCGGTCGGAGACATCCAGGCCCGCCTCGCGGCGCGCGGACTGGATCGCCCGGACCACGTCGCGGGCGGTGCCCTCGGCCTCCAGCTCGGGGCTGACCCGCGTATCGAGGGCGAGGAAGTCCCCGCCGCGCAGCACGCCGACCGCGCGCCCCTCCATGGCCGAGGTCTCTCCCGCGACCAGGTCCAGGGAGTACTCCCCGTCCTCCAGGGCGATGCCGCCGGAGGTGACCTGGCCGGTCTCGTCCACGGACCAGTCGCCGCTCTTGGATCCCTTGATCACGGCCTGGACCTGCTTGCCCAGGCGGGGCCCGGCGGCGCGGGCGTTGACGACGAGGCGCTGCTCGACGCCCATGCCCTGGGCCTCCTCGCTGGTGACGTCCAGCAGGCGCACGTGCTTGACGTTCAGCTCGTCGGCGATGAGCGCGGCGAACGGCTCGAGCGAGGCGGGGTCGTGGTGGACCACGGTGAGCTCGGCCAGCGGCAGCCGGGCCCGCAGCTGCTCCTTCTTGCGCAGCGAGTTGCCGACGCTGGCGATGTGGCGGACGTCGTCCATCTGCGCGACGAGGTGCTCGTCCCGCGGGAACAGGGCGTCATCGGGCCAGTCGGTCAGGTGCACGGAGCGCCCGCCGGTCAGCTGCTTCCAGATCTCTTCGGTGACCATGGGAAGCAACGGTGCGGTGACCCGGCACAGGGCCTCCAAGCACGTCGAGAGCACGTCGATGGCCTGCGCGTCGCCCTCCCAGAACCGGTCGCGGGAGCGGCGCACGTACCAGTTGGTGAGCATGTCCAGATAGTCCTGGATCTGCTCGGCGGCGTCGGCGATCGCCAGCGCGGTCAGCGACCCCTTGACCCCGCGCACCAGATCACCGGTGCGGGCCAGCAGGTAGCGGTCCATGACGTCGTCGGAGTCGTAGCGCGCCTGTCCCCGGTAGCCCGTCGGCCGCCCGTCGGCGTCCTTGTCCCCGGCGGCATTGGCGTACAGCCCCAGGAAGTACCAGACGTTCCACAGCGGCAGCACCACGTGGCGGGTGGCGTCGCGGATCTTGGGCTCATCGACGATCAGGTTCCCGCCGCGCAGGATCGGCGAGGACATGAGGAACCAGCGCATCGCGTCGGCCCCGTAGGTCGAGTACATGTCGCGCACGTCGGGGTAGTTGCGCAGCGATTTGGACATCTTCTGCCCGTCCTCGCCGAGCACGATGCCGTGGCAGATCACGCTGGAGAACGCGGGCCGGTCGAACAGCGCGGTGGACAGGACGTGCATGGTGTAGAACCAGCCGCGGGTCTGCCCGATGTACTCGACGATGAAGTCCGCCGGGTTGTGGGACTCGAACCATTCGGCGTTCTCGAAGGGGTAGTGCACCTGGGCGTACGGCATCGACCCGGAGTCGAACCAGACGTCGAACACCTCGCTCACGCGGCGCATCGTCGAGCGGCCGGTGGGGTCGTCCGGGTTCGGCCGGGTGAGCTCGTCGATGTAGGGGCGGTGGAGGTTCACCTCGCCGTGCTCGTCGCGCGGCAGGGTGCCGAAGGCCTCTTCGAGCTCGGCGAGGGAGCCGTAGACCTCGGTGCGCGGGTAGTTCGCGTCATCGCTCTTCCACACAGGGATCGGCGAGCCCCAGTACCGGTTGCGGGAGATCGCCCAGTCCCGGGCGCCCTCGAGCCACCGGCCGAACTGGCCGTCCTTGACGTTGCCGGGGACCCAGTCGATCTGCTCGTTCAGTTCGAGCATGCGCTCGCGCTGGTCGGCGACCTTCACGTACCAGGAGCTGACGGCCTTGTAGATCAGCGGGTTCCGGCAGCGCCAGCAGTGCGGGTAGGAGTGGACGTAGCTGGTCTCGCGCAGCAGGCGGCCGGCGCGCTGGAGGTTGCGGATCAGGGGCCGGTTGGCGTCGAAGACCTGCAGCCCGGCGATCTCGTCGAGGTCGGTGCCGGCGAAGTAGTCCAGGAACTGCGCGCCGTCGTCGACGGAGACGATGACGGGGATGCCGTACTCGGCATTGACCTGCTGGTCGATCTCGCCGTACGCGGTGGCCTGGTGGACCACGCCGGTGCCGTCGTCGGTGGAGACGTAGTCGGCGACGGTGACGATCCAGGCGTTCTGGGTACCCCAGCGCTCCCGGTCCTCGGAGTAGACGGTCCACAGCGGCTCGTAGGCGACGTGCTCCAGCTCGCGACCGGCGAAGCGGCGCTCCTCGATCGCGGCGACGGCGGCCTCGGCGTCCTCGTAGCCGAGCTCCTTGGCGTGCGCGCCCACCAGGTCGGCGGCCAGCAGGAACCGGCCCTCCCCGGCGGCGGTGCCGTCGGCGGCGCCGAGCGGGCCGGCCGGGACCACGGCGTAGTCCAGCTCGGGGCCGACGGCGAGGGAGAAGTTCGTCGGCAGCGTCCAGGGGGTGGTGGTCCAGGCCAGGGCCTTCACGCCCGCCAGTGCCAGCTCCTCGGCCCGCTCCCCGGTGAAGGGGAACGTCACGGTGACGGTCTGGTCCTGACGCTCCTGGTAGACGTCCTCGTCCATGCGCAGCTCGTGCGCGCTCAGCGGCGTCTGGTCCTTCCAGCAGTACGGCAGCACGTAGTAGCCCTCGTAGGCCCGCCCGCGGTCGTGGAGGGTCTTGAAGGCCCACAGCACCGACTCCATGTAGGAGACGTCGAGGGTCTTGTAATCGTTCTCGAAGTCCACCCAGCGGGCCTGGCGGGTGACGTAGTCCTCCCACTCCTTGGTGTACTTCAGCACCGAGTTCCGGGCGGCGTTGTTGAACGCCTGCAGCCCCATCTCCTCGATCTCGGACTTCTCGGTCATCCCCAGCTCGCGCATCGCCTCGAGCTCGGCGGGCAGGCCGTGGGTGTCCCAGCCGAAGCGGCGGTCGACCTTGTAGCCGCACATGGTGCGGAAGCGCGGGATGACGTCCTTGACGAAGCCGGTCAGCAGGTGGCCGTAGTGCGGCAGGCCGTTGGCGAAGGGCGGCCCGTCGTAGAAGACGAACTCCTCGGAGCCCTCGCGCTGGGCGATCGAGGCGCGGAAGGTGTCGTCGGCCCGCCAGAACTCCTGGACGGAGTTCTCGAGCGCAGGCAGATTCACAGAGGGGACGAGCGGGCCTCCGGTGACCGGGTAGACCATGGGGCGGACCTCCGAGGGGAGAACTGGGGACGGCGGCTGGGACATCTCGCTGTCCGAGGACGCTGCCGGCCGGAGCCGGTGGCGCGGTACCACCCCGGTTGACGCCCTGCGCCGGCCGACGGCCGACGGGACGTCCCCTCGTTCCTCAGCTGTGACGGGCTGGTCCCGGCGGGTTCTACTGGGCCCGCGCCCGCGTGCGGGCGGCCGGGCGGTTCTTCCCGCGGCTCTCCGGTGATGGCCGGGTCGATGCCGATGGCGGCCAGTGTACGCGGCGCCTGCGGACCGGTCACGCGGCGGCGAGGGCAGGAGATGCGGATGACACGGCGACTCGGCCCACGGCGGAACCGGGTCCCGGCGCCGCGGGGCACAGAGAAACCGCGCGGTGTGCACAGCCGCAGTTCAGGTCGACGTCATGGGATGGCCCCATCGGCAGATCGCCGGCAGGTCCCTGAAGGAGGAACCGACATGGAGGACGAGTCCCGCTCCGCGCATCGTCCGCGCCCCTCGTCGCACATCCCTGGGGCGGAGGAGTGCGCGGGACTGCCCGAGGGCACCTTCTCCGAGGCCGGGAGCGCTGCGGCCCATCGCGGCCTGCGCGACCGGGCCACTGCCGGTGCCGCAGCCCTCGGCGCCACCGCCATGCTGGTCCTCAGCTTCGGTCCGGCCGCGCTCGCCCTGAGCCCGTCGGCCCCGACCACCGGTGCAACCGGCTCGACCGGTCACGGCGACCGGGCCTCCGTCGCCTCGCCCACCCCCGGCTCCGCGGCAGCCCCCGCACCGCCCCGATCCCAGGAGGACGACGAGGAGGACGGTCACGGCGAGGGCCAGGAGGGGAACGCCGCCTGAGCCCGCCATGCTGAGACAGGGCTCACGCTGGGCGGCCGGTCCTGTTCGCCTGAGCCGCCGGCGTGGGATATTGGTGGGCGCGTTCCCGCCGACGTCACAGATCCCGGGCGTCGGGACGATCCAGCTTGGAGGAGCACCCATGTCGCTGTTCGGAGAGCCCTTCACCGCCAAGTGCCTGAAGTCGGGCATGACGGTCGAGGTCCAGGAAGGGCAATCCCTCCTGCAAGCGCTGCTCGACGCCGGCATCCCGATGGACTATTCCTGCGAGGGCGGCGTGTGCGGCACCTGCGTGGTCCCCCTGGTCTCCGGCGAGGTGGAGCACATGGACGAGTTCCTCATGGACGACGAGAAGGATGATCAGATGATCACCTGCGTCTCCCGTGGCGAGGGCGAGATCGAGATCGACGTCTGAGCGCTCGCTCGTCACAGTCGCGGCCCGGCCACCACCCAGGTCAGGCCCACCAGCGCCATCAGTCCCGCTGCCGAGGCCACGGCGAGCGGCACGGTGATGCTCGGGCCCGCCACCAGCAGCCAGAGGACCCCGACCGCCGCCAGCCCCAGCAGCAGCACGAACAGGACCGGTCGGCCGGCGGCGGGCTTGCCGCCGCGGTGCCGGGACGAGGGGTCGTCGGGGTGCGTCATCGCCATCATGGCGTCCTGTCCGCTCGGAGCTGTGGTCACCGCCGGGCGGGTGCGCCCGGCGATGCTCCGATCCTCGCTCCGCGGGCCGCTCCCGCACATCCCGCCAGCGGTGGAGATCCCTCTCCCCCTTTGGTCGTAGGCGGCGCGCCGACCGGGCTGCGCCGGGCTACCGCAGTGCGCCCTGGCCGGAGGAATCCTGCGCGGCGAGCTGGGCGAACGCGCCACCGCGGGCGACCAGCTCCGCGAAGGTGCCGCGCTCGATGATCTCGCCGTGGGACATGACGAGGATCTGATCGGCGTCGCGGACGGTCGAGAGCCGATGGGCGATCGAGACCGTGGTGCGCCCGCGGGCGAGAGCGCCGAGCGCCCCGGACATCGCCCGCTCGGTGGCGACGTCGAGCGCGGAGGTCGCCTCGTCCAGCAGCAGCACCGGCGGGTCGCGGAGGATGGCGCGGGCCAGCGCGAGACGCTGCTTCTCGCCGCCGGAGAACCGGTACCCGCGCTCGCCCACCACGGTGGCGTACCCGTCGGGCAGGCCCGCGATGTGCTCGTGGATCTGGGCGATCCGGCAGGCGCGCTCGAGATCCTCGTCCTGGGCGTCCGGCCGGGCGAAGCGCAGGTTCTCCGCGACGGTCGCGTGCAGCAGGTAGGTCTCCTGGGTGACCACCCCGAGGCTCTCGGCGAGCGATTCGCGGGCGACCTGGCGGAGGTCGTGACCGTCCAGGGTGATGCGACCGGAATCGGGGTCGTAGAGGCGGGCCATGAGATATCCGGTGGTGGTCTTGCCGGATCCGGTGGTGCCCACCACGGCCGTGTGCTTCCCGGCGGGGACGACGAGGTCCAGGCCCCGCAGCGCCGGTTCGTCCGCCTCGGGGTAGGCGAACGAGACGTTCTCGAAGCGGATCTCGCCGCGCACCCGGGCCACGTCGAGCCGGACGGCATCGGGGGCGTCGTCGACGGTGACCGGGATGTCGAGGTATTCGAAGACGCGGGTGAACAGGGCGAGGGAGCTGTTGATCTGGGTGGCGACCCGCAGCAGGCCGTTGATCTGGGGGAACAGGCTGGACTGCAGGGCGATGAAGGCGACCAGGGTGCCGATGGTGACGCCCCCTCCCCCGGAGTCGCGGAACAGCAGATGGCCGCCGACGAAGTAGGTCAGCGCCGGGAACAGGGCCATGACGGTGGTGAACACGGCCATCTGCCAGCGGCCGGCCATCTCGGAGCGCACCTCGAGGTCGGCGAGCTCGCGCGAGTCCGCGGTGAAGGCCTCCGTCAGCGCCTGCGAGCGCCCCATCGTCAGCCCCAGCAGCACGCCGGAGACGGACAGCGACTCCTGGATGCCCGCGGAGAGATCCGCGGCCTTCTCCTGCCGGGTGCGGACGATGACCCGCCGGCGGCGCCCCACCCGCCGGTTCATCCACACCGCCAGCGGCAGCGCGATGAGCGAGAACAGAGTCAGCCGCCAGTCCAGCGCCACCATCGCGACCAGAGCCATCACCACGCCGGCGCCGGCGGAGACGATCTGGGTCATGACCGTGGTGACCACGGCCTGCATGGATCCGATGTCCGAGGAGATGCGGGACTGGATCTCTCCCGTGCGGGTACGGGTGAAGAAACCCAAGCCCAGACGCTGCAGGTGCCCGTACAGGGAGACGCGCAGGTCGTGCATGACGGCCTGGCCCACGCGCGTGGACAGCATCGCCTGGGTGACGCCGAGGGCGCTGGAGACGATGGTGACGGCGACCAGGCCGCCGACGGCCCAGGCCAGGAGGTCCGCGCGCTGCTCGGGCAGGGCGACGTCGACGATCTCGCGGATCAGGAACGGGGAGACGACCCCGGCGGCCGCCGCGATCGCGATCAGGGCCAGCACGGCGAGCAGGGTGCCGCGGTAGGGGCGGAACAGGGCGAGCACCCGGCGCAGGTCCGGCCGCTCCGTCCGGTGGTCTGCGACCCGGGCCGCGGGAGGCCCGGCCCCGTGGGCCATCAGACTCCCTGGTGCCGGGCGACCCGGTGCGCGGCGGCCTGGGCGAGGGGGCGCACGGTGACCAGGTCGAGATTGACGTGGTGGGGGGCGCTGAGGGCGTAGGCGATGACGTCGGCGCAGTCCTGGGCCGTCAGCGGGTTCTCGACGCCCTCGTAGACCTTGTCGGCCGCGTCCCGGTCACCGAGCCGCACCAGGGAGAACTCCTCGGTGCGGACCATTCCCGGGGCCACCTCGATCACGCGCACCTTCTCCCCGTTCAGCTCCAGACGCAGGGTACGGGCGAGCATGTGCTCGCCGGCCTTGGCGGCGTTGTAGCCGGAGCCGCCGGGGTAGGCCTCGTGGGCGGCCACCGAGGTCACGAACAGCACGTCACCGCGGCCGCTCGCACGCACCGCGGGCAGCAGCGCCCGGGTGACCCGCAGGGCGCCGAGCACGTTGGACTCGTACATCCCCTGCCACTTCTCCAGATCCGCCTCGGCGACCGGATCGACGCCGAGGGCGCCGCCGGCGACGTGGACGATCGAGTTCAGGGTGCCGCCGAAGAGGTCCTCGACGCGGGCGGCCAGCGCCGCCACGGAGTCGTCGTCGGTGACGTCGACGGCGAGGATCTCGCAGCCGGTCTCGGCGGCGAGCTCGCGGAGCTTCTCCTCGCGTCGGGCGACGGCGAGCACGCGCCACCCGTCGGCGGCCAGGCGGGTGGCGGTGGCGCGGCCGATGCCGGAGGAGGCACCGGTGACGACGGCGGTCAGCGGCGCTGTGCCGGGCGCGGAGGTCTCGGATGCTGCGGCGGCGGAAGTCATGGCTCCGAGCATACGATCCCCGCCGCCCCGGGCGGCGGGCTCACCACGCGGATTCGTGGTCGCTGCGGTGGTCCTCCGGCTCGATCTGCAGCGTGCAGTGCTCCAGCCCGTGGCGGTCACGCAGCAGCACCTCGGCCTCGTCGAGCACCCCGTGGGGGTCGCAGCCGTGGTCGATGCGCAGGTGAGCGGTCGCCACGTCCATCCCCGAGGTGAGCGTCCACAGGTGCAGGTCGTGCACCTCGCTCACGCCCGCGACCCCGGCCAGGTCCTCCTCGACCTCGGCGGGGACCAGGTGCCGGGGGGTCGTCTGGGCGAGCACGCCGAGAACCTCGCGGCCCAGAATCACCGCCCGCACGGCGACGAAGACGCCGATCGCCAGGGCGACGACCGTGTCCGCGAGCGTCGATCCGGTCAGCGCCACCAGCACGGCCGCGATCACCACACCGAGGGAGCCGACCGTGTCGGCGAGGACCTCGAGGTAGGCACCCTTGACGTTCAGGCTCTCCTGCGCACCCTTGGCCAGCAGCCGCATCACCACGAGGTTCACCGCGAGGCCGAGCAGCCCGACCACGAGCATCACCCCCGTGCCGACGCTCGTCGCCTCGCCGATCCGGCCGAGCGCCTCGATGATCACCCAGGCGGCGACGGCCAGCATGACCAGCACGGCGAGCAGCGAGGCGAAGACCTCCACCCGGTACAGGCCGAAGCTGCGGCGCCCGCTGCGATCGGGACGGCCCGCGATCACGGTCGCCCCGAGCGCGGCCGACAGGACCAGGACGTCGGCCGCCATGTGCCCGGCGTCGGACAGCAGCGCGAGCGAGCCCGAGACCAGCGCGGCGATCAGTTCGACCAGGAAGAACGCGCCGACCAGCACCGCGGCGAGCGCGAGGCGCGAGCGGTGGCGGCCGCCGGCGCTCAGCGCCTCATGGGCGGATCCGTGGGAGTGCGAGTGCCCCGCAGCCATCAGCTGTGCCCCTCGCGTTCGGGATGGGCGGCCTCGGTGTGCGCGGTGTGGGCCACCGCGAGATCGAGCAGCATCCGCACGTGCGGATCATCGAGCCGGTAGAAGACGCGGCGCCCGTCGCGCCGCGGGGCGACGACGCGATGGGCGCGCAGCAGCTTCAGGGCGTGCGAGGTCGAGGAGTCGGACTGCCCGGTCACCGCGGCCAGGTCGTGCACGCACAGCTCCCCGTCCAGGAGGGCGAGCAGCATCGCCAGCCGGTTCGGCTCGCCGAGCAGGGAGAAGACGTCCGCGGTGTCGGCCACGTCTGCGTCGGCGGGCATGCGCTCACGGGCGAGCGCGACCCGCCCCGGGTCGACCAGGTCATCACCGGGATTGTCGCCGACCCGCGACGACACCTGCACATCTGATGACATCTTCATATGAGAAGGCTACGTGCGGCTGAGGGGACCGTCAACGGGAGCGGCGGTCAGACCCCGTGCATCTCCGGACGCGGCGCACCCTCGGCCGCCTGCGGGAGGCGGCCTGTGCGCAGCCGGGACATGAGCGCGGCGATGGCGCCGTCACCGGTGACGTTGGTGGCGGTGCCGAAGGAGTCGATCGCGATGTAGGCGGCGATCATCAGGCCGACGGCGGCTTCGCTGAAGCCGAGCACGGAGGACAGCACGCCCGCGGCCGCCATGATCGCGCCGCCGGGGACCCCGGGAGCGGCGATCATCACCACGCCGAGCATGGCGACGAAGCCGATCAGGGCGCCGACGTCCAGGGGCGTGCCGGTGACGATCATGATGGCCACGGCGAAGGTGGTGATCTTCAGGGTGGAGCCGGCGAGGTGGATGGTCGCGCACAGCGGCACGACGAAGTCGGCGATCGCGGCGGGGACCCCGTTGCGCTTGGTGCACTCGATGGTCACCGGGATGGTCGCCGCCGAGGAGCTGGTGCCCAGCGCGGTCGCGTAGGCCGGCGCCATCGTCCACAGCATGCGCAGCGGGTTGCGGCCGCTCGCCCAGCCCGCGAGGGAGAACTGGGCCAGCAGCACCACCACGGTCATCGCCAGCACCAGCAGCACGACGGCCAGGAAGGTGCCGATCACCGTCCAGATCTGGCCGTTCATGGTCAGCCCGAGGAACATGCCGAAGATGAACAGCGGCAGCAGCGGGATGATGATCGCCTCGATGGTGCGGACGACGATCGTGCGCAGCTGCTCGAAGGACTCCTGCAGCGCACCGCGCGGGACCAGGGTGAGCCCGATGCCGAGGCAGAACGCGAGGATCAGGGCGGTCATCACCTCGAACACCGGCGGGATCTCGAGACTGAAGTACGGAGCGATCGCGGAGTCCTCGGGGTTCTCCAGCGTGGCGACCTCCGCGCCGCCGATCAGTCGCGGCAGCACGAGCAGGGAGACGGCGAGGGCGAACATCCCGCACAGCAGGGTGGAGAGGTAGGCGATGCCCGCGGTGGCGGCGAGCATCCGTCCCGCCCCGCGCCCGAGCTCCGCGATGGCCGGGGTCACCAGGCCCACGATGATCAGCGGGATGAGGAACTCCAGGAACGCGGAGAAGAGACCGTTGAAGGTCGTGAACACGCGGGCGATCGCCTCGGGCATGACCAGGCCCAGGAGTACGCCGAGCATGATCGCGACGACGATCCGGGGCAGCAGCCCGAGACGCCGCCGGGCGCGGGACAGGGCGGGAGGATCGTCGTCCGTCCGCCCGGTGGCGGTTCCGGGACGGGCGGACTCAGCAGCGGTGCTCATGGGGATCATCCGGTTCGATCGAAGGAACGAGAACCGGGACAGCGTAGTAGCGGGCCGCACCAATCGCGTCGAACCACGCCGAACCCCTTGTGACCGCCGACACGGCCCCCTAGTATCGCGCGAGTGTCTGCTTACGGGAGGATCGCCGCCGCCTCCTTCCGGCAGTACTCGACGTACCGGATGGCGACCGCCGCGGGCGTCTTCACCAACACCGTCTTCGGATTCATCCGGGCCTCGATCATGTTCGCGGCGATCACCTCGGCGGGCGGCGAGCTCAGCGGGTACAGCATCGCCCAGGCGGCCACCTACGTCTGGCTCGGCCAGGCGCTGCTCGCCCCCATCGAGGCCTTCGGCACGCGGGAGGTCTCCCAGCGGGTCCACCAGGGTGAGGTCGCCGTCGACCTGCTGCGCCCGACGTCGTTCCTGGGACTGTACTACGCGCAGAAGCTCGGCCGCTCGGGCTTCCTGCTGCTGGGGCGCGGGGTCCCGCCGCTGGCCGTCGGCGCGATCGTCACGGGTCTCGCCCTTCCCGAGGAGCCGAGCTCCTACCTGCTGGGGGCGCTGTCGCTGCTGCTGGCCATCACCCTCGCCTTCCTGGCGGACATGATGGTGAACCTGACGGCGTTCTGGCTGCTGGAGATCCGTGGGCTGAGCGTCGTCTACACCACCGTGATGAACCTGCTGTCCGGGTTCCTCATCCCCATCGTGTGGTTCCCGGACTGGCTGCTGGCCATCGCCCGGGCCACGCCGTTCCCCTCGATGATCCAGACCCCGATCGACACGCTCTCGGGCCGGGTGCCGCCCGCCGAAGCGGTCGGGATGGTCGGCGTGCAGGTGCTGTGGGTGGCAGCGCTCCTCGGCGCCGCCTACCTGATGCTGCGGGCCGGCGTGCGCAGTGTGGAGGTCCAGGGTGGCTGAGACGTCCCGCACCCCGCGCACAGACCGTCCCGTCTCCACGGCCCGGATGGTCGCGACCCTGTACGGATCACGGATCCGTTCGCAGGCCACGTTCCGCACCAGCTTCGCCTCCGACATCGCGGGGCAGGTTCTGGTCGTGGCCACGGAGTTCCTCGAGCTGTGGGTGATCCTCGCCCAGGTCGGCACCCTCGGCGGCATGGACCTCGCCCAGGTCGCCGTGGTCTACGGGCTCGGCGCCCTCGCCTTCGGCCTGGCGGACATGTTCTTCGGCGAGATCGACGGACTCTCCGCCTCGATCCGCTCCGGGAAGCTCGAGACGCTGCTGATCCGCCCGGTGCCGATGCTGCTGCAGATCTCCAGCCTCGACCTCTCCCTGCGACGCCTGGGCCGGATCCTCGTGGGCCTGGCGATGTACGTCGTCGCCCTGAGCCTCGCCGGGTTCCAGCCCAGCGCCACCGGAGTGATGCTGGCGATCCTGGCTCCGCTCGCCGGGGCGCTGCTGTTCGGCGCGCTGTTCACGATGGCCGGAGCCCTGCAGTTCTGGCTGGTCGACGGGCGCGAGTTCGCCAACGCCTTCACCTACGGCGGCAACTACGTCGCCACCACGCCCGGCGCCGTGTTCGCCCTGCCGATGCGCGCCTTCTTCACCTTCGTCATCCCGGCGACCCTGGTCGCCTACGCCCCCACCCTCGCGCTGCTGGACCTGCCCGGTCCCCAGCTGGTCCCGCAGTGGGCCGGCTGGATGGGTCTGCCCGCCGCGATCCTCGCCTGGATCGTCGCCGGCCTGCTCTGGCGCGCCGGGGTCCGCAGATACACAGGAGCCGGCGGATGAATCTCCCCCAGTCCACACCCGAGCCCCCGCAGCCCGACAGCGCGCGTGGTCGCCCCGATCCGGCCGCCTGGCTCACGAACCTGCGCCGCGACTACGTCGTGCGCGCTCCCGTGCCCGGTTCCCGGCGCCGCCGGCGCCAGGTGGTCCGGGCGGTCGATGACATCAGCCTGCGCATCGACCGCGGCGAGTCCGTGGGGTTCGTCGGCGCGAACGGCGCCGGCAAGTCCACGACGATCAAGATGATGACCGGGATCCTGCAGCCGACGTCGGGATCGCTGCGCGTGCTGGGCCGCGACCCGGTGCCCGAGCGGCGTCGGCTCACCCGGGAGATCGGCGTCGTGTTCGGCCAGCGCTCGCAGCTGTGGTGGGATCTGCCGCTGCGCGAGAGCTATACGATCCTGGGCTCGATGCACCGCCTCACCGACCGTCAGCGCGAGGCGCGACTGGAGAGGCTCGTCGACGGGCTCGACCTCGGCGGCTTCCTCGGCCGGCCGGTGCGGCAGCTGTCGCTGGGACAGCGGATGCGGGGCGAGGTGGCCGCCGCTCTGCTCCACTCCCCCGACCTGGTGGTGCTCGACGA
Organism: Brachybacterium sp. GCM10030252; assembly: GCF_042666535.1. NCBI lineage: Bacteria > Bacillati > Actinomycetota > Actinomycetes > Micrococcales > Dermabacteraceae > Brachybacterium > Brachybacterium sp. GCM10030252. Next base: position 81,350 of record NZ_JBHTDM010000036.1, on the reverse strand, counting down.
GCCGACGATCGGGCTGGACATGGTCTCGAAGGAAGGGCTGCGCCGCTTCCTGCGCACCGACCGCGAAGAGCGCGGCACCACCCTGTTCCTGACCACGCACGACATGGGCGACGTGGAGCGGCTGTGCGAGCGGATCGTGGTGGTCAACTCCGGCACGGTCGCCTACGACGGTCCGCTGGACTCGTTCCGCGAGCACCTCGGGGCACCGCGCGAGCTGATCGTGGATCTCGCCGAGCCGGTGGCCGGGCTCGACCTGCCGCGCGGGGCCGAGAAGCTGGCGGTGGAGGCCGACGGGATCCGCCACCGCATCCGGTTCTCCGGCACGGAGCTGACGGTCCCGGCCCTGCTGTCCGCGATCAATGCCCAGGCCGAGGTGCGTGACCTCTCCCTGACCGAGCCGGCCATCGAGGATCTGGTGCGGCAGATCTATGCCCGTGGCGGGGTCGGCTAGAAACCGCATGGCCGACGCACGGGACACGAATCCCGGAAGCTGACACCGAGATGCGATCCGTATATTTTCCTGCATTTTCCCGCGCCCGCGGGCTGTCGCGACATTCCTGGTGAACCCTCACGGCACGGGTCGCGGGAGAGAAGCACGAATTCGCGAGCAGACCGTGATGTGACAGGCGCGCAGACGGAGCGAAAATCACTCCGGTCCTCCCCACCGACCACTCGTCCACAAATCTCCGCACATCCCCGATAGCTCTTTCGCGCAATGGCCACAACAGGTACGCTAGAAGCTACACCGACACGAAAGCCGTTACACACTCTCCCAGGCATTCGACGAGGGCGCGGCAGAGCATTGTGAAACTCTTTCGGTGCGCAAGCGACACGCATTCACGGCAGGGCCACGATCGGAGAGGAGCTGACATGGGCGGCGAGCTGCAGGACCCGGCGCCGGCACTGCTCGACGCCCTCGAGCCTCCTGCAGCGGACCCGGACCGGCCCATCCCGGTGTGGTCCGTGAGGGCGCGCAAACCGCTCACCGACGAGCGGATCATCGCCGCAGCTGACGCCGAGCCGGACACCGACCAGGCTGATCGAGTGCTGCACCTCCACCGGCGCATGCAGTACCGCACCCGCGCGTACGCCGCCCAGCTCGAGACGATGAGCGAGTTCTTCACCGAGGATCCCGATACCGCCGGGCGCCTGGACGACGCCTATGTCGCCGCACTGAAGATCGCCACCGCCATGCGCTGCTCCACCCGCAGAGCACAGGGCATGATCCGTGACGCGCACCTGGCGGTCGAGATCATGCCCGAGACCTTCTCCCGACTGGGTGAGGGCGACCTTCCGGAGGAGTGGCACCACCACCTGCTGCGGAAGGTCCGGCGCCTGGACGAGGAGCAGATCCGTCTGACCGACCACCACGTCGCGACGTGGGATCTCCCGTCGATCTCCCGCTCCCAGTTCGACCGTCACCTCTCCCACCTCATCGCCCTGATCACAGCCGACATGCCCACGCCTCCCCCACAGGCGCAGCGGAACGTCACCGTCGAGGTCGACGACCCTCAGTGCGGCACCGCGACGATGTCGATCACCGGCCCGATCCCGGAGATCGCGGCGCTCGCGAGGCGGCTGGACTCCTCCGCCCGCACCGTGCAGCAGGCCCAGCGCCACGCGCTGCGGGAGGACGGCGAGACCCCGGTCCCGTTCGACCTCGACGACGACGTCCGCGACCGGGGCAGAGCTCTGCCTCGCAGCGCGCTGCGGTACGCGATCCTCACCCGTTCCGTGCTGGACATCGACCCGGTCGAGGAGACGGCCCAGCCCGTCACGATCAACGTCACCGTGCCGGCCCTCACCCTGCTCGGAGCGACGGACGCGCCCGGCATGCTCGACGGCACGACTCCGATCCCCGCCGATCAGGCTCGGGCTCTGGCCGGTGAGACCGGCAGCACCTGGCACCGGATCCTCACCGATCCCGCGACCGGCGCCTACCTCCCCACCACGGCGACGACCTACAAGCCCAGTGCTCAGATGCGCGAACAGCTCCGCCTGCGCCATCCCGTCTGCGCCGCCCCCGGCTGCCACCGGCCCACGGCGCTCGCGGCCGAGGACGATCACATCGTCGAGTTCGACCACGGGCATCCCGCAGGGGGCGGGCAGACCACGCTCGTGAACCTCCACCGGCTCTGCTGGCGCCACCACCAGCTCAAGACGGCAGGCCGTATCGACCCGCAGCGCGATCCTGAGCGCGGTCCTGACCCCGGTACGGCTCCCCCGGGGCCGATCACGACGGACTGGGAGATCGACTCGGTGATCCGCACCCGCACCTGCGAGGACACCGACCTCGCCACCCCGCATCTCGTCGCCGCGCTGGATGTCGCCTGGCAGGCCCATCAGCGCCGCCGGGAGGATGTCGAGCGGCGAGTCCATGGCAGCAGCCGGCGCTCGGATCCCGAACCGCCCGCCGGGGATGCACCTGCCGACCTCCCACCGTTCTGAGCCGGTCGAGTCCGAGCAGGTCGACACGCCTGTCCTCTCTCCCTGCACTGATGCAGACTGTGGGCGGGCGATACTGTCCCACCATCGCGCACCGGGGAACCGCAGGTAAGGGAGGAACATGGCCCGCTCGTACGCCACTGTCGGACAGATGCTGACCTATGCCGTCGATCGGTCCGTGCCCGCCCCGGATCAGGAGGCCTGGTACGACGCGAACACGCGGGCCGAGGCCATCCTGCGCCACATGCTCGAGTTCGTCCTCATGTCGCCGAAGAGCCGCGAGGCGTTTCTGGGCACAGTCGCACGCACCGAGCACACCACCGGCAGCATCGCCGCCCCTCCCCGCCTCCGCAAGAAGGCCCCGGATCTGGTGGCCGAACTGCTGCCCAGCTCCACGAAGTCCGACGACGGCGCGCGCCTGGCCGTCGCGCTGCGCGTGGGCGGCGGCTTCAGCGCCAAGGAGCTGTGGGATCTGCGCCGAACCCTCGGCTCCTCTCCCCTCCACCTCCTCGTGGCCATCGCCCGGCACACGGAGGAGGACGTGCCCGAGGGCGTCGTGCTCACCACCTGGGAACAGCTGGGCACGGACCTGCCCAAGGCCGATTCGGGCCACGGGCATCTGTGGGAGACCATCGGCGAGATCGGGCAGAACGCGGGGCGACCGGTCGAGCAGTACCCGATCGATCCCAAGCGGCTGCTCACCAAGTCGCGGACAGCGCAGGAGTTCCGCGCCCACCTCGACGTGTTCCACCAGGCCAGCCGGACCCTGCTCGGCACGAGTCCGCACTTCTCCACCCGGCGAGGTCAGACCGACGCCCACCTGCAGGCCGGGGTGAGCCGCCTGCGGACAGGCCTGGAGTTCGGCGCGGTGGAGCAGGGCAGCCCGGTCCGCTTCGCCCGCACCGGCTCCACATCAGTCCCTCTCGGCATCGGCCGGCTCGAGACCGACGCCGACCGTGCGGCCGCGAAGGAGCGGCTGGGGACCATCCAGCGCCGCACGGCCTGGCGCAGCGAGACCGGCGACCTGCCCGCCCCGGGTGAGCTGATCGGCGCCGCCGCCTCCCCGGAGGTGGAGAGCGCGCGGCTGCTGCTGTGGGCCATCTTCAACCCCATGCTGCTGCGCGACCGCGGGTTCGACCTCGCCCCGGCCCGTCGGCAGCCGGCGTTGAGCGCGACCACCATGGGGCTGCGCCTGCTGTACCGCGGGGACGACTCCGGTGCCACCTATCGGATCTGGGTGGGCGGCAGCCGCGAGTGGGACAGCCTCATTCCTCGCGTCACCCGGGAGGAGAGCCCGGACCGGCCCACCGAGACGTACGCAGTCGCCCCGCGCAAGAGCCACTCCACCGCGGACTTCGTGTGGGAGGTCCACCGTGCGCTGCGCTCCCTGACCATCGCCTGACGCGCCCGCATGCGCGAAGATGAGGGTATGGATGCCCCTGTAATGCACGGTCAGTACAAGGTTCGTGGCGGCAAGCTGGTCTCCGCCGAGGTCACGGAGCGGGAGGGCCGCATCGCCACGGCCCACGTGTTCGGCGACTTCTTCCTCGAGCCGGACGACGCGCTCGAGGACATGAACGCGGCGCTGGTCGGCATGGAGACCGACGCCTCCGCCGCTGAGCTCACCGCTGCGCTCGATGCGCGTCTCGACGGGGTGGAGATGATCGGCTTCAGCACCGAGGCCGTGGCCATCGCCGTGCGCCGGGCGCTCGGGCACGCCTCCAGCTGGGATGACCTCACCTTCGACGTGATCGGCCCGGTGGCGATGGCTCCGGTGATGCACGTCGCCCTCGACGAGGTGCTGCCGCTCGAGGTGGCCGCCGGCCGGCGCGGCCCGCTGCTGCGGATCTGGGACTGGGACTCGCCCCTGGTGGTCATCGGCTCGTACCAGTCGGTGCGCAACGAGATCGACCCCGAGGGCGCCGCCCGCCACGGCATCGGCGTGGTGCGGCGCATCACCGGCGGCGGCGCGATGTTCATGGAGCAGGGCAACTGCATCACCTACTCCCTGGTCGTGCCCACCTCGCTGGTCGAGGGGCTGAGCTTCGAGCAGGCCTACGCCTACCTCGACGACTGGGTGATGGGGGCACTCGCCGAGATCGGCGTGCGGGCGCACTACGTGCCGCTGAACGACATCGCGTCCGAGCAGGGCAAGATCGGCGGGGCCGCCCAGCGCCGCTTCGCCGGCGGGGTGCTGCTGCACCACGTGACGATGTCCTACGACATCGACGCCGACAAGATGGGCGAGGTGCTCCGGATCGGCCGGGAGAAGATGTCCGACAAGGGCACCCGCAGCGCGAACAAGCGCGTGGACCCGATCCGCTCGCAGACCGGCATGGCCCGCGAGCAGATCATCGAGGGCTTCCTCGAGCACTTCCGCTCTCGCTACGACACCCGCGAGTCGGCCTACACCGAGGACGAGCTCGGCAAGGCCCGAGACCTGGTGGCCACCAAGTTCGGCACCGAGGAGTGGACCCACCGCGTGCCGTGACGCCGCCGAGGGGACGCGCACGCCACATGCTCCCGCGTTGCACTGGCCGGCAGACCTGGAACAATGAGCCCATGACCGATATCGCTCCGCGCCAGAACCCTGCCCTTCCCGATCGTCCCTCGCTCGAGGGCCTCGAGGAGAAGTGGGACGGCGTATGGAGTGAGCAGGAGCTGTACGCGTTCGATCCCGACACCACCCGCGAGCAGGTCTTCAGCGTCGACACCCCGCCGCCGACCGCGTCGGGCTCGCTGCACATCGGCCACGTGTTCGGCTACTCGCAGGCCGACATGATCGTGCGCTACCAGCGCATGCGCGGCAAGAACGTGTTCTACCCGCTGGGTTGGGACGACAACGGCCTGCCCACCGAGCGCCGGGTGCAGAACTACTTCGGGGTGCGCTGCGACCCCTCGCTGCCCTACGACCCGGACTTCACGCCTCCGCAGGAGGGCGGCGACAACAGGTCCTCCAAGGCCGCGAACCAGCTGCCGATCTCGCGCCGCAACTTCATCGAGCTGTGCGAGCGCCTCACCGAGGTCGATGAGAAGTCCTTCGAGGAGGTCTTCCGCACGCTCGGCCTGTCGGTGGACTGGAACCACAGCTACCAGACGATCGACGCTCGCTCCCGCGCCACCAGTCAGCGCGCCTTCCTCGAGAACCTCGAGAAGGGCCAGGCGTACCAGGCGGAGGCCCCCACCATGTGGGACGTCACCTACCGCACCGCCGTGGCCCAGGCCGAGCAGGAGGACCGCGACCGCGACGGCGCCTACCACCGCATCGGCTTCACCCGCACGAACGCGGCCGAGAAGGCAGACTCCACCGTCTATATCGAGACCACCCGCCCCGAACTGCTGCCGGCGTGCGTCGCCCTGGTCGCCCACCCCGACGACGAGCGCTACCAGGAGCTGCTGGGCACCACCGTCACCTCTCCCCTGTTCGGCGTCGAGGTCCCCGTGATGGCCCATCCCCTCGCCCAGATGGACAAGGGCGCGGGCATCGCCATGATCTGCACCTTCGGCGACGCCAACGACGTCACCTGGTGGCGCGAGCTCGAACTGCCCACCCGCAGCGTGATCGGCCGCGACGGCCGCTTCGTGGCCGAGGCCCCGTGGATCACCACCGACGAGGGCCGGGCGCGCTACGCCGAGCTGGCGGGCCTGACCGTCTTCAGCGCCCGGAAGAAGGTCGTCGAGATGGTCACCGAGACCGGTGACCTGGTCGGCGAGCCGAAGAAGATCTCCCACCCCGTGAAGTTCTACGAGAACGGCGACAAGCCGCTGGAGTACGTGACCTCCCGCCAGTGGTACCTCGCCAACGGTGGCCGCGACCAGTCCGGAGGCGGGCTGCGCGACGCCCTCATCGAGCGCGGCACCGAGCTGACGTGGCACCCGCCGTACATGGAGTCGCGCTACCGCAACTGGGTCGAGGGCCTCACCGGTGACTGGCTGATCTCCCGCCAGCGCTTCTTCGGCGTGCCCTTCCCCATCTGGTACGCCGTCGGCGCCGACGGCACGACCGACTACGAGACCGTGCTGACCCCGCCCGTCGACGCCCTGCCGATCGATCCCACGATCGATGTGCCCGAGGGCTACAGCGAGGACCAGCGGAACCAGCCCGGCGGCTTCGTCGCCGACCCCGATGTGCTCGACACCTGGGCCACCTCATCGCTCACCCCGCAGCTCGCCGGCGGCTGGAACACCGATCCGGAGCTGTTCTCGAAGGTGTACCCGATGGACCTGCGCCCGCAGGGCCACGACATCATCCGCACCTGGCTGTTCTCCACGGTCGTCCGCTCCCATCTGCAGCAGGACGCGCTGCCCTGGAAGCACGCCTCGATCAACGGCTGGATCCTGGACCCCGACCGCAAGAAGATGTCGAAATCCAAGGGCAACGTGGTCACCCCCATCGGGCTGCTGCACCAGCACGGCACCGACGGGGTGCGCTACTGGGCAGGCCGGGCCCGCCAGGGCGTGGACACCGCGTTCGACGAGGGTCAGATGAAGATCGGCCGACGGCTGGCGATCAAGGTCCTCAACGCCTCCAAGTTCGCCCTGGGATTCGGTGCCGCTCCGGCCGATCCCGCCGGCCGCCTGGCGGCGGACCCGTCGGCCCTCACCGATCCGCTGGACAAGGCGCTGCTGGCGAACCTCGCCCAGGTCGTGGAGCAGGCCACCGCGGCGTTCGAGGACATGGACTACGCCCGCAGCCTCGAGGCCGTGGAGCCCTTCTTCTGGGCCTTCTGCGACGACTACATCGAGCTGGTCAAGGAGCGCGCACACGGCAACGGGCCGACGGGTGAGGCCGGTGCCGCCTCGGCGCGCGCGGCGCTGGCGATCGCCCTGGACGTGCTGCTGCGCCTCTTCGCTCCGGTGATCGTGTTCGCGACCGAGGAGGTCTGGTCGTGGTGGCGCGACGGCAGCGTGCACACCCAGCCCTGGCCCGAGGCGGCTCCGCTGCGGGAGGCCTCCGCCGGGCAGGATGCCGCGCTGCTGGAGACGGTGGCCCAGGCCGCGATCTCGCTGCGCCGCCTGAAGTCCGATGCGAAGGTCTCGCAGAAGACGCCGATCCTTCGGGTGCGGCTGGTCGCCCCGCAGGCCGCGTCGGCGCACCTCGAGGCCGCTTCGGCGGACCTCACGGCGCTGGGGCGGATCGAGGCACTCGAGCTGGAGGCCCGGGACGTCGAAGAGATCACCACCGAGGACGTCGAGCTCGGAGAGCCGCCGGTCAAGCAGAAGCAGAGCTGAGCGGCCGAGGCCCCGCGGGTCTGATGAGCACGGTACGGTCCACCACCAGCACGCGTCTGAAGTGGTTCGGCGCGCTGATGGTCGTTCTCGGGTTGTTCAGCGGGCTCTACGGCCTGGTGCACCTCGTACGCGGCTCCGTGCTCGCCGGGCTGGCGGTCCTCGCCCTCGGCGGAGTCATCGCCGTGGTGGGAATCGTCGTGCTCGTGATCGGGGCCAGGACCTGTGCACGGGTCGGGCCCCGGTCGATCTCGTGGCCCGCGGGGCTCGGCGCGCGCACCACGGTCGGGTGGGACCAGGTCGCCCGAGTGCTCGTGCCGGGACGCGGCGATCACGGTGATGCGGTCGCCCTGCAGCTGCACGACGGTCGGGTGCTGCCCGTCTCCCCGCTGCGCAAGACACAGGGCGCCGACGACAGTACCGGCCTCTTGCCGTGGTACCTCCGTGCAGGTGCCGCAGTGCAGCGGGCGCACCACGCCTGGAACGTCCAGCAGCCGCGGCGTTGAGCAGCGGCTGCGTTGGCGGTGTCAGTCGAACGGGTTGATGGCGCCGACCACGTCGCCGGCCACCTCGGTGGCGCCGTCGAACGCGCCCTTTGCGTCCCCGATGGCGTCGTCGAGGTTGTAGTCGCCGGGCGTGATGTCGTTGACGATCTCATTGGGGTGGATGGACACGGCGAGATCCGCCTTGACGCCGAGAGCGGCGGCGACATCCCCGCCGACCGCAATGCCGACTTCGTCGGTCGACACGGTGCCGCCCACGCTTCCGCCGAGACCGGCGCCGGCCTCGACGCCGAACGACGCGGACGAGGAGAGCCAGCCGCCTGGCGATGTCCCGGCGATATCGGCATCCGCTTTGGCCCCTGCGAACGCCCCCGCGTCCGCACCGAAGGTGAAGCCGTTGACATTGCCCTCGTCATTGCGTGTCGCGTGCGCATATGCGTTCGCATGAGCTTCGGCGCCCGCGTAGCCGGTCGCGCCCACGGTGGCACTGGCTCCGTGCGGTCCGGCCAGGGTGCCGTGGATGTCGCCGTACGCGCCTGCTCCGGCAGCGGCACCGGCGCTGGCTCCGTCCGGACCGTACGTGACTCCGGCCTCACCGTACGCCTCCGCCCCCACGCGGCCATCGGTCTGGTAGCTCGCGCCCCCGGGCAGGTTCAGCTTCTCGTCGAACCCGATCTCCGCCCCGGCGCGAGCACCGGCTGTATGGGTCGTGTTGCCATAGGCGTCCACGGTGGTGCTGTGTCCGGCACTGGCCCGCGTGTTCGCGTAGCCATCGGCGTACCCGAGTTCGTTGTCGATCTCGCGACCGTCCCAGTGCGAGCCGCCGCTCGAGTACTGCCCCACGGGACGCCCGTCGGACGCCGCATTTCCCACGCCGTAGCCCGGGCCGCCGTAGAACCCCTGCGGACCGCTGCCCCCACCGCCGGTGAACCAGTCGCTGAACGCATTCCCGAGCCCACGGCGGAGGATGCCGGGGTCCAACGGACCGCCGGGCAGCGGCATCGTAAACGGCATGGGGTACGGGAACGGGAAGGGGCCGAAGTCGGGGAGGGAGGGCAGGTACAGCATCCCGCCGCTGGAGGCCTGGTCCTGTTCGGTCGCGTGCTGCTCCAGTTCCCGCTGCGAACCGCGGATGTCGTGCTCGCTCGCCAGCATCCGGGGCCTCACCGTGCCGTGCCAGTGCTCACGGAACGCGGTGGCGTCGGGCCCGACCCATTCGACCGAATCGATCAGGGCTGTGGCCGTGTCCGCGAGATCGGCGATGCGCTGGGCGCCCTGCCCGAAGGCGCTCGCCTGCGAGCGCAGCTGTTCCGTGTCCGCTCCGTAGAATCCCGCCATCGCGCCCACCGACCCCTTTTCCTCGCACTCGTCCCTGACGTGCTCACGACACTAGACGTGCCGTCCGCCGCGCGCGATGGGGAGGACTACCCATAGGGTGTGGCCGCACGCGGGGCCGATCCTCGCCATCCACGTCCTCGGAAGGCATCTCATGTCCACGACACTGCGCAGCGCGGGCTCGCGCGTCAATCACGTCATCGGTCCGATGGTGATGCTGATCGGCGTCGCTGCGGGCATCGCGGCGATCGTTCTCGCCATCGCCCTGGAGGCTCTGCCGTTCCTCGTGCTCTTCGTTCCCGCTGCGCTCGCGGTCGGCGGGGGCGCGTTCGTGCTGTGGGGCGCACGACGGTCCCGGCTGCTGATCGACGAGACCGGGTTCACGTGGGCGGGATTCGTGGGACGGCAGCATGCGGTGCGCTGGGACACGCTGCACCGGCTCCTCCCTCCCCCGCCGGGGGCCTCACGTGTCGTGGCGATTGCCGAGCTGCGCGACGGCTCCTCCGTCGAGGTCCGGGCGCTGTGGGACTCTCCGACCTCACCGTCCGCGCTGCTGGGGGCCTCGGACCATTCTGCAGCCCGGGATGCGCTCATCGCAGCGCACCGGGAGTGGCTTTCGACCCGGTCGTGACCCGACACCGCTCTCTGGGCCTCCCTACGCCCCGCCGACTCGCGATCTCAGGAACCCACCCCTTGCGCACACGACACCGGCCCCTCGCCACCATCGCGATCACCGCAGCCGGCCTCTCCCTCCTCCCCCTGGCCGCCTGCACGACCAGCAACGGGGACGAGGACCCGACCACCCCGACCACGACGCACGAGGCCCCTCCCACTGCGGATCCCGCGGACGCGACGCCACAGGAACGCATCGCGGCATCGTTCGAAGCCTCGGATGCAGCCGCGGCCGAGGGCTGGAAGGACACCAGCTACATCGACGATTTCTTCGTGCCCGAGTTGGCGGAGAAGCAGCGAGCCGACGACCAGGAACGAGCGGAATCAGGCGCCGTGGTCACAGGGGAAACGAAGCTCTCCAGTTGGGAAGTCGTCGAAGAGACAGACACGACCGCGGTCGTGGAGTTCTGTCAGGACTCCGGCGCGTTGGAAGCCACTAAGGACGGTGAGCCCGTGGAGATCACCAACCAGCGGGAGGAAAGCGTCGGCCGCTTCACGCTGGTGAACGAATCCGACTCTGATCCCTGGGTGATCGAAGAACAGGCTTATTACGACGAGGGAACGACGTGCGACGAGTATTTCGCGGGCTGATCACCGTCAGCGCGGCGACCGGCATCCGGCTGGCCTCGAGCCCCGCATGGGCGGAGGGGGACGATCAAGACCAGCGTCTCCGTCCGTGACGGAGGAGGCAGCAGGGCCACAGCCGGCACAGGCGCCGGGGGCTGACCGGCCGCGTGCCCTTCGGTCCCGGCCTCATCCTCGGCACAGCCGTCGTGCTGCTCGTCCGAGTCAGCGCACGACCTCCCGGTATCCGGAATCGAGCCGGCGCGTCCATCCGCGCGAGTCCAGGTGCTCGAGCAGCGGAATCGCGACCCGGCGCGTGGTGCCGAGCGCCTGGCGCGCCTGGGAGGCGGTGAAGGGCTGCGACAGGGCTGCGAGCTCCCGCATCGCGAGGGCCGGCGCGGTCGGCAGCAGGATCACCTCGCCCGGCAGCCGCAGCAGCCGTCCCTGGCGCGCGGCGGCGGCGAGTTCGCGGGGGCCCAGTCCCAGCCCGCGGAGGTCATCGGCTTCCGGCGCACTGAACGGTTCGGCAGCCAGGCGCGTCTCGAGCGATCGCAGGGACTCCTCCGCCGCCCCGAGCCCATCGTCGGAAGCGGCGTCCCGCACCCGGCCGTCGGCCTGGCTCAGGCCGGCGGCGGCCACCACCGCGTCCAGCAGCCCGGGGTCGGGCAGATCGACGGCGTCGGCCGCGGCCTTGCGCGGGAGGCCTGCCGAGAGAGCATCGCCGGCCCGGTCGGCGGCCACCGCCTCGCGCAGCCGGGTCGTCCACCTCTCCATCGAGTCCGTATCCACCAGCCAGTCCCCGTGACGCTCCACGCCGGGAAGGCGGCCCGACGGGAGGGGGATCCCGAAGCGGGCCAGGATCTCGGCACGCACCGCACCTCGCCGTGCGACCTCGGCGGCGGCATCACCGGCCAGCGGCATGGCCTCGAGCGTCTCGCGGCGCCGGGTCCCCTCGCCCCGGCGGGCCAGTGCCGGCGGATCCACGTCCAGCACGCTCACCCCGGTGCGGACCCGGCGGCTGCCGCCGCCGCGCAGCACCATGCGGTCCCCGACGCTCAACGGCAGGCTGCGCGTGAGGGTGAGACGGGCATGGTCGTCCCCGAACGGGCGCACCCGGGCGGGAACGGCGGCGGTCCCCACGTGCACCACGAGCTCGGTGGGCGCATCGGCGAAGCTCGCGCCGGTCACCCGGCGCACGTCGATGCTTCCGGTGACCTCCCATGCCCCGGGAGTGACCAGGGCGTCCCCGCGTCCGATCTCCTCCGGGGCAGTACCTCGCAGGTTCACCGCGGCGCGGTTGACGGGGCCGAGTTGCTCCACCGGGCCGCCGCGGCTCTGCAGGCCGCGCACCACGACCTCTCCCCCACGCTCGGCGCCGCACAGCTCGAATCGGTCCTCCCGAGCGAGGGTGCCGGCAGCGAGGGTTCCGGTGACCACCGTGCCGGCCCCGGAGATGGTGAAGGAGCGGTCCACCCACAGTCTCACCCGCTCGTGCGGGGAGGGCTGCCGGGCGCCGGTCACCGCGACGTCGAGCGCCTCCCGCAGTTCGTCGAGCCCGGCCCCGGTCACGGCGGAGACGGCGAGCGCCGGGGCCTGCCCGAGGCCGGTGCCGGCGAGCTCGACGCGCGCCTGGGCGATCACCTCCTCCACGCGGTCCGGGGCCAGATCGGCGCGGGTGATGACCAGGATGCCCTGATCGATGCCGAGGGCGGCGATGGCGTCGCGGTGGTCAGCGGACTGGTCCCGCCAGCCCTCGTCGGCCGCGACCACGAAGCAGACGATGGGCGCGGGGCCGATGCCGGCCAGCATGTTGCCCAGGAATCGTTCGTGGCCGGGCACATCGACGAAGGAGACCTCGCGGCCCGAGGGCAGGGTGGTCCAGGCGAAGCCGAGATCGATGGTCAGCCCGCGGCGCTTCTCGTCGGCCAGCCGGTCGGGGTCGGAGCCGGTCAGCGCCCGGATCAGGGTGGACTTGCCGTGGTCGACGTGTCCGGCGGTGGCGATGACCTGCCTCATCGCGTGGGGCGCTCCTCGCGCCCGGCGAGCGTGTCCCGGGCCGCCCGGACCGCCTCGACCAGCGAGTCGTCGTCGGCCTCCGGCACGCAGCGCAGATCGAGCAGGCACTCCCCCTCGCGCACTGTCGGGACGACGGCGGGATCGCCCGTGCGCAGCGGGGAGGCGAGCTCGGGCTCGAGCGCGACGGCCCAGCCGGGCAGCGGCACTTCGGCGCCTCCCCCGCCGCCGACGCGGCCGTCGTGCGGGACGAGCCGCCCGTCGACCCGTTCGGCGAGGCGAGCGGTGCGCTCCCGAAGCGCCTCGGGATCGGTGCGCAGCGCCTCGAGCACCGGTGCGGTGGGTCCTGCGAGCGTGGCTTCGAGGGCGGCGAGCGCGAGCTTGTCGGCGCGGACGGCGCGGGCCAGGGGATGCCGGGCGAGGCGCGCGATGACGTCGGCCCGTCCCAGCAGGATCCCGGCCTGGGGGCCGCCGAGGAGCTTGTCGCCGCTGGCGATGACCAGGTCGGCGCCGTCACGGAGGGCGGTCGCGATATCGGGCTCGTCGGCCAGGAGGGCCTCGGGGGTCAGCAGTCCGCTGCCGAGATCGGCGATCAGGGGGATGCCGGCGTCCCGGCAGATCGGGGCGAGCTCGGCGATCGGGACCGCGCTGGTGAAGCCGCTGATGCGGTAGTTGCTGGTGTGGATGCGCAGCACGCAGGCGGTGGCGGGGCCGATCGCGTCGGTGTAGTCGGCCACGTGGGTGCGGTTCGTGGTGCCGACCTCGCGCAGCGTGGGGCCGGTCGACGTGATGAGATCGGGCAGGCGGAAGCCGGCGCCGATTTCGATGAGCTCCCCGCGGCTGACGATGACGTCGTCCCGCTCGGGCCCGGCGGCCAGGGCGGTGGTGGTCAGGGCCAGGGCGGCGGCGCCGTTGTTGACCACGAGGGCGTCCTCCGCGTCGGGGCATGCCTCGAGCAGTGCGGTGCGCACCCCGGCGCCGCGGCGGGAGCGGGTGCCCTGGGCGAGGTCGAATTCGACGTCGGTGTACCCGGCGGCCTCGAGCAGGGCCTGCCGGGCGGGCTCGGACAGCGGGGCGCGGCCGAGGTTGGTGTGGACGATGACGCCGGTGGCGTTCAGCACCGGCCGCAGGGAGGCCGACGGCCGGTCCCCGAGGGCGCGCAGCACCTCGGCCGGCACGTCCTCGGGGGCGATGTGGCCACCGCGGGCGCGGTCCTGCACGGCGCGGACCACGCCGCGGACGACGTGCTCGCCGAGCGCAGCGCGGGCTCGTTCCACCTCGGGGTGGGCGAGCAGCCGGTCGGTGCGGGGGATGCGGCGGCGCGGGTCCTCGGCGGTCTCACGCTGGTCCTCGCGCACGGTCCCCTCCTTCTCGGCCGACGGGAGCGGAGGCGGACGGGAATCGAACCCGCCAGGGCGAGATGCTCGCCCTCACCGGTTTTGAAGACCGGGGTGACCACCAGGACACGGACGCCTCCCAGTCGTTCCGGCCGGATCAGCCGGAACGGTCCTGCTCAGCGTATCGGCGCGTCTCGGGTGCGTGCTGGACGTCAGGCGCCGGCGCGACCGATCGGAAGGGCGCATCGGCACCCGACCGACACCTGTCGCGGGATGGCGACCACCTGCTGACGTGCCGAGCACCTCGTCCGTAGACTCGGTGCCATGACGGCCGACGCAGCCCCGAGCACCGCGACTCCGACCGGCGCCGCGAGCCCCGGCATCCGCCTGACGACGATGGCCCACGGCGGCGGGTGCGCCTGCAAGATCCCGCCCGGCGAGTTGGAGGAGGCCGTCTCGGCGCTTGCCGGGCAGGTCGACGAGAGCGTGATCGTGGGGCTCGACGACGGGGACGACGCCGCCGCCGTGCGGATCGATGGGGACACCGCGGTGCTCTCGACCGCGGATTTCTTCACCCCCGTGGTCGATGATCCCTACGACTGGGGCCGGATCGCCGCCGCCAACGCCCTCTCGGACATCTACGCGATGGGCGGCGACCCGGTGGTGGCCATCAACCTGGTGGGCTGGCCGCGGGACGTGCTGCCCATGGAGCTGCTGCGCGAGGTGCTGCGGGGCGGCCTGGCGGTCACCCAGGAGGCCGGAGTCCCCCTCATCGGCGGGCACAGCGTCGACGACCCCGAACCCAAGTACGGCATGGCCGTCACGGGCATCGCCCGCCCCGACCGGCTCCTGCGCAACGACGCCGCCCGGCCGGGCCGGCCGCTCACGCTGACCAAGCCCATCGGGGTGGGGCTGCTGAACAACCGCCACAAGGCCACCGGCGAGGTGTCCGAGGCGGCCGTGGCGACGATGACCGAGCTGAACCGGGACGCCGCGCAGGCCGCCCTGACCGCCGGCGCGGTGGCGGCGACCGACGTGACGGGCTTCGGCCTGCTGGGGCACCTGTTCAAGATGGTGCGCGCCTCCGGGGCGGGGGCAGTCCTCGATCGCTCTGCCGTGCCGCTGGTCGAGGGTGCGGCCGACGCGCTGCGGGACGGCTACGTCTCGGGCGGGACCCGCCGGAATCTCGACTGGGTGCGTGAGCACCTGCGGGCGGCCGACGGGATCACCGAGGAGGACCTGCTGCTGCTCGCGGACGCACAGACCTCCGGCGGCCTGCTGGTCGTCGGCGAGGTGCCGGGCTACCCGATCATCGGCGAGATCGTGGAGGGCACGGGTATCGAGGTGCGGTGAGGCCGGGACTCGCACTCGCCCGGCCGAGCCGCGTGCTGGGGCTACTGCGGCTGCTCCGCCCGCTCTGAGGACGTCGGCTCGTCCGGCCGCCCGCCGGTCTGCCGCGGTCCCGTGGTGATCGAGTCGTCGACCACGCCTTCCGCGCGACGCCGTTCGAGGCGTTCGCGCTGGGGCTCGATCGTGCGCCGGGGATCCTTGACCGACTCCAGCCCGGCCTCCAGCACACCGAACCGGGTCAGGGCCGAGGCCGCAGCCAGGGCCAGGCCGCTCGCCGCCGCGATCGGCCGGCTGCGACCGGCCAGCAGGGCACCGAGACCGCCGGCGATCGCCAGGCCCTCGGAGAGCTTCAGCTTCCACCCGGCGCTCCCGCTCTCCAGCGGCTCGGCCTCGAGAGGATGCATCTGCCCCCGCATCCGGCGCGTCGCGACCAGGTCCCCGACCACCCCGGCCACCGCCAGGGCGCGCGCCGGCCCGGTCTCCCGGACAGGCGTGGTGACCAGGGCGGTGCCGCCCGCGGCGAGGGAGGCCGAGGAGACGAACACGTAGGCCAGCGACTTCCGGGAGGCGGCCCAGGTGGGAACCGCCGTGTCGCCCAGCAGAGTCGCCGTGTAGGCGGCCAGAGGACCGCCGAGCACCGCGGACGTCGTCCCGCCGGCGCACTCGGCGACCCGCAGCAGCGGCCGCAGCCGTCCCAGCGGCAGCCGTTCCCCCGACATCCGATCCACTTCGCCCGCCGCGGCGAAGCCGGCGGCAGTGCCGAAGGCTGTCAGCAGCCAGGTGCCCATGCTCATCGGGGAGCTGGGCTTGAACACGCGCAGCATGTACAGGAATCGTTCCGGGCGGCCCAGGTCGTACACCAGAGCAGGCAGACCGATGCTGACCGCGCCGAGGGCGGTCAAGCGCGAGTTGCGCCGCAGTCGGGGCCGACCAGTCACGGCGGCGCCGGCACCCAGCAGGGCGGAGCCGCCCGCGAGGCCGCCGACGAAGAAGTACAGCCCGATCGGCCACTCCCACGGCGGCGCCTTGACGACGGGGCGGCCGTAGTACGAGTCGAACTCGCCATCCGTCGTGCTGCTCGGCGGCTCGTTCGACCCCGCCCCGCGCCCGGAGTTCGACTGGTTCGCGGAGTTCGCCCGATCTATCTGGTCAGGTTCGCGCGGCGGCCCGTCCCGGCGCCGGCGGCCGCGTCGGGCGGGCTCGGGCGGCCGGTAGTCGTCGAACTCGGAGGTGACGGCGCGGCCGGAGTCAGCGGAGTCGGTCACCGGCGCGCTCCCAGGAACGCGAGGGCGGTGGCGGCGATCATCCCGAGCGCGGCCGCCCCGGCCGTGCGGTACATCTGCGGCAGCTCCTTCGTGGGCACCTGCGGATCGGGGGGTAGCCCGTACACCTCGGGTTCGTCGAGCAGGAGGAAGACCGAGCCGATGCCGCCGACGCCGTCCTGGGAATTGGCGCCGTACAGGCGCGCCTCCGTCATGCCCTGCCCGTGGAGCTGCTGGACGCGCTCCTCGGCGGCCTCGACCAGGTCCTCGCGGTCACCGAACTTGATCGACTCGGTCGGGCAGGTCTGCGCACAGGCGGGCGTCTGCCCGTCGACGAGGCGGTCGTGGCAGAGCGTGCACTTGTTCGCGGTGCCGCGGTGGGGGACGTCCTGCTCGATCTCCTTCGAGGAGGACCTCGGGGCCACGGTGCCGTCGTCGCGGCGCTCGATCACCCCGAAGGGGCACCCGCCCACGCAGGTCCCGCAGCCGTTGCAGACATCCGACTGGACGACGACGCTGCCGAACTCGGTGCGGTACAGCGCCCCCGTGGGACACACGTCCAGGCAGCCCGCGTTGGTGCAGTGCTTGCAGACGTCCGAGGACATCAACCAGCGGAACTCCGGGGTGTCCGGCATCGTGGTGTCGGTCGCAGTGGTGCCGACGCCCGGTGCAGGCGCGTTTTTGCGGGGACCGACGGTCGGCATTCCCAGGCTGACCAGCTTGCGGCCGGATTCCCTGGCCTCGTCGATCCGCTCGGAGTCCTGTTCGACGAAGGCCACGTGACGCCAGGTGTTCGCCCCCAGCTGCCCGGTGTTGTCGAACGAGGATCCCAGCAGCTCGAACTCGCCGTCGGCCGGGTTGTTGTTCCACTCCTTGCAGGCGACCTCGCAGGCCTTGCACCCGATGCAGATGGAGGTGTCGGTGAAGAAGCCCTTGCGGGGATGGGTGTGCTCCCAGCCCGTATCCGCCGCCGGGTCTCCTGCTGATTCCGTCAGCGATCCCATCACTGCTCCTCTCGCGTGGTGCGGGTGGGGTCCGGGGCCTCGCCCCGGTGACGCTCGGGGGCGATGATCCTCTCCACGCCGGTGTGGATGTCGATGCCGGCGCGGTGCTGATGCTCGGTGACCAGGTCGCGCAGCGCCGCTCCGCGGGGGCGCCGCCCGGGACGCACCGTGCAGGCGATCACCTTGGAGTTCTGGATCTGGGTATTGGCATCGAGGTTGATGCCGATCAGATCGTTGACGCTGTCACCCTCGACGATCGCCGAGGAGCCCTGCGCCCAGTGGTACGGCATGCCGATCTGGTGCACGGTGCGCCCGGCGATCTGCAGCGGCGTCATCCGCCGGGTGACGACCACCTTCGCCTCGATCGCCGAGCGCGGGGAGATCAGCGTGGCCCAGCCGTACGGCTCCAGGCCCACCTCCTCGGCCAGCTCCGGGGAGACCTCGCAGAACAGCTCGGGCTGCAGCTCGGAGAGGTAGGGCAGGAAGCGGCTCATACCACCGGCGGTGTGGTGCTCGGTCAGCCGGTACGTGGTGAACACGTAGGGGTACACCTCCCCCGCGGTGCCGGTGATGCCGGGCCCGTTGAGGTTGTCGGGGTCCGAGAACGCCACCCGGGTGGGGTTGGCCTGCTGGCGGTACAGCGGATTGGCGATGATGGACTCGACCGCCTCGTAGTGGGTGGGCAACGGCCCGTCGACCATGCCCGAGGGGGCGAACAGCCAGCCGCGGCCGTCGGCCTGCATGATGAACGCGTCATTGCCGGCGAGCGCCTCGGCGCCTCCCAGATCGGCGTCCCCGACGTCGTGCGGGGACTTCTCCACCGGGAAATCGGGGACGTCCTTGCCGGTCCAGCGCTGCTGGTCCTCGTCCCACCAGATGTACTTCTTGCGCTCGCTCCACGGCTTCCCGTCGAGATCGGCCGAGGCACGGTTGTAGAGGATCCGGCGGTTCGCCGGCCACGCCCAGGCCCACTCCGCGGCAGTGATGTCCTGTTCGCTGCCGGGCCTGCGGCGCGCCGCCTGGTTGATGCCCTCGGCGTAGACGCCGGTGTAGATCCAGCAGCCGCCGGCGGTGGTGCCGTCAGCAGTCATCTCCGTGTAGGAGGACAGGGCCTCGCCGTCCCTCTCCCCGCCGACGTAGTAGCCGTTGATCTCCTTGAGCACCGACTCGGGGTCGGGCTCCCCGTGCTCCGTCAGCGGGTAGTCCCAGGTCAGGTCCAGCAGCGGACGATCCCGCGGATCCTCGGAGCCGGCCAGCCGATCCCGGATCCGTGTGCCCAGCTCGTACATGAACTGCAGCTCGCTCATGCAGTCGCCGGGAGGCGTCACGGCCTGGTCCCGCCACTGCACGAGGCGCTGGGTCTGGGTGAAGGAGCCCGATTTCTCGGTGTGGTTCGCGGCGGGCAGGAAGAACACCTCGGTGCCGATGTCCTCGCTCCGCAGCTCCCCGGACTCGATCTCCGGCCCCTCCTTCCACCAGGTCGCGGACTCGATCATGTTGAAGTCGCGCACCACCAGCCATTTCAGGTGGGACATCCCCAGCCGCTGCATGCGCCCGTTGGCGGAGCCCACAGCGGGGTTCTGGCCCAGCAGGAAGAATCCGTCGAGCCCGTCCTCGAGCATCCGCATCGTGGTCTGGTACGTCCCGTGGGGGCCGCTGAGGCGGGGCAGGTAGTCGAACGCCCAGTCGTTCTCCGCGGTCGCGGCGTCTCCCCACCACGCCTTGAGCAGGTTGACCGCATAGGCCTCGGAGTTCGCCCAGAATCCCTTCTGGCTCTTGCTGCCGATGGAGTCGACGTACTCGCGAAAGCTGCTGTGCGAGCCGACCTTGGGCATCGGCAGGTATCCGGGCAGCAGGTTGAACAGGGTCGGGATGTCTGTGGAGCCCTGGATCGTGGCGTGGCCGCGCAGCGCCATGATCCCGCCGCCGGGACGACCCATGTTGCCCAGCAGCAGCTGCAGCACCCCGGCGGCGCGGATGAACTGGGCCCCGCCGATGTGCTGGGTCCAGCCCACCGCGTAGGCGAAGCAGGTGGTGCGCTCCGGTCCCGAGTTCTCCGCCATGGAACGGGCGAGGTACTCGAAGTCCTCCCGGGAGATGCCGCAGGTCTCCTCGACCAGCTCCGGGGTGTAGCGGGCGTAGTGGCGCCTGAGGATCTGGAAGACGGTGCGGGGATCCTGCAGCGTCTCGTCGCGCGCCGGGGCGCCGCGCTGTAGGGGCGGCCCGCCGGAGCCGTGCGACTCCCCCTGCGCCTCGCCGTCCTCTGCGGTCTCGCCGCTGGAGCGCCCGGAACGCTCGTGGGAGGCGTACAGCTGCGAGTCGTTGTCCCCGTCGGCCGAGGAGTCGTCGTACTGCCAGGAGGCCATGTCGTACGAGCCCTGGTCCGGGTCGAAGCCGGAGAACAGCCCGTCGGCGTCCTCGGCGTCGACGTAGTCCTCGTCGATCAGGGACGAGGCATTGGTGAACGCCCGGACGTAGTCCTCGAACCAGAGGTCATGGGTCAGGACGTAGTTGATGACCGCGCCCAGCAGCACGATGTCCGTCCCGGCGCGCAACGGGATGTGCTTGTCCGCATTGGCGCTGGTGCGGGAGAAGCGCGGGTCGACGTGGATGACCCTGGCGCCCTTCGCCCGCGCCTCCATGACCCACTGATAACCGACGGGATGGGCTTCGGCCATGTTGGAGCCCTGGATGACGATGCAGTCGGCGTTGGCCATGTCCTGCAGGTACTGCGTGGCGCCGCCACGCCCGAACGAGGTCCCCAGACCGGGGACCGTGGCAGAGTGTCAAATGCGCGCCTGGTTCTCCATCTGGATGGCGCCGGCCGCCGTGAAGAGCTTCTTGGCGAGGTAGTTCTCCTCGTTGTCGATGGTCGCCCCGCCGAGGGAGGCGATGCCCATCGCACGGCGCAGCGGCCGCCCCTGCTCGTCCTCGTCCTCCCAGTGGTGGCGTCGCGCCTCCAGGAAGCGGTCCGCGATCATGTCCAGCGCGGTGTCGAGGTCGAGGTCCTCCCAGTCGCTGGCGTAGGGCCGGCGGTAACGGACCGTCGTGACACGGCGCGGGGAGTTGGCCAGCTGCTCGCTGGCGGCGCCCTTGGGGCACAGGCGGCCGCGGGAGATCGGGGAATCCGGGTCACCCTCGATCTGGATGACCTTGTTGTCCTTGGCGTAGATCTTCTGGCCGCAGCCGACGGCGCAGTACGGGCAGACGCTCTGGACGACGGTGTCCGCCTCTGCGGTGCGTGGAGCCTTGTCCCGGGTGGCCTGCGAGGTGACCGCAGATCCCCGGCCCATCGGATCCTTGCCGCGCAGCTGCCGGATCACCGGCCACTCGAGGAACTGGGGGCGAGCCATGTGAGCGACGTTACCAGCGCGGCCCCGGATCCCGCCATCGACCTGCCGGGCGGTCAGGCCGTCTCGGAGCCCTCGTCGCGCAGGCGCTCGTGATGGCGGATCACCTCGGTGACGATGAAGCGAAGGAACGCCTCGGCGAACACCGGGTCGAGGCCGGCCGTGTCGGCGAGGGAACGCAGGCGCTGGATCTGCTCGCGCTCGCGGGAGGGGTCGGCGGGAGGGAGGCCGTGGGTGGCCTTGAGAACACCCACCCGCTGGGTGTGGGCGAAGCGCTCCGCGAGCAGGTGCACGAGGGCGGCGTCGATGTTGTCGATGCTGCGGCGCTCCTGGCGCAGCAGCTCCTTCGCACGGTCGGCGTCGTCGGCTGCCGCGGCGGATGAGGAGTCGGACATCAGGCCGAGCGATCCTGCCGCGAGTCCTCGACCGCCCGGTCGCTGTCCTTGCCGGTGACCATCAGCGGGGCGCGGCCCTCGGTGACGACGCCTTCGGTGATGACCACCTTCACGACGTCGTGGCGCGAGGGGACCTCGAACATGACCGACTGCAGGGACTCCTCGAGGATCGCCCGCAATCCGCGCGCGCCGGTGCCGCGCTCGATGGCTCGGTCGGCGATGGCCTCCAGGGCGCTGCGCTCGAAGTCGAGTTCGACGCCGTCGAGCTCGAACATCTTCTGGAACTGCCGCACCAGGGCATTGCGGGGCTCGGTGAGGATCTGGATCAGCGCCTCGCGGTCGAGATTGGAGACGGAGGTGATCACCGGCAGGCGGCCGATGAACTCGGGGATCAGGCCGAACTTCAGCAGGTCCTCGGGCACCAGCTCGGAGTAGACGGCCTCCTGCTCGAGCGCGGTGTGCAGCTCGGCCCCGAAGCCGATGCCGCGCCGGCCGATGCGGGAGGTGATGATGTCCTCGATGCCTGCGAAGGCGCCCGCCACGATGAACAGGACGTTCGTGGTGTCGATCTGGATGAATTCCTGATGGGGGTGCTTGCGCCCACCCTGAGGCGGAACGGCCGCGACCGTTCCCTCGATGATCTTCAGCAGGGCCTGCTGCACGCCCTCGCCGGAGACGTCCCGGGTGATCGACGGGTTCTCCGACTTACGGCCGATCTTGTCGACCTCGTCGATGTAGATAATGCCGCGCTCGGCCTTCTTGACGTCGTAGTCGGCGGCCTGGAGGAGCTTGAGCAGGATGTTCTCGACATCCTCGCCGACGTACCCGGCCTCCGTCAGCGCCGTGGCGTCGGCCATCGCGAACGGGACGTCCAGCAGTCGCGCGAGCGTCTGGGCGAGGTAGGTCTTGCCGCAGCCGGTGGGGCCGACGAGCATCACGTTGGACTTGGCGACCTCGATCTCGTCCTTCTCCCCGCCGGCCTCCTCGGCCAGCGCGGCGGCGGCGGACTTCGCCGCGGGCGCGGTCTCCCCGTTCTCCTGCGCGCGCACGCGCTTGTAGTGGTTGTAGACGGCGACGGCGAGGGCACGCTTGGCCGGGATCTGGCCGACGACGTACTCCTCGAGGAAGCCGAAGATCTCCTGCGGGGTGGGCAGCGGTGCCTGCTCCTCGGCGGCGGGCTGCGCGGCCTGGATCTCCTCGGCGATGATCTCGTTGCACAGCTCGATGCACTCTTCGCAGATGTACACGCCCGGCCCGGAGATCAGCCGTTCGACCTGTTTCTGCGACTTGCCGCAGAAGGAGCATTTGAACACGTCGGCCCCATCGCTCGTGCGCGCCATCTCCGTGTCCTTTCGTCAGGCCGTCGTCCATGCGGTCATCGCGGTGCGCGGGATCCCGACCCGGGATCTCGCGCACCCGACCACGGTACCGCGTCGGTCCCCCGCGATACGGGAGGCTAGTCCTCGGGGTGCCGGGTGCGGAAGCGGGCCCGGCGACTGCTCCCCGTGCCCCGGCGCACCGGGAGGCGGGAAGCGGCCGACGGACCCGTCGCCGCCGGTGCGACGCCGCGGCCGGGCGATGACCGCCCGGCCGCGGCGAGCACTCAGGAGGAGACCTGCTGGCGGAGCTCCTTGCGGGACTCCAGGACCTGGTCGACCAGGCCGTAGTCCAGCGCGCCGGCGGCAGTGAGGATCTTGTCGCGCTCGATGTCGGTGCTGATCTGTTCCGTGGTGCGGCCCGTGTGGTGGGCCAGCGTCTCCTCGAGCCAGACGCGCATGCGCATGATCTCGTTGGCCTGGATCTCCAGGTCGGAGGCCTGGCCGCCGCCGCCCTCGCCGCCCATGGCGGGCTGGTGGATGAGGATGCGGGCGTTGGGCAGCGCCAGGCGCTTGCCCGGGGACCCTGCGGCCAGCAGCACCGCGGCGGCCGAGGCCGCCTGGCCGAGGCACACCGTGGTGATGTCCGGCTTGATGTACTGCATCGTGTCGTAGATGGCGGTCAGTGCGGTGAACGAGCCGCCGGGGCTGTTGATGTACAGCGTGATGTCGCGGTCGGGGTCCTGGGACTCCAGGACCAGCAGCTGGGCCATGACGTCATCGGCCGAGGCGTCGTCGACCTGGACGCCGAGGAAGATGATGCGGTCCTCGAACAGCTTGGTGTAGGGGTCCTGGCGCTTGAGGCCGTAGGCCGTGCGCTCCTCGTACTGCGGCAGCACGTAGCGGGACGTCGGCATGGGAGCGGCCTGGCCGTAGCCGCCGGCCTGGGCGGTCGGCAGCGAGCCGATGGTGCGGGGATCGAAGGTCACGGGTTCTCCTTGCTGGAAGCGGGTCTGATGGTGACGGAGGGGCGGTCAGTCGTCGGTGCCGCCGCCGCCCGTGACGTCACCCGAACCGGTGACGATCTTGTCGATGAAGCCGTACTCGAGAGCCTCGGTGGCCGTGAACCAGTGGTCGCGGTCCGAATCCTCGGTGATCTGCTCGACCGTCTTGCCGGTCTGCTCGGCGATCAGCTCGGCGAGCTGACGCTTCATGGACAGGATGAGATCGGCCTGGATCTTGATGTCCGTGGCGGTGCCGCCGAGGCCACCGAGCGGCTGGTGCATGAGCACGCGCGTGTGGGCGGTCGCGTAGCGCTTGCCCTTGGCGCCCGAGGAGAGCAGGAACTGGCCCATCGACGCCGCCATGCCCATGCCGATCGTCACCACGTCCGGCTGGACGTACTGCATCGTGTCGTAGATGGCCATGCCCGCGGTGATCGAACCCCCGGGGCTGTTTATGTAGAGGTAGATGTCCTTGTCCGGATCCTCGGCCGCCAGCAGCAGGATCTTCGCGCAGATCGCGTTGGCGTTGTCATCGCGCACCTCGGAGCCGAGCCACACGATGCGGTCGCGCAGCAGGCGCTGGTAGACGTTGTCGTCGAGGCCCATGCCCATGGGGTTGTCCCCGGCCGCCATGCTCGGCCGGGGGCTGTCGGTGCTCTGGGAGGTCACAGTGTCTCCTTCGTGGCGGGATTGGCGATGAGACGACTCTAAGCGCTGGCGACCGCGCCGGGGTGCGCTGTTCGCCCAAGGCTCAGCGGTCAGGCCGGATCGCGGCACCCGGGCCCCGCCGTCCGCTCCCGAGCAACCGCCTCGTCCCACGGTCATGGCACGCAGGCAGCCTGTGGTCCACGACTCCCGCGAGAGTCAAGTCGCGGCGGGGTCCGGTCCCGAATGGTCGGGATGACGTAAAGGTCCCCCCAAGTCCCCTGCCGGGCTGTTTCAAGCCCCTCGGTTCCTGGCCCGAGCGCTCCTACGGTGGACGCATCACCCACAAGATCGCCCACAAGCCGGTGGTCACATAGTCCCGTAAGACATCCCGACCCAACAGGTCGGAGCCGGAAGGAACGATCCGCACATCATGGCGAAGCACAACACGCACCGCATCCCCGGTCGCGCCCACTCTCCCGTCCTCAACGCCCAGAACGCCGCCCGTGGACTCGGCGGAGCCGCCGTCCTCGGCACCGTCGTGGTCGGGTCCGCCTTCTCCGGCGGCGGCGCCGCGCAGGCCGCGCCCAGCGCGCCCTCCGCTCCGGCAGCCCCCTCCGTGCAGTCCGCGCCTGCGGCTCCGGCCGAGGCGGCGCCGACCGCGGTCCTCGACTCCACCGAGAAGCTCCGCTGGGGCTCCGAGGGCGGCA
Organism: Brachybacterium sp. GCM10030252; assembly: GCF_042666535.1. NCBI lineage: Bacteria > Bacillati > Actinomycetota > Actinomycetes > Micrococcales > Dermabacteraceae > Brachybacterium > Brachybacterium sp. GCM10030252. The sequence goes on along the minus strand of NZ_JBHTDM010000036.1, from coordinate 56,216 downwards.
ACGTGGAGGACCTCCAGTCCGCGCTGAACGACCACGGCGCGAGCCTCGCCGAGGACGGCATCTTCGGCCCCAAGACCCACGCCGCTGTGAAGGACTACCAGTCCAGCAACGGCCTGCAGGTGGACGGCGTCGTCGGCCCCGAGACCCGCGGCTCGCTCAACGGCGAGTCCGGCGTGCCCTCCGGTGGCGGCGCCTCGGTCCCGACCAGCTCCTCCAGCTCCAGCAGCAGCTCCATCGTGGACGCCGCCCGCTCCGTGATCGGCACCCACTACAGCTGGGCCGGCAACTCCCCCAGCGAGGGCTTCGACTGCTCCGGCCTAGTCCAGTACGCCTACCAGGCAGCCGGCATCGACGTGCCGCGCACGAGCGGCGCCATCACCGATGGCGGCCGCATGATCTCGCAGTCCGAGGCACAGCCGGGCGACATCGTGGCCTACTCCGGCCACGTCGCGATCTACGCCGGCGACGGCCAGATCATCGACGCCTCCGGCTCCAAGCAGCAGGTCGTCGAGCGCGGCATCTGGGGCAACCCGATCGGGTTCGTCACCTACCGCTGATCCGCTCAGCTCCTCACCGAGGGCCCGGTCTCCGCATGGAGGCCGGGCCCTCGTACGTCGTGAGGCCGTCGGGTATCCGGCGCGGCATAGCCGGACACGCAGCAGTGTCGCGACACGGGGCCGCTCAGCGCCGCGGCCGGTACACCCGTCCGAGCGAACGTGCCGCTCCCGGGATCGCACCCACCAGCTCCCAGTCCACGCGGCGCCCACCGGGCACCTCGAAGATCCGGGTGCCGTCGCCGAGGAAGACGGGCGCGACGAAGACCTGCATCTCGTCGATGAGATCGTGCTCGAGGGCCTGCCGGGCGATGTCGGCGCTGATGATCTGGACGTCCTTCGCGCCGGCTGCCTCGCGAGCGCGACGCACCGCCTCGGTGACGTGGCAGTCCAGCGGGACGACCGTGGGATCCTCGGCGAGCTCCTCGGGGCGGTGGGTCAGGATGAACTCCGTGCCGCTGAAGGCGCCGCCGTAGGCCTCGGAGGTGAGCTCGCCGCGCTGGTCCCGCTGCGCGAGGGCGGCGTCGTACCCTGCGCGGCCGGAGATGATCGCTCCCACCTCACCGGCCATGGCCTCGACGACCCCGTCCTCGAGTCCCTCGCCCTCCGTGCTGTGCGCCTCGTGCTCGCGAGCCGCCAGGTCCTCCAGCCAGCTCATGTCGTGCCCGGGCCCGGCGATGAAGCCGTCGAGCGACGCGGTGAACCCCCAGGTGACCTTGCCCATGACCGCTCCCCGCTGCTCGTCGGCGCCTGATGTGCTCCGGCCCACGATACTCGCGGCGTGCTCGGGTCCTGCGAGCGCACCCGTCGGGCCCGGGCGAGCTCGATGGCCCGGCGCAGTGCGGGCATGCAAACGGGCCGCCGCCCCCGGGTGGGGACGACGGCCCGTCTCGATGGTGGCTGCGAGCTCAGCGCCCACAGCCGGCGGTCACTTCGCCGCGGAGTCCTCGGACTCCTCGGCGGCGCTCTCGTCGCCGGCCTCGTCGTCGCTCGCCTCGGCAGCGGGCTCGTCCTCAGCGGACTCGTCCTCGCCGGACTCCTCATCGGCCGGGGCGTCGAGTCCCAGCTCGAGCACCTCGCCGTCGGTGTTCTTGACGGTGATGTCGGCCAGGACGACGTCCAGGGCCTTGGAGCGCTGGACCTCGGCGAAGATCTGCTCCAGCTGACCGGACTGCGCGAGCATCTGCATCAGCTGGTTCGGCTCGACGCCGTACTGCTGGGAGAGCTGGCTCATGTAGTTCATGAGGTCGTTCTGGTCGACGTTGACCTCGCGGGTCGCGTTGATCTCGTCCAGCAGGAACTGGGCGCGAACGGCGCGGGCGGTGTCCTCGCGGATCTCCTCGCCGTGCGGGTCGCCCTCTTCCTTGCCCTCGTTCTCGAGGTGGGTGTTGATCTCGTCCTGGACGAGCTGATCGGGCACCGGGATCTCGAGCTCGTCGAGGAGCTTCTCGAGCAGGGCGTTGCGGGCCAGTGCCACGCGGTTGCCCTCGGCGTCGGTGGCGGCCTGCTTGCGCAGGTCCTCCTTGAGCTCGTCGATGGTGTCGAACTCGGAGGCCATCTCGGCGAACTCGTCGTCGGCCTCGGGCAGCTCGCGCACCTTCACGGACTGCGGGGTGACCTTGATCTGCGCCTCTTCCCCGGCGTGCTCGCCGCCGGCGAGCTTCGAGGTGAAGGTGGTGGTCTCCTCGGCGGAGAGGCCGGTGAGGGCCTCGTCCAGGCCCTCGAGCATGTTGCCCTCGCCGATCTGGTACGAGACGCCCTCGACGGTCTCGATCTCCTCGTCGTCGATGGTCGCGACGAGGTCGAGGGAGACGAAGTCACCGTTCTCGGCGGGACGGTCGACGCCCACCAGGGTGCCGAAGCGCTCGCGTAGCTCGGTCAGGCGCACCTCGACGGCGTCGTCGTCGACCGTCGGCTCCTCGATCTCCACCTCGAGGGCGGAGAAGTCGGGCAGGTCGATCTCGGGACGCACGTCCTGCTCGACGACGAAGACGAGGTTGCCCTCCTCGGAGCCGTCCAGGCCGGGGATCTCGTTGACCTCGACCTCGGGGCGGCCGACGGGCTTGATTTCGGCCTCGGCGGCAGCCTTCTGGTAGAGGTCCGGCATCGCGTCGTTGACGGCTTCCTGCATGATCGCGGGGCGACCGAAGCGCTGCTCGACGAGACGGGAGGGAACCTTGCCCTTGCGGAAGCCGGGGATCTGCACCTGGTCGGCGATCTTCTTCGTGGCGGCCTCGACGGCCGGCTTGAGCTCGTCGAAGGGCACCTCGACGGTGAGCTTCACCCGGGTCGGGTTGAGCTTCTCGGACTCGGTCTTCACTGGTCAGGTCTCCCTGTACATGGATGTCTATGGTCTGTTCTCACGAGCGCCTCGGAGCTCGCACATGGCGACCCGTCGGCGGAGTCGGGGTGACAGGATTTGAACCTGCGACTTCCCGCTCCCAAAGCGGGTGCTCTACCAAGCTGAGCTACACCCCGGAGGGCAACCCGAGGGATATTACCGTCTCGCCCTGCATGGCGCTCGACTCGCCGTCTCGGGCTGTGAGGAGATGCATCCCGCCACACCCGCTGGAGGGTGTGCCACCTGCGCCGGTGATCTGGTTCAATAGTGGTCCACGCGGATGTAGCTCAATGGTAGAGCCTCAGTCTTCCAAACTGATTACGCGGGTTCGATTCCCGTCATCCGCTCCAGCGCGCGAGCCGCGGCACCGTCCATCGGGCCGCGGCTCGCGCCGTCCTCGGGCCCTCCAGGCCGTCGGTCGCGCCCACGCTTCGGCGCGCTCGCTCATCCCAGCACTCCTTCGCGTAGGGCTCGCAGCACGGCGTTGGTCCTGTCGCGTGCCCCCATCTTCGCCAGGATCGTCGAGGCATGGTTCTTGACGGTCCCTTCGGCCAGGTGGAGCAGCCCCGCGATCTCGCGGTTGCTGTACCCCTCGGCGATCAGCCGCAGCACGTCCAGCTCCCGCCCGGTCAGCTGCTGGATCGGCGCCCCGTCACCCGATATCGACGAGCCCGCGCGAATGGCCCGGAGCAGGCTCTCGGTGATGGACGGCGAGATCAGGGTGCCGCCGTCGGCGAGCGTGTCCACAGCGCGGGCGAGCTGGTCGACGGTGACGTCCTTGAGCAGGTAGCCGCGGGCGCCGGCGCGCAGAGCCCGCAGCACGAGCTCGTCGTCATCGAAGGTGGTCAGCACGAGTACCGGGATGCTGCATCCCCGCGCGCGGAGCTGCTCGAGGGTCCAGATCCCGTCGCGTCGCGGCATCCGCAGATCCAGCATCGCCACATCCGGCAGATGCCTCTCGATCTGCTCCAGCGCCGTCACTCCGTTCTCCGCCTCGGCGACCACCTCGATCCCGGCCACCTCCAGCAGGGTGCGGATCCCTTCCCGGACCAGCGTCTGGTCGTCCGCGAGCACGACGCGGCTCATGGCGCCTCCAAGCGTCCGCTGACGCGGAATCCGCCACGGCCGTCGATGGTGAGGGCCCCACCGAGGGCCTCGAACCGTTCGCGCATGCCTCGCAGTCCGTTGCCGAGCTGCGGCGCCCCCGCCCCGGCCCCGTCGTCGCGCGCCTCCAGCACGGCGTCGGCGCCGTCACGGCTGAGCTCGATGACGAGTCGTTCCGCATCCGAGTGCCGGATCGCATTGGTCACGGCCTCCTGGGCCAGCCGGAGGAAGGCGAGGGCCTGGTCCTCGGTCAGCGGCACGTCAGGGTCCACCCGGACCTCGACCTCGAGCCCGGGGATCCCCTCGACGATGCCCCGCAGCGCCCCGGCGAGATCGACCGGCTCCGCGCGCAGCTCGCCGACGGTCGAGCGCACGTCGCGCAGGAGTGCCCGGGCCACCTCGTCGGCCTTCTCGACATGGGTCCCGGCCCGCTCCGGGTCGAGGTGCCGGGCAGCCTCGAGGTTCAGCGTCAGCACGGTGAGCTGATGGCCGATCAGGTCGTGCAGCTCGCGCGAGATCCGCAGCCGCTCCGCGGTCCGAGTGGATTCGGCGAGCATCACGCTCGCGGCCCGTGCGTCGACGTGCGCCCTCGCGAGCTCGGTACGCAGGCGCTTCTCCCGCAGCAGGGCGGCGGTGCTGAGGGCCGAGGCGATCTGGATCATCAGGTAGAACCCGGCGAGCACCAGCGCCTCGGAGCGGCCGCTGGAGGCGAGCAGGCTCGCGCCCAGGACCGCGGCGGTGTTGACCACGGCGATGGCCACGGTCACCGGGAGCGGCACCACGTACACGCTGAGTGCGGTCGTCAGCACGACGACGATGTGCAGCACGCCGGTCGCGGGCACCGTGAGGATCAGTGCCCATGCGCTCACGAGTGCACAGCACAGGGACGCGATCGCCGCCCCGCGGCGCCTGGTCAGTGCGCCCGTGCCGAACACGGCGGCGAGGAACACCACCAGCAGCAGCGCCCACAGCGGTCGCGCGATCCGCGGCTCGATCACCCCGAGCAGCGACGGCATGGCCACCGCGACCGCGATGACCAGCATCGCCAGCCCCGCCCAGCCCTCGGTGCCCAGTCGTCGCATGCGCTCATCGTAGAGCGGCGCCACCCGCGGGCACCCGTGCCGATGGTCATGGGTCGTGGTGGTGACCGTCGGCACGCGCGGCGGCGAACCGCCGCTGCCTACCGTCGAGATATGACGAACACCCCTGCACCAGCCGTGATCGAGGTCGAGCACGTCGCCAAGAGCTACCGCGGCGCGGTCGCCGTCGCGGACGTCTCGCTGCAGGTGCGCGAGGGCGAGACGGTGGGGATGCTCGGCGTCAACGGAGCGGGGAAGACCACCACCGTCGAGATGATCGCCGGGCTCCGCGCTCCGGATCACGGGCGCATCAGCGTCCTCGGGCTCGACCCCCGCCGCGATCGCGCACAGCTCACCCAGGTTCTCGGGATGCAGCTGCAGGAGGCGCAGCTGCACCCCTCCCTGACGGTCTCGGAACTCATCGAGCTGTACCGCAGCTTCTACCCGCGCCCGCGGTCCCAGGCCGAGCTCCTCGAGCTCGTCGAGCTGACCGCGGAGCGCGACGTCCGCTTCGAGAAGCTCTCCGGGGGTCGCCGGCAACGGCTCTCCATCGCTCTCGCCCTGGCCGGCAGGCCGCGGGTCCTGATCCTCGACGAACTCACGACGGGACTGGATCCGGCGGCCCGGCGCCGCATGTGGCGCACCATCGAGACCCTTCGCGCCGAGGGCGTGACCATCCTCCTGGTCTCCCACACGATGGAGGAGGTCGAGCGGCTGTGCGACCGCCTCGTCCTGCTCGAGGCCGGGCGGGTGATCGCCGCGGCCGCACCTGCCGAGCTGCTCGCACGCAGCGGCACCGCAACCCTCGACGAAGCATTTCTCCAGCTCACCGGCCATGACCCGGAGGTCTCCGAATGAATGCCACCGACGCACACGTCCCCGCTGCGATCCCCGCCCGGTCGCCGGGCCTGCGGTCCCTGCTGGTGCTGGTCCGCTGCGAGATCCGGATGGTCGTGCGCGACACGGCTGGCCTGCTGGTTCCGCTCGGCCTGCCGCTGCTGATCCTGCTCACCAGCGCCGGGTCGGCGGGCGAGCAGGAGATCGTCCGCGGGCGCACGGCACTGGACCTGTTCGTGCTGCCGCTGATCATCGTGATGGTGCTGACGATGGTGGGGGTGCTGAACATGCCGAGCTTCCTGGCCACCTACCGCCGCACCGGGGTCCTGCGTCGGCTGAGGGTGACGCCCGCTTCGCCGCTGATGGTGATGCTCGCCCAGGTCATCACCAGCATTCTGCAATCGGCGCTGGGCATCGGCCTGGCGGGAGCCCTCGCGGTGGCGCTGTTCGGGGCGAACCCTCCCGTGGACGTGCTCCCGGCGCTGGGGGTGCTGGCTCTGGCCGCGGCCGCTCTGTACGCCACCGGGATGATCGTCGCGGCGGTGGCGCCGACCCCGAACTCCGCCGTCGCCATCGGTCTGGTCGCGTTCCTGCTCCTGGGCGCCAGCGGAGGCATGTTCGGGGGACCCGAGGCCCTGCCGGAGCCGGTCGCCGAGCTCGGCTCCCACCTGCCCTTCGGGGCCGCGGTCGAGGGGCTCTCCGCGGCATGGGCCGGTGATCCGGTCGCCGGCATCTCCGTGCTCTCACTGACCGTGACCCTCGTCCTCGGGGTCGGGATCTCCGCCTGGCTGTTCCGCTGGGACTGAGGGCGGCGACGCGGTTCCCGGTCGGGATCAGCCGGTGGCGCGGCGCACCAGCTCCGCGATCCGCCCGGCGACCTCGTCATCAAAGGCCGTGGGCCAGAACGGCCCTCCCGGTTCAGGCCGGACTCTGCTGGATGCGGATCATGTTCCCGGCGGGGTCGCGCACGGCGCAGTCCCGCAGGCCGTAGTCCTGGTCGATCGGCTCCTGGACGATGTCCGCCTCGGCGGCCTCGAGCGCAGCGAACGTCGCATCGAGGTCTGTCGCGGCGAGGTTGACGCCGAAGTAGGAGCCCTTGGCGATGATCGCCTGCAGGGTCGCGTTCTCCTCGGCCGTGACCCCGTTGCCCTCGAACAGGGGGTGCAGCACGATCGCGGTGTCCGGCTGACCGGCGGGCCCGACGGTGATCCACCGCATCTGGCCGCCGCCGACGTCGAGGCGCACCTCGAAGCCGAGGACGTCACGGTAGAAGGCGAGCGAGGCCTCCGCATCGGTGTGGGGCAGGAAGCTGGAGTGGATGGTCAGGGCGGGCGGCGTCTCGGCGTTCGTGGTCATGCCTGAGACGTTAGAGGGGTTCCGGAGCCGACGCTTCTCGATTCCTGACCGGTCTGGTGACGCGGCGCGCGATGCACGGCGGCATGGAGTCCAGAACGTCGGCGCCGCGCTCACGGTAGACGGAGGGCGGGACGCCCACGAGCTCTCGGAACCGCGTGCTGAAGGTGCCGAGCGACGTGAAGCCCACCTCCATGCAGATGTCCGTGACGGATCGGTCCGTCTGCCGCAGCAGGGTCATGGCCCGTTCGATCCGCCGCGTCATGAGGTACGAGTACGGCGATTCCCCGTACTCCTCGCGGAAGCGGCGGCTGAAGTGCCCGGCGGACATGTGCACCGAGCGGGCGAGTGAGTCGACGTCGAGGGCCTGGGCGTGATCGCGGTCCATGCGGTCTCGCGCCCGTCGCAGCGCCACCAGGTCCGCCGTCGGGACGACGGGCCGGGGCCGCCCTGCCGGGAACCGCACGACGACGGTCTCCCCGTCCTCTGCCACCACGGTATCCCCGTGTCCGAGCGCGCCGATCGCCCTCGCCGCGGCCAGCGCCGAGGGTGCCTGGTCGCGGTGCATCTCCATCAGCAGCATGCCTCGCGGGGCGAGCCAGTGCGGTGCCTGCTCGAGCAGGCGACGGATCTCCGTCAGGCCGTCGTCCCCGGCCACCAGCGCAGCGACCGGCTCGTGCTCACGCGCCTCGCGCGGCATCGTGGCCAGCGCGGGAGCGGGAACGTAGGGCGGGACCGCCGCGATCACGTCGGCCGTGCCCATGAGCTCGCCCGGGAAGCCCGCCAGAGCGGCGCCGTGGTGCACGCCGGAGCCCGGCGGGAGGTTGCGCCGGGCGTGGCGCAGCGCCTGCTGGTCCTGGTCGCTCACGTGCAGCCGCACCCCGGGGACCCGGCGGCCGACGATCGCGGCGATCGGGGCGATGCCGCAGTAGGGCTCCAGCACGACGGCTCGTGGGCGCCGGTGGGCAGCGGCGGCGGCCTCCTCGATCAGCAGCTCGGTGCGCTGGCGGGGGACGAACACCCCTGGCCCGATGCGGAGCCTCTCCCCCGCGATCTCGACGGCGCCGATCACGTGCTCGAGGAACTCCCCCGCCACGCGGCGAGCTGTCATCCTCTCCAGCTCGTCCTCGCTCTCGGCGGCGGCGCGCAGGAGCCGCGCCTCGTCCTCGGCGAAGACAGAGCCGGCACGGCGCAGCCGCGCTACCAGCGGATCGGGTCCCATGACCGGCATTCTCGCCCCTCGAGGGCCCCCGCGCGCATCGCCATGACCGAATCCCGCTGGCGCCGCTGGCCGCAGCGCGGTTCACTGGGCACATGACCGTGATGACCGACGACGAGCGCTACGCCGCGATCCGCGCCCGGGACACCCGCTTCGACGGGATGTTCTTCACCTGCGTGCGCTCCACGGGCATCTTCTGCCGCCCCTCGTGCCCGGCCCGCACCCCGCGACGGACCGGCGTGGAGTTCGTCCCGTCGGCCGCTGCTGCGGTGGCCGCCGGGTACCGGGCCTGCAAGCGCTGCGGGCCGATGGCCCCTCCCGGCAGCCCGGATGACGACCCGACGGGTTCGCTCGCCGGGCGGGCGCTGCGGCTGATCGATGCCGGGGCGCTGGATGACGGCGGCACCGTTCCCGCCCTGGCGCGGCGGCTGGCGGTCTCCGAGCGGACGCTGCACCGGGCACTGCTGGCCGCCACCGGGGCCGGTGCCCTCGCCCATGCCCGACTGCGCCGGGCGCGCCGCGCCCATGAGCTCGTCGTCGGGTCCTCTCTGCCGCTGGCGCAGATCGCGCACGCGGCGGGGTTCGGCAGTGAACGGCAGTTCCACGAGACGTTCACCCGCGTCTTCGGCCATGCGCCCTCGGTGGTCCGCGAACGTGCGCGGGGTGGCCCGGAGGCTCGGGGCCGACAGGGCGGTGCAGCACGGGGGCGGGCCGGTGACGCGGCCGGCGCGACCGGTGACGCCGCCATCGTCACCGCCCAACTGGCTGTGCGCCGCCCTTTCGACGGAGCCGGGCTCGCCGCATGGTTCGCGCATCGGGCGGTGCCCGGCGTGGAGGAGGTGAGGGGACTGCGGTGGACGCGGGCGCTCCGCCTTCAGCACGGGCCTGCGGTGCTGCAGGTTGACCTGGGGGCCGAGGGACCGCTGCCCCTGAGGGTGCATCTGGCCGATCTGCGCGATCACGCCGTGGCGATCTCCCTGGCCCGTCGGCTGCTGGACCTGGACGCGGACCCAGCCGGGATCGACGCCGGGCTGGCCGCTGCACTTCCCGCACTGGGCCACCTCGTCGACCACCGCCCCGGAGTGCGCCTGCCGGGCCTTCCGAGCATCGCCGAGGCCCTGCTGTGGTCGGTCACCGGCCAGCAGATCACCACCGCTCAGGCCCGGGATCAGGTCACCCGGGCCACGGATCTCCTCGGGACGCCGCTGCCGGCGAGCCTGCACGTCGACGGCGTCAGCCGGTTGCCGGTGGACTCCGCCATCGCGGCCGCCCACGCCGAGGAATGGTTCCGTGGACCCGGCATCCGCCGCGAGACCCTGCAGACCGCTGTCCGCGCCGCCACCGACCCGGACGCCGGGATCGACGCCTCGCTGCCCCTCGACGAGCTGCGGACCCGACTGCTCGCACTGCGCGGGATAGGTCCCTGGAGCGCCGACTACGTCCTGCTGCGTGCCGTCAGGGCCGTCGATGTCGCGCCGGCACGAGACGTCGCGCTGCTGGCCGCTGCCCGCGACCTCGGGATCGCCCAGGACCACGCCTCGCTCGAGGCCGCACTCGCCGCCGCCTCTCCGTGGCGCTCCTACGCCGCGATGCAGCTCTGGCACCACCAGGCCCAGCTGCGCGCTCCTGAACAGCCCGCCGGCCGCGGCCGGTCCCGGACGGACCGGGACGCACCGGTCCGCGACCTCTCGGAAGGACATCTCCCATGACTCAGCCGCACCCCTTCGGTCCGTCGGCCGCCGACACATCGGCTCCCCGCCGCGCAGCACCCAGCGGGCCGGTCGCCGGCAGCCCGGCCCGCAGCGCACCGGCGACCACGTCGCCGAACGCACCGCGCCACCGCCGCGTGGCCACTGCGCTCGGTGAGTACGTGATCGCCGCGGAGGGCGAGGGCATCACCGGGCTCTGGCGCGCGCGGCAGAGCCACTATCCCAGGCCGGAGCGGCTCGGGAGACCCGCATCGCCCGATGACCCGCTGCTCACCCGCGCCGAGGAGCAGCTGCTCGCCTACTTGGGCGGCGAGCGCGAGGACTTCGCCCTGCCGCTGGCCCCGCGCGGGACACCGTTCCAGCACGCCGTCTGGGACCGGCTCCGGGAGATCCCTCGCGGGTCGACCACCACCTACGGACGGATCGCCCACGACCTCGGCCGTCCCCGCGCCGCGCAGGCCGTCGGCGCCGCCGTCGGCTCCAACCCGATCTCCATCGTGGTGCCCTGCCATCGCGTGCTGGGAACCAGCGGCGCGATCACCGGGTACGCGGGCGGAACAGAGACGAAACAGGCACTGCTGGTCCTCGAGGGGGCCCTGCCCGCGTGACACGATGTCGGCTATGTCCCGACCCGTGCAGCACCCGTTCCACTTCCCCGTCGCCGCCCGCTACGCGGGCATGGAGTCCTCGCCGCTGAAGGACATCTTCACCCTCGCCGCCCGCGAGGACGTCGTCTCCTTCGCCGGCGGGATCCCGGACCCGGACCTGTTCGCGCTCGAGGACGTGGCCGCCTCCTATGACTGGGTCCTCACCCACCAGGGTCATCGCGCTCTCCAGTACGGCGTCAGCGAGGGCGAGGTGGAGCTGCGCGAGCAGGCCGCCGCGCGCCTGTCCCGCTCCCTGCCCACCGCCGCCTCCCAGATCCGCATCACCTCGGGGTCGCAGGAGGGATTGTTCGTCGTCGCCGAGGCCCTGCTGGAGCCCGGTGACGTGGTGCTCGTGGAGTCGCCGACATACCTCGCGGCGGTGCAGGCCTTCTCCGTCCACGGCGCGCGCATGGTCGGCGTCGAGACTGACGATGACGGCGTGGTGCCCGAAGCGCTCGAGGAGGCGATCCGCACCCATCACCCGCGGATGGTCTATCTGATCCCCACCTTCCAGAATCCCACCGGGCGCACCATGCCCGTGGCCCGCCGGCAGGCCGTGGCCGACGTGCTCCAGCGCAACGACGTGCCGCTGATCGAGGACGACCCGTACGGGGAGCTCAGCTTCACCGGCAGCACCTGGGCCCCGATCGCCTCCCTGCCCGGGATGGGCGAGCGCACCCTGCTGCTGAACTCGATGAGCAAGCTGATGAGCCCGGGCCTGCGGATCGGCTGGATCCGCGCCGAGGGCCCGATCCTGGACACGCTGGCGGTCGCCAAGGCCGCGATCTCGATGCAGTCCTCCGTGGTGGATCAGCTGACCGTGGCCCGGTATCTCGAGACGACGGACCTGGATGCGCACGTGACCCGGGTCGCCGCCGTCTACCGCGAGCGGCGCGATGCGATGGCGCAGGCGATCGCACCGGTGCTGCCCGCGGGAGCCCACGTCACCCATCCCGACGGCGGCATGTTCCTGTGGACCGCGCTCGGCGACGGCTATGACGCGCAGACGATGCTCATGGACGCCGTCGAGGCCGGCGTCGCCTACCTGCCCGGCTGGTCGTTCTTCGCCGAGAACCCGGACCGCTCGACGATGCGACTGAGCTTCGTCACGCACTCCCCCGCCGTCATCGAGCAGGCGATCACTCGGCTCGGCGAGGTCATCGCGCGCCACGGGCGGAACTGAGACGCGCCGTCGTTGAGGCGCGGCGCCGGACGGCGTACCGCAATCTGTGACAGCACTCACACGTGGATCAGCGAACTGAGGGCTCCGGGGAGGGTCGTCATGCATGCCACGCAGAACCAACGGGAGAGCCGGCCAGGTGGCCTCCTGCTCGTCGCGGCCATCATCAGCATCTGCCTGTCCTTCGGGTTCTCCGTCGACCGGACCGGTCTCCGCTGGTTCTGGACGGAGACACCGTGGGTGGCGCCCGGACTGGTCCTGCTCGGCGTCGTGCTCGGCGCGCTGTACGTCCTGATGCGTGGCCGCGCCGCCCGCCGTCGGTAGCCGGACGCCGTCGCCGTGGCCCGCCGCCGGCCGCGCTACGCCGTCAGCTCGCGCGGTTTCTGCCAGCGCAGCGTCACCCGGAATCCTTCGCGGCGCCGGAGGACGGCACCCGGAACGATCAGGTCAGCACGCTCGCGCAGTGTGGCGAGGGACCGGGCCGCCTCGCGGACCGGTGGGGAGATCTCGCGCGGCTCCTGCACGACGATCCCGGGCTCCCTCGACGCGGGTCGCGAGGTCCCCGGTGCAGGTCGCGGGTGCTTCAGCATCCCGATCAGCGGATTGGCCAGAGCGTTGCCGACATCCCACAGCTGATCCAGCACGCCGGCCGGGCGAACCAGCGTGACCACGAGCAGGCGGCCGCCGGGGCACAGCAGATCCCGGGCCTGCAGCAGGGTCTCGTCGAGATCCATGTGGTGCAACGACGCGACCACGGTCACGGCATCGTAGGTGCCGAGCAGGCCAGAGTGCTCGGCGTGCTCGGAGTGCTCGGCCAGCGTGCGGCGCCAGATGCGTACCCGGGGATTCTCATGGAAGCGGGTGGCCGAGGCATAGGCCATGGCCTGGTCCGGGTCGATCCCATCGATGCGCCCGGCGTGAGCGCACAGGGCGGCCACGAGATCACCCCTCCCGCAGCCCACGTCGAGCACCCGGCCGCTGGTGGCGGGCAGGGAGCGCACGATCCAGGAGTGGAAGTGGTGGTTGTGGTTCCACGGATGCCGGTCGTTGAGGCGCTTCAGCCCGCGGCCCGCCCAGCGGATCACCGGGTTCTCGGTGGTGCGGATGTCCATGGTCGTTCCTCTCCTCGTCCGTCCGGATGACTCAGGTGCGCAGGGCGCGCAGGCGGGCGCGTGCCATCAGCCCTGTGACCCCTGTCAGGCCGGCCGCGGCGACAAGGATCCAGAGCGGTCCCAGCAGGCCGAGCGCGGCCGTGAGCGCCCCAGCTGCCACGGCGAGCAGGACCGCGTCCGACTGCCAGGCGAGCATCGGGATCACGGACGCATCGCCCTGCGGCGTCGGCATCGGGGTGATCAGCCGCAGCGGCATCGGCCCCTTCGCGGCGTCGCGCACGCGACCCGTGATCATCACCGGCGTCAGCGCGAGGGGCAGGAGCACGGCCTGCAGCGCGCCCGGGCCGCCGGCCCCGATGAGCCAGTATCCGGCGCCGCCGACGCTCGCCAGGCCGGCGAGCAGCAGGGCCGGGGCCACGGTGTGCAGCAGCGCCTGGACCTCGGCGCTCTGCCCGAACAGGCCGGGCGCCCCGAGGGTGTGGACGGCGTGGCGGATCCCGTCGACGAAGGGCCCGCTCGCGGCCCACAGGCCCATGGAGCCGACGAGGACGGCGAACCAGGCCAGCGGCCCGGCCATCGTGGTCGATCCGGCGAGGGTCGCGGCCGCCAGCACCGTCACCAGCGCACCGGTGGTGACGCTCTCGGGCGACCGCGGCCAGGCCACGGCATCCCGTCGCGCGTACACCAGCACCAGCGGCCCGGGCCCGATGGCGCCGAGGCGCCTGCCCGTCGAAGGCGGCAGGCGGAACGTGCCGGCCGCGGCGGCAAGATCGCCGCTGGTCGCGACCGTGACGGCGGACTGCCATCGCTGCGCCTGCTCCTGCAGCACCCGCCCGCGCAGCCGATCCAGCAGCGGGATTCCCGCCGCGGTCAGCAGGATCCCCGCCACGAGCAGGCCGAGCGCCCAGGCGCCGGCCGCCCCGGCACCGACCGGGTAGGCACCGCCGAGGCCGACAGTCAGCGGCGCGAAGGCGGTCAGCACCGCGCCCACCGCGAGCGCCCCGGCCAGCAGACGTCGCCCCGCCGGGTCCAGCAGCTGGCCCGCCAGCCACGAGGCGGCCAGGAGCAGTCCGGTGCCCACCGCGGCCACGACGAACCACATCGACCCCGCCGCCGTGGTGTGCCCGGCCGTCAGCAGCGTGACCGCGATCAGCGCCGCGAGGACGACCGCGGCGAACAGCGGCACCATCAGGGCGCGGAGGAAGGGACGCCACAGCACCGCGCGGCGGCGGATCCCGCTCCAGGCGAGCGTCTCGATGAAGAACGGGGCGAGCAGTGCGGGACCGCGCACCGCACCGAGCAGGACCAGCGCAGCGCCCGCGGCGAGCGTCACTGCGGTGCTGACCTGCGGGGCGGCCGTCGTGTTCAGGACGGGAAGCACGTCCGGCCGGGCCAGGGCGCTGCCGGCCGCCTGCAGTGCCGACGAGCCGAACACGAGCACGCTGAGGGCCGCGACGTAGACGAGATAGAGGACATCGCCGCGGGTTCGGGCCTGGTCGCGCTGGGCCCAGACCTCCCGGACCGCGGCCAGCTGGTTGCTCACGCCTGCTCCTCCAGGCCCAGGCGCGCGCCGGCGAGCTCGTCCAGCAGACGCGGGCTATGGCTGGCCAGCACGACGGCCGCGCCGGCCTCGGCCCGGGCCCGGATGGCGTCGATCACCAGGCCGAGGCGCTCGGCATCCAGCCGCTGCTCGGGCTCGTCGAGCAGGAGCACGCTGCACGGACGAGCGAAGGTCAGGGCGAGCGCGACCAGCTGCGACTGCCCGCTGGAGAGCTCGTGCGGGAAGCGTCGTCCCAGTGGGGCGATCGCCAGCTCCTCCAGCAGTTCGTCGGCGCGCCTGCGCGCTGCTCCGGTGGCCGTTCCCCAGGTGGCCCCGATGAACTGCAGGTGCTCGGCGATCGTGAGGTCCCGCGCCGTCTGCGGCGGCCCGATGAGCGCGGCGAGCGCGGCACGGAAGGTGCGATCCCGGTCGTCGGGCACGCGACCGGCGATGCGGACACTGCCCGCCGTGGGTGCCATGACGCCCGCCAGCACGCGCAGCAGCGTCGTCTTCCCGGACCCGTTGGCACCGGTGACAGCGAGGATCTCCCCCGACCGGACCCTCCCGGTGGCCTCGGCCAGCAGCACGTTCTCGTCCGCGACGACGCCGACGCCCTCGAACCGGACCGGAACGGGCGACGGGTTCGCGGCGCTGCGCCGGGGAGTGCGACTCATGACCCCATGAGACCTCATCGCGGAGCGGCCGAGCATCCGCCATCGGTCGTGGCCGCCACGATAAAGGTCGAGGCATCACCCGTGCCGCCGACAGGGCAGGCACGGGACGGTGCGCAGCCGGTCGGCGGTCAGGGCGGCCCTCACCAGGAGCGGGAGGAACTTCCCGGTACCGACGACCGGAGCTGCGGCCAGGTTCCTCCGGGCTCGCTGCGCAAAGGTGCGATGGGAGCCCTCGGCAACAGCGTGGATCGCGTCGATCAGCACCGTCGGCCGGGTGTCGAGCGCGGAGTGCGCGTGGCCGGCCAGCGGCACCAGCACGCCGTCCGGCAGCAGCTCTGCGGCGGCCTCGGCGACCGGCCGCGGAGTACGGAGATCACGTGCGCCGCTGAGCACGAGGGCCGGCACCGTGACCTCGGGCAGCTGGGCGTGCAGGTCGAAGTGCTCTCCGGTGAATGCAGGGGCGTCCGCGTCATGGAAGACGGCCGCCGGGTCGAAGATCCCTCCGTCGGGCGCGACGCCGGTGTTCAGCTCGGCGTAGGCGAGGTGCCTGACGAGGTCGTACTCCATCACGTGAGGGCTCGGAGCGCCGATCTCCTGACGCAGGAGACGTCGCACCATCGCGGTCGTCCATCGCGCACGGTCGCGGGCGAGCTGGTCGAGATAGTCGTCCAGCAGCGCGGTACCGCCGAACTCGTACACGACCTGCGCCGTCTCGCCGAGAACCGGCGCGCGCAGTCCGTGCTGAGTGACGAGATCGCGGATCCTCCGGGCGCTGGCCGCCGTCTCCTCGCTCTCGCCGTGCCACAGCAGGGAGCGGGCGTAACGGCGCGTGATGTCATGTTCCTGGGCACTGATCGTGGTGCTGTCCAGGACCAAACCGTCAAGACGCTCCGGGTGGGTCACGGCGAAGGTGGCCGCGACATAGCTGCCGTACGAGGTGCCGCTGAGGATCACCCGGTCGATGCCCTCGGTCTCGAGAACGGCACCCAGATCGGCGACGACCTGCGACACGGTCAGCGCCGCCGGCGGCAGATCATGGCCGTCGGGGTCCCGGCGGGAGAGGCCGACGCCACGGTGCTCGACCATGACGATGTCCAGGCCGGCGTCGACCGCGCGAGCTCGGAACGACTGATACATCAGGGGGACGGCGAGCCCTGGCCCACCGGGGATGACCAGGGCGATCGGCCCGTTGCCGGGAGCGGGACGGACGTAGGCGAGATCGAACTCCGGGCTCTGCGCGGTCGCGGGTCGCCGGATCGTGCGAAGCCCGGGAATCTTCCGGGCCGCGGCCTCGCGCGAACGGGCGGCGCGCTCCCGGAACCGGGTGGAATATCCGTCGGAGGGAGCCATGTCCTCAGGCGACCACATCGGAGCAGACCGGACAACCGACCTACGTCGCACCTGCCACTGCCGATCGGGTGTGAGAGATCCCGGGCGGTCCGCCACTGGATATCGTCTCCGCCCCGTGAGATCCTGGTGGGGCGCCGCCGTAGGTGCCGGCACCCTGTTTCTGCAGGTCGGACGGCACCCGAGCTGCTGTGCGCGCACTCGCCGTCCCCGTTCCCCGCCCGGGTCGTCGCGGGACGTCGCGCACGGCCGCCGTGAACCGTTCCGGTTCCCGGTACCGGCGACGCACAGGTCCAACGAGGAGGTCCCCCTTGTCCGCTGCCACCGCACCCGTCAGCACCACCCCGCCGAAGCCCGGCGATCTGCTGACCCACCCGGTCCACGGCCCGGTTCGCATCCTGGCCACCTGCACCCGCTCCGTCCGCGGGACCGACCGGGACTACGTCGACCTCGAAGTCGTCGGGGACGAGATGCGGATCTCCGTCCCGGCCGACAGCAATGACGTCATCGGGCTGCGCCCGCTGCTCGAGGAGAAGGAGATCTCCGAGCTGATCGAGCAGCTCGGCGAACCGATCGAGCCTCCGGAGAAGAAGGCGTCCTGGGCGCACCGGATCAAGGCGCTGACCATGCAGCTGCAGACCGGTCGGCTCACGGACCGCATCGAGGTCATCCGCGGCATCCTGGGTGACTCGGGAGGCACACCGTCGAGCCTCGCCGAGCGCACACTGCTGAAGCAGGCGATCGCACCGCTGGCCACCGAGATCGCCATCGCCCGCGACATCCCGCGTGATGACGCCCATCAGCTGCTGGTCGATACCGCTGAGCAGGCCGTTCAGGCCGGCGGAGCCGCCGGCCACGGGGACTCGGCGGCCTGAGGGGCTGCACGAGTCGGGCCGCTGCGCCGGTCCGGCTCATCGGGCGGCCCGGTTCGGCCACGCTCCTCGACCGACGCTCCCGTTCAACGCACCCGGGTGCTGCCCGACGGCGTGAGGCGAGGAAGCACCCGCATCAGCCAGAGTCCGCCCGCGATGCACAGTCCGCCGGTGGCGGCCCCGGCCGCCGTGACCGGGGCGATCAGGGTGATGCCGGTGACGATCAGCGGTGCCGCCAGCCGCCCCGCGCCCAGCATGGTGTTCCACCACGCCAGATATCCGGTGCGGCCGTGCACTGGGGACACGTCGATCCCCAGGGTCATGACGATGCCCGAGCCCAGCCCGTTGCCGAGCGCGATCAGGAGGGTCGGGACCAGCAGAGCGACCAGGGCGGCCGCGACGCCGCGCCCGGCCAACGCCTCGCCCAGCACGGCGAGCAGCACGAACCCGGCCCCCATCATCACCGCGCACGGGACGGCGACCGCGACGCGGCCGTAGCGGTCCATGATCGTCCCGGCGGGGATCACCAGCAGGATCTCGATCACGGCGCTGACGCCGAAGACGATGGAGACCCACACCGAGCCCAGGCCGAGTGCCGCTCCCAGCAGCGGGATGATCACGGGACGGTTCACTCGGGCCATCATCACCGGTGCGATCCCCAGCCCCACCACGACCATGCGGGCCACCACGGCACGGTTCAGCCGAGTACGAGCCTCGGTGCGCGAGCCCCTCCCGCGTCGCGGCCGGGGCGTGACATCCGGCCTCTCCCCCGGCGGCAGGAACACCGCGACCATCGTCGTCGCCGCCGCCGAGGTGACCGCGAACAGCACGAAGACGCCGGTGTCGGGGCCGAGCGCCATCACGATCGCCCCGAGCAGCGGCCCGATCACCTGGCCGATACGGATCACGCCGCCGAACAGCGTCATCCCGCGGGCCCGCATCGCCGGGGGCAGCACGGTCCCCAGATAGGCCTGCCGGCCCAGCTGCCACACCTGCGTACTGGTCGCCATCACCGTCAGCAGCACCACGAGCGTGACCTGGTGGGCGAGACGGGGCGCACCGGACAGGGCCGGGGTGATCACGAAGAACGCGATGAGGTTGGCGATCACCAGCAGGCACCCGGTGGCCACGAGCGAGCCTCTCGCCCCGAACCGCGAGATCAGCCGCCCGGCGGGGATCGGGCCCAGGAACGAGGCGAGCCCGAAGATGGTGGTCAGCGCCGCCGACTGCGGCACGCTGAAACCGAGGTCGAGCGCGAGCAGCGGGACCACCGGCATCAGGGCGGCCAGACCGGAGAACTCCAGCAGGCTCGGCGCGTACACCGACGGGGTCAGCGCCCACATCACCTGGCGCGGGCTGCGCGACCGCCCCGTCGGGGAGATCTGCGCGGGCGGTGTCACGGGCAGATTCTGCCACCGGGTACTGAGCCTGGGCAAATACTTCCACGACGCGGACGCACGGCAGGTCCGGAACCGCGCGCTCCGCGGTCGTTCTTCTCGGCGCGAGCCGTCAGACGCGAGCCGTCAGGCGCCGTAGGCGCTGGCCGTCGCCGCCTCCCCACGCCGGGCGGTGGTCTCGTCGACGCCGGCTGCGATCGCCTCTGCCGCCCAGCGCACGGACCAGGCGCGCACGTGCTCGGCGCCCTCGGCGCTGTCCAGCCAGGCGGGCGTCGGCGTCGGCACATCGAGCAGGCAGCTCGCGCGCCAGCCGTCGGTCAGGGCGGCGAGCGCGAGCAGCGCGATCTCCCAGTCGACCGCGGCGAGTCCGGGGCCGACGCGGTCGAACTCATCGCGCTCGATCAGGGTCGTATGGCGCACGCGCAGCTCTGTGGTGCCGTCGTCCTCCGGGTCCAGCCGGATCAGCAGCGGGTCCTCCGCGCCGCCGCGGTCCCAGGTCAAGGAGATCTTGTGCGGCGCCTCCACATGGAGGATCCGGCCGACCGCACCTTCCGGCGCCTCGAACCGACCGCCCTCGCGCAGGTCCCCGGCCACCGGGCCGAACCAGCGGGCGAGCTGATCCGGGCGTGTCAGCAGCGGCCACAGCTGCGCTGGGGCCCGGGTGATGTTGGTGGTCAGGGTGAGCACGGTGCGCACCAGGGCACGCCCCTCATGCAGCTGCTCATCGATCTCGAGTTCGCGTCGCACCGCATCGATCACGGGCAGCGACTCCGTGACAGTCATCTTCTCCTCGGAGGGTCGAACCGCTCCGCACCGGCGACTGTGCGCGGGCACGGACGATCGAAGATTAGCCCACGGGAGCGCACCGTGCCATGGGTGCGCAGCGCGCTGTGAGCGAACGGGGCACCGGCGGGGTCGCCCGCGGGCGGCTCCCGCGGGCGAGCACAGGACGGCCCGGGGCCACAGGACGGCCACCGGTCACAAGATGGCCACCGGTCCCCTTCCCCGGCGCCTGCGAGCTTCCGGCCCGTAGCATGGCGGCCGTGGATTACGAGGCAGACTTCAGACCGTCCGACTTCACCGCCCACCTCTTCGACCTCGACGGCGTCATCACGCCCACGGCCGAGGTGCACATGCGCGCCTGGGCCCGCATGTTCGACGGGTTCCTCGCCGCCCGCGGCGTCGAGGAACCCTACACCGATCTGGACTACTTCACCCACGTCGACGGCCGGCCCCGCTACGACGGGGTGCGGACCTTCCTCGCCTCCCGCGGCATCGAACTGCCCGAGGGGGCCGACGACGACCCCGCCGACCAGCCGTCCGGCCAGGAGACCGTGCGCGGCCTCGGCAACCGCAAGAACGATCTCGTGCTGGAGCTGCTGCGCGCCGAGGGCGTGAAGCCCTACCCCGGCACCGTCACCTATCTCGACTCCCTGCCCCGGAGCGCACGGCTGGCGATCGTCTCCTCCTCCCGCAACGCCGAGGAGGTCCTGCGCGCCGCCGGACTGCTCGAGCGCTTCGAGCACGTCGTGGACGGCAACGTCTCCGCGCGGGAGGGGCTGCCCGGCAAGCCGCGGCCCGATACCTTCGTCCACGCCGCCGGGCTGCTGGGCGTGGCCCCGGCAGACGCCGTCGTCTACGAGGACGCCGTCTCCGGCGTGAAGGCAGGGGCCGACGGGGACTTCGGGGCCGTCATCGGGGTCGATCGCGGGGCGGGCCTCGATGACCTCTCCGCCGCCGGCGCCACCCTCGTCGTGACCGACCTCGAGGAGATCGCATGAACCGTCAGCGCAACGTACCCACCGACCCCGTCGACCGCGTCCACCTCCCCGTCGACGAGTGGCGACTGGTCGAGTCCCGCCCCAACGGCGACCTCGGGCTCATGGAGACCCTGTTCGCCACCGCCAACGGGTACCTGGGGATGCGCGGGACGCCCTCGGAGGGCCGTGACGTGCACAGCCACGGCACCTTCCTCAACGGGTTCCACGAGACCTGGCGCATCCACCACGCCGAGGCCGCGTACGGCTTCGCGAAGTCGGGCCAGACCATGATCTCCGTGCCCGACTGCTCGGTGCTGAAGCTGTATGTCGACGACGAGCCGCTGCTGCTGTCGATGGCCGACCTGGACACCTACGAGCGCTGGATCGACTTCCGCGAGGGCGTGATGCGGCGCGAGCTGATCTGGCGCACCCCGGCCGGCAAGCGGGTCAAGGTCACGACCGACCGCATGGTGTCCTTCACCCAGCGGCATCTGGCCCTGCTGAGCATGCAGGTCACCATGCTCGACGGCTCCGCCCCGGTGGCGATCTCCTCACAGCTGATCAACCGTCAGGACATCGCCGACGACTACGGCAAGGGCATCGACGGCGGGCCGATCGCCACCAAGGACGATCCCCGCCAGACCACGTCCTTCGAGCACCGCGTGCTCGAGCCCCAGCAGGACTGGCACAGCCAGCGCCGGATGCTGCTGGGGTACAAGGTCGCCGATTCCGGCATGACGCTCGCCGTCGGCGCCGACCACACCGTCGAATCCGACGTCGAGGTCGAGGAACTCCTCGACACCATGCCGGACCTCGGCCGGCACGTCAGCCGGGCCGAGCTGGGACCCGGTGACACCCTGACCGTGCGCAAGGCCGTCGCCTACCACAGTTCGCGCTCGGTCCCCCACCGCGAACTGTTCGATCGGTGCCGTCGCACCCTGGACCGGGTCCGCGCCGAGGGGTTCCAGAAGCATTACCAGGATCAGCGTGACTACCTCGCCGACTTCTGGGAGCGCTCGGACGTCGAGATGCCCGGACAGCCCGCCGAGCAGCAGGCCGCACGCTGGTGCCTGTTCCAGCTCGCCCAGGCCTCCGCCCGCTCCGACCAGTGGGGCATCCCCGCCAAGGGCCTGACCGGCTCCGGGTACGAGGGCCACTACTTCTGGGACACCGAGATCTACGTCGTCCCGTTCCTGACCTTCACGGAGCCGTCGTGGGCGCGCAACGCGCTGAGGTTCCGCGCCAATCTGCTGCCCAAGGCTCGCGAGCGCGCACGCGAGCTGAACCAGCGCGGAGCGATGTTCCCCTGGCGCACCATCAACGGGGACGAGGCCTCGGCCTACTACGCCGCCGGCACCGCCCAGTACCACATCAATGCCGACGTCGCTTTTGCGTTCTCCCAGTACGTGGACGTCACCGGCGACCTCGACTTCCAGCGCCGCGACGGGGTGCGGGTGCTGGCCGAGACCGCCCGCCTCTGGGCCGACCTCGGCTTCTGGCGGTTCAGCGGCAATGGCCGCTCCAGCTTCCACATCAACGGTGTCACCGGCCCGGACGAGTACACCACCGTGGTCAACAACAACATGTTCACCAACGTCATGGCCCGCCACAACCTGCGCCGGGCCGCACGGGCGGTGCGTGAGCTGCGCGCCGCCGACCCGGAGGCCTATCAGGTCCTGGCCGCCGAGATCGAGTTCGACGAGATGGAGCTCGAGCAGTGGGATGCCTGCGCGGACGGCATGCACGTCCCCAAGGACGAGACCTTCGGGATCCACCTCCAGGAGGACCGGTTCCTCGAGCGCGAGGTGTGGGACATCGCCAACACGCCGGCCGACTCGTTCCCGCTGCTCCTGCACTACCACCCGCTGGTCATCTACCGGTTCCAGGTGCTCAAACAGGCCGACGTGGTGCTCGCGCTGTTCCTGCGCGGCGCCGAGTTCACGCCGGAGGAGAAGCGGGCCGATTTCGAGTACTACGACCCGATCACCACGGGCGACTCCTCGCTCTCGGCGGTGGTGCAGTCGATCATGGCCGCCGAGGTGGGCCACCAGAAGGCCGCCCTGGACTACTTCCGGGCCGGGCTGTTCGTCGACATCGCCGATCTGCATCACAACACCTCCCAGGGGGTGCATATCGCCTCGGCCGGGGGCGTGTGGAACGCGCTGGTCCACGGGTTCGGCGGTATGCGGCAGGTGGAGGGCCGGATCTGCTTCGATCCCCGTCTTCCCGCCGAGTGGCCGGAGCTGCGCTTCCCCCTGACGGTGCGAGGCTCGCGCTTCCGGGTGCGGCTGGTGCGGGACGAGATCTCCTTCACGCTCGAGGAGGGCCCCGAGATCGAGGTCTCGGTGCGTGAGCAGGACGTCACGGTCACCGCCGAGGGGGTCGCCGTGCCGCTCGCGGACCAGGGTCCGGTGCTCGACGACGCGGTCCTGGCCACGCCCGTCGGCCTCGGGGACCAGCGCGCCGACGGGTCCATCGTGACCTCCTACGTGCCGCAGGACCCCGAGGATCCATGGCATTATCCCGTCGCGACCGATCCCGACGACATCATCGAGACCGGCTGAGCGGGGCATGTGACCTCTCGGTGGCATAGGCTCCACCAGCGTCATTCCCCGACGTGACCTGTCTGCCCCGAGGAGCATCGAGCACCATGAGCATCGCCACCGCCCCGTGCCGCGGCGGCCATGCGGCGGCGACCGCCATCCTCCGCGCGACGTCCGCTGGTGTGCACCGGTGACCGCCACGCGCCCACGTCGCCCCAAGCCGACCGTCGAATACCCCCGACCCCGGCTCAGCGTCCTGCACGTCCTGAACCGGGTACGGATGCGACTGCTGGAGATCCAGGTCTGGGACGTGGCCGGGACCATGACGTTCTACGCCGTCCTCTCCCTGTTCCCGGGGGCGGTCGCCGTGGTCTCGCTGATGTCGCTGATCGGGATCGGCTCCGAGACCCTCGATGCGCTGGGGCGGATGAGCACCGAGCTGTTCCCGACCCTGGATCCGGAGCCGTACCTGGCGGCCATCCAGGCTGCCTCCGATACCGGTGGCGGGATCCTGGGACTGGCGCTGGGCACCTTCGGCTCGGTCCTGTCCGCCTCCAACGGCGTCGCCGCCTTCCATCGCGTGCTGCACCGGGTCTATGACACCCGGGAGGGGCGCCCCTTCCTGTGGTTCCGGACCATCGTCTTCGGGGAGACCCTGGTCATCGTCTCCGTGGTGCTGCTGGCCATCGGCATGCTGATCGTGGGCAATGACGCCTCGCAGCGCATCGGCGAGCTCATCGGGATCCCGCGCTTCGCCTTCCTCGCCTGGAACCTGGTGAAGTGGCCGATCCTGCTGGTCATCCTGATCATCGGGGTCTCCCTGGCCTATTACCTCTTCCCCAACGTGCGGCTGCCGCGGTACCGGCTGATGACCCTGGGCTCCGTGCTGTCGGTGCTCACGCTGTTCGGCTCCGCGCTGCTGGCCGGGCGCCTGATGAACTATGCGACGCGCATCGCCGAGGTGCTGACCGTCCTCAACGGCCTGATCGCCATCCTCCTGTTGCTGTGGGTGGCGACCATCGTGATCGTGGCCGGCGCGGCGCTGGACGCGGAGTTCCTGCGGGCACGGCAGATCGCCAGCGGGCTCGACGCCTGGGACCACATCGTGCTGGACTCCCATGCCACCCACACGATGGACTTCCTGGCCGCCGATGCCGCCGAGGCGGAGCAGATCGGCCGTGCGGTCGCGGGGGCCGCCCGCGACGGCGAGCCGCTGCGTCGCGAGCGCGGACCCTGGGTCGTCGACGCCCGCAACCCGCTGGCCGTCAATCCGCCCAAGCGTCACCGCGTCACGAGCCCACCGGGGTCCACCGGGGCCACCAGATCCAGCGATACACCGAGAACAGGAGATCATTCCCCATGACGATCCGCCCGATCACGATCGTCGGTCACCGTGCCCTCGAACAGCGCACCCGCCGGGTCCGGGAGATCACCGACGACATCCGTGCACTGGTGGCGGACATGTTCGAGACCAACGACGCCGCCGACGGGGCCGGGCTGGCCGCCCCTCAGGTGGGATCCCGCTGGCGCCTGTTCGTCTACTCCTGCGCCGACGCCGGCGGGACGGAGCAGCGTGGAGTGGTGATCAATCCGCGACTGGAACGCTTCGGCGGCATCGAGCTCGACGAGGAGACCATCGAGGGCTGCCTCTCGGTGCCCGGCGAGGGCTTCCCCACCGCGCGGCACCGGGGTGCCCGGGTCACCGGCACCGACCTCGAGGGCCACGACGTGGTCGTCGAGGACGAGGGCGGGGTGCTCGCTCGCGCGCTCCAGCACGAGGTCGACCACCTGGAGGGGTCCCTGTACCTCGATCGCCTCACGCCGGCTCGGCGTCGGCAGGCACTCGATGCGATCAGCGATCGCGGCTGGCGGGCACGGTCGATCCTCACCTGGGACCCGCGCGAGCTGGAGGCCGCCGACGTCTGAGGGACCGCGTCGCCCGTCGGCCCCGCCCGGATCGTCTGGACGGTCACAGTGCCGACCCGTGCTTCTCGCTCGGACCAGCGGACTGGCTATCCTGGCGGGATGGAACGTCCGTGCCTCTCCCGCCGCCGTGCTCTCCTGCTGCCCGCCTCCGCCGCGGCCGTCGGCGGTCTCGCCTCCTGCGCCCCGGAGGACGAGGGATTCGGGACCGCGGAGCCGGTCCGGGCCGAGGACGGCGCGGTCCCGCTGGAGGACGTCCCGGAGAACGCCAGCACCCTGGTCAACTTCGGAGGGCAGCGGCCCTTCGTGCTGCTCGTGCGCGGCAGCGGCGACGACCTGGCCGCCTACTCCGGCTACTGCACCCACAACGGATGCGCCCTGCGCCAGGAGACCGAGGGCGAGCTGGACTGCCCGTGCCATGGCTCCCGCTTCGACGCCGAGACCGGTGACGTCCTGCTGGGTCCGGCCACCACGCACCTGCCGGAAGTGTCCGTGGTCGTCCAGGACGGTCTCGTCCGCCGTGCCGGCTGAGGACCGCGCCCCACGCGAGGTCGTCTCCTTCGTCCGTCGCGGCGAACGGCTCTCACCCGGCCGGCAGGACGCGTGGGACCGCTTGGCCGCGACCTACGTGCTCGACCCGCCGCGGGGTGAGCGCGACACCCTGCCCGGCCCGGACGCACGCCTCGACCTCGAACAGGTCTTCGGGCGCCGCAGTGAGCTCGTCGTCGAGGTGGGCAGCGGATTGGGCGAGAACCTCGCCGCCGCCGCGGCCGAGCATCCCGAACGCGACCACCTGGGTGTCGAGGTGTACCGCCCCGGCCTGGCGCAGACCCTGCGCCGCATCGAACGCGCCGGCGAGCCCGGCAACGTCCGGCTGCTGCCGCTCGATGCCCAGAGGGCGCTGCCCGCGCTCCTGCCCGAGGGCGCGATCTCGCAGCTGTGGGTCTACTTCCCCGATCCCTGGCCCAAGTCCCGCCACCACAAGCGACGCCTGATCAATCCCCCGTTCCTGGACGCGGTGCTGCCGCTGCTCGCCGACGGCGCCACGTTCCGTCTCGCCACGGACTGGGCACAGTACGCACACCACATGCGCAGCCTGCTGGATGCGCGCCCCGAGCTCGAACTCCTGTATCCCGACGGACCCGCCCCAGGTCAGCAGACCAGCGACACCGTCCCCGAGGATCTTCCCGCGACGGGCTGGGCGCCACGATTCGAGGGTCGTGTGAAGACGAGCTTCGAGAGCAAAGGACAGCGCGCGGGCCGCTTAGTATGGGATCTTGCGTACGTCCGTGTGTCCCGGCACCGGACGACCGACGCCTGACACTCCCCGAGGACCCTCCGTCGCCGCCGGCGACACTGCGTGAGAGCGAGCCCGAATGAACGTCCCCGACGACGTCGAACTGCCCGCCGACTGGGAGGACGACGACCAGTCCGAGCCGCGTCGCGGTCGCGGTCGTCGTATCGCCCTGATCTCCCTGGGCCTGGTCGCCGTGCTCGTGCTCGGCGTGGGACTGGTAGTGGCCAACTACCTCAACGGGCTCAGCAACCAGTACGAGAAGCGCACGGTCGTGCAGATCACCCGCGGCGCCTCCGACGGCGAGCGCCCCGAGGCGGTCGAGGGGAGCGGCCGCAACTTCCTGCTGCTGGGCTCGGACAAACGCTCCGAGGAGGACGCCGCCTCCGAAGGTGTCAGCGGCCAGCGGTCGGATGTGGTGATGCTGGTGCACGTCACCGACGACAACCAGCAGGTCTACATCACCTCGTTCCCGCGCGACCTGTACGTCGACATCCCCGGCCACGGCAAGAACCGCATCAACGCGGCACTGGCGTTCGGCGGGCCGGGCCTGGCGGTGACCACGGTCGAGAACTACACCGGGGTTCCCATCGACCATGTCGCGCTCATCGACTTCGACGGCATCGAAGGTCTCGTGGACACGCTCGGCGGGGTCGATGTGCAGATCCCCGAGAGCTTCGAGGCCGGCGGCCACCAGTTCACCGAGGGCACCCAGACCCTCGACGGCGAGGAGGCGCTGGTCTTCGTGCGAGAGCGCAAGCAGTTCGCTGAGGGCGACTTCCAGCGCAATCGCAACCAGCAGGCCGTCCTCAAGGGGATCGCGAGCAAGCTCATCAGCACCGACACGCTCAGCGATCCCGGCAAGCTCTCGGACACCGTCGGCGCGATCGCGCCGTATCTGACCACCGACGAGGGGCTCAGCTCCGGCAAGATGGTCGAGCTCGGGCTCTCGCTGCGCTCCGTGCGCACCGATGACCTGTACTTCCTCTCGGTCCCCCACAGCGGCCCGGAGACGACCAGTGGCGGCGCGAGCGTCGTCGGCACCGACGAGGAGTCGATGGACGTCCTGCGGGAGGCTCTGCGCTCCGACGACATGGGGACCTACTACGCTCAGAACGCCGGCACCTGACCCGCCGGTCCCGACGTCCCAGCCGCCCCACCGCTTGGAGGAATCCCGTGGCCAATCCGCTCGTCAAGATCGCCGTGCCCGTGGCCGGAATCGTCGCCGCCGCCGTGGGCAACAAGGCCGCCGCTGCCGGCTGGGGCGCCGTCTTCGGTGAGGACGCCCCCACCGTCAAGGCTGCCAAGAACTCCCAGAAGGAGACGCAGAAGCGCCGCAAGCAGGCCAAGAAGGAAGGTCGCCCGAAGGCTGAGATCTCGCAGATCAAAGACCCGATGGAGGACCAGCCGGTCTGGAAGGTGATGCTGTGGGCACTCGTCTCCGGCGTCATCCTGCAAGGCCTGCGGATCGCTGCCAAGCGGGGTGCCAAGACCGGCGCGGAGCGACTCACGGCGCGCCGGCCGCGCGCGAACCGAGGCTGAGTCCGGGCCCGCTACGTCTCCTGCAGCCGGGCGCACCGAGTCCTGCAGGCGGGCGTGCTGCGTCGCCGGTCACGCGCCACTACCCGGCGCCCCGCGCCACGCGCCACGGTCCGGCGCACCACTCCACCGCGCACGCGCTGCTCCACCGACCACCGATGGGACGTCACGCGAGTGTGCCCGGCCTATCGCAGGGCGTCCTCGATGAGCGTCCCGCTGCTGGACAGCCGAGACGAAAAACGTCCCGATGCTGGACAGCCGAGACGAAAAACGTCCCGACGCCGGGCAGCCGAGACGACAAACGTCCCGATGCCGGGCAGCCGACATGGGAACAGACCTCGTCCGTAGACAGAAGAACCACGCATCGCAGTGCGTGATCACTGCGGTGCGTGGTTCTGCAGTCGTCTACGTGCCGGGACGGGCTGCTGTGCGTGCAGCGCGGGCGGTTCCGACGACCCGCTCCGGCACGAGTACGGCGCCGTGCCGCTGCGACGCGGGGGCCGCGCTGAGGACTCGCGGACTGTCCGAACTCGCGGACTCAGAACTCGCTGACGTCGAAGCCCTCGTGCAGCGTATCCAGCGAGTCGCCGGTGACCAGGAACCCGATGCGGCGCACGAGCGAGACCGCGTGGTCGCCGATGCGCTCGTAGAACCGGATCAGCAGGGTGAGATCGACGATCTCGGAGTTCGTGTACCCCTCCCCCCGCGAGATCTCGCGGGAGATCTGCAGCATGAGCTCGTCGAGCTCGTCATCGGCCTTCTCGGCCTGCGCCGCGAGGGCGAGGTCCCGCTCGGCGATGACCTGCGCTGCACGCTGAAGGGCGGCCAGGGCCAGCTCGGACATCCGGGCGATCTGGTCGCGGTGCTGCTCGGGAACGGCGGGCGTCGGGTGGGTGCGGCGCGCCACCAGCGCGACGTGCGCGGCGAGGTCGCCCATGCGCTCGAGCGAGGAGCTCATGCGCAGGGTGGCGACCAGCAGCCGCAGGTCGGTGGCGACCGGGGCCTGCCGGGCGAGCAGTTCGACGGCCTTCCCGTCCAGCTCCACCTGACGCTCGTCGAGATGGGCATCGGCGGCGATCACGCGTTCCGCCAGGCCGAGGTCACCCTCGAGCAGGGCCGTCGTCGCGCTCTCGAGGGCCGTCCCGACGAGTTCGGCCATGTCGAGCAGGTCGTCGACGATATGCCGAAGGTCGCTCTGGTACGCCTCGCGCATGGTCAATACTCCTCTGTCTGATGGGGGCTTCGCCACGGATTGTCGCAACCCCGGATGAACGCGCACCGGCGATAAGTGAACTCCGAGCGTCTCCCCCGTGAACTCCTGACCCTCAGTCTCTCGCGTCCGGCCGCGGAAGGCCAGGCGGGCGCCGCGACGGGCCTAGGCTGTACGGGTGCCCTTGACAGCCCTTCTCCTGCTCGCCGGAGCGATAGGTCTCGTGATCGGCTGCGCGGCGACCCTGGCGCTGAAGCGATCGGACCGTCGGCCCTCGGCGGCCCCGTCGGCGCCGCAGCCGGTCGTGCCGGATTCCGCCGCGGAAGTGCTCGCGATCCTGTCCTCGGCGTACGTCGTGCTCGATGCCAGCGGCGATGTGCTGCGCGCCTCCCCGCTCGCCTACTCGTACGGCATCGTCCGTGCCGCCGAGGGTGATTACCCGCGACTGGCCAACGCCGAGCTGATGGAACTGGCGTCCGATGTCGGCCGCAACGGCGGCTTCCGCGACGAGCGCCTGACCCTTCGGCGCTCCAGCCGCGGCGACTCCGACGCGGTCATCGATGTGCGCATCGGCGCCCTCGGAGAGCACGGTGCGCTGCTGCTGGCCGACGATCTCACCCGTGCGGTCCGCGTGGAGGAGACCCGACGCGACTTCGTGGCCAACGTGTCCCACGAGCTGAAGACGCCGGTCGGCGCGATCACGCTGCTGGCCGAGACGATGGAGGACGCCGCCGAGGATCCCGACGCGGTGCGCCGGTTCGCGGAGCACATGCAGACCGAGACGCGCCGCCTCTCGCACCTGGTCCAGGAGATCATCGAGCTCTCGCGGGTCCAGGGCAGCTCCGCACTCCTGAACGCGGAACCGGTCGAGATCGACGAGGTCGTCGAGCAGGCCGTCGGCCTGAACCGCAATTTCGCGCTGGGGTCGAAGATCGAGGTGGCCGTCGGGGGGACGAACGGTCTGCGGGTCTACGGATCTGCCTCGATGCTGACCACCGCCCTGTCCAACCTGATCTCCAACGCGATCACCTACTCGGAGCCGCATACGCGGGTCGGGGTCTCGGTGCGTCGCGACGGCGGGATGATCGAGCTGTCGGTCAAGGATCAGGGCATCGGGATCTCCAAGGAGAACCTCGAGCGGGTCTTCGAGCGGTTCTTCCGGGTGGACAAGGCCCGCTCCCGGGACACCGGGGGCTCCGGACTGGGGCTGGCGATCGTCAAGCACATCGCGACCGATCACGGCGGCGAGGTGACCGCGTGGTCGATGCCCGGGCAGGGATCGACGTTCACGCTCCGCCTCCCGGAGATGGGCCGCACCGAGACGATCACCGTCGGCGGCGCGAGGCCCGCGGAGGACCCCCAGCGCTCGGCCTCCGGAGCCGGGACGCCGTCGGACGACGCCTCCCCGGAGGAGAACCCGGTCGAGGGTGCCTCCCCGGCGCGGGGTCCGAGCACGACATCGGACGAGGCGGCGCAGAGCGCGGCCGCACAGGACGAGGCGGCGCAGGACGACGCGGCGCCTCAGAAGGCATCACCGGGCCCGGGCAGCACGGGGCGATCCGGCTCCGGCGAGGACTCGCGTACCGTTGCACCGGACCACACGCCGGGAAAGGGAAGTTGACATGACGCGCATCCTGATCGTGGAGGACGAGGAATCGTTCTCCGATCCCCTGTCGTACTCGCTGCGCAAGGAGGGGTACGAGGTCGCGGTCGCCGACAACGGCACCGACGGGCTGCGGATCTTCTCCGCCCACGGCGCCGACCTGGTGCTGCTGGACCTGATGCTGCCGGGGATGAGCGGCACCGAGGTGTGCCGCGAGATCCGGCGCACCTCGAGCGTGCCGGTCGTCATGCTCACGGCCAAGGACGACGAGTTCGACAAGGTCCTGGGCCTCGAGCTCGGCGCCGACGACTACGTCACCAAGCCGTACTCCTCGCGAGAGCTGCTGGCCCGCATCAAGGCCGTTCTGCGGCGCGGCCAGGACTCGGCCGAGACCGAGGAGGACACGGCGCTGAGCGCCGGCAACATCCTGATGGACGTGGAGCGCCACGTGGTCCAGGTCCACGGCGAGGAGGTCTCGCTCCCCCTCAAGGAGTTCGAGCTGCTGGAGATGCTGCTGCGCAATGTCGATCGCGTGCTGACCCGGGGTCAGCTCATCGACCGCGTGTGGGGCGCCAACTACGTCGGGGACACCAAGACCCTCGACGTCCACGTCAAGCGTCTGCGCGCGAAGATCGAGGATGACCCGAAGAACCCGGTCCACCTCGTGACGGTGCGCGGGCTGGGCTACAAGTTCGAGTCCGCCGGGCAGTCATCCGTCGGCTGAGATCCGGCCGGTGATCCACCCGGCCGGCCGTCACGGAGGCGCGGATGCCGCGCCGGGGATCGTGCGGTCTCAGCCCTCGGCAGGGGCCGACTCGAGCCCGTAGTGGCCGAGCTCCGTGCTGATGATGGGCAACGTGATCACGGTGCTCTGCTCGCCGACGGTGATGTTCAGATCGATGACGCTGCCGGGCTGTGCGCCCAGGTCACCGATCTCGACCAGCTGCTGGCCCTCCTCCGGCCCGAGCTCGAGAGTCTGCTGGGCGGGCACGGTCACCTGCGAGGAGAAGACGGTGCTGCCATCGTCCCCGATGCCCTCGAGCTCGACGGCGAGCTCCTGGTCGGTGTAGTTCACGGCCGTGGCGGAGAACGCCGCACTGCCGTCCTCGGCGACCACGACGATCGCGTTGCGGATCCCGGCGGCCAGCTGACCGGACTGCTCGATGTTCGCGTTGGTGCCGTCACCGGCCTGGTAGAAGTCGTGCGTCTGCACCGGATTGAAGTACGTGCAACCGGTGGCGGCGAGGGCGAGGCCCAGGGCGGCTGCGGAGAGCACGAGACGGCGGGGACGGCGCACGGAGGACTCCTGTTCGGTGCCGCGGAGGACGGCGGGATGTTCCGGGGACAGCAGTGCCACGATACCCCACCGCGACCCCCGGATCGGCGTGCCCGATGACGCGCTCCCCCACTGTGGACCGCCTTCGCCGTCGCGCTGCTTCCCTGCCGCGTCGCACCCCTGAGTCGCACCTCTGAACAGCACCTTCGCGCGGGGGCGCGAATTTTAGCATGAGACACCGGTGATAGACTGATGCGCGGAAAGGGGCCCACCACATGAATTTTGCCGTTGGCGAAACTGTCGTATACCCGCACCACGGTGCAGCGCTCATCGAAGAGGTCAAGACCCGCATCGTCAAGGGAGAGGATCGTACCTACCTCAAGCTGAAGGTCGCTCAGGGCGATCTGACCATCGAGGTCCCCGCCGACAACGTCGACCTGGTCGGCGTGCGCGACGTGGTGGACAAGCAGGGGCTCGATGAGGTGTTCGAGGTGCTGCGCCAGCCCTACACCGAAGAACCCACCAACTGGTCCCGTCGTTACAAGGCGAACGTCGAGAAGCTCGCCTCCGGTGACGTGAAGAAGGTGGCCGAGGTCGTGCGCGACCTGTGGCGCCGCGATCAGGACCGCGGGCTCTCCGCAGGAGAGAAGCGCATGCTCGCCAAGGCGCGCCAGATCCTCGTCTCCGAGCTGGCGCTCGCGGAGAAGACCGACGAGGCCAGTGCCGAGTCGATCCTCGACGAGGTCCTCGCCTCCTGAACCGGATCCTCTCGGTGCCGGATTCCCCGACGACGCCCCCGGTGCGGCCGATCGTCCTCGCCCGTACGCCACTGGCTCCCGGCGCCTCCCACGGGGCCGTGGCGCCCTGTCTGGAGATGCTCGGGGGCTCGCGGCTGATCGAACGCCTGCTCACCACACTCGAGGGTGCGGGCCTCTCCTCGCCCGTGGTCGTGGCCCCTCACGATTCGGTGCCCGCGCTGCGCCGCGTCCTCGGTGACCGGGCACAGGTGCTCGCGAGCGACGGTGACCGGTGCGCGAGCCTCTCCGTCGCCCTCGCGGCGACCACCGACGACCTGCTGCTGATCCACGATGCCGAGCGCGCCCTGACCCCGGCGACGGTCGTGACCGAGGTGCTCGCCGCGCTCGGGGCGGGTATCGACGCCGTGGTCCCCGTGGTCGCGATGACCGATTCCGTCAAGGGCGTCGACCACGACGGCCTGCACAACATCGACCGCTCGAGCGTGGCAGCGATGCAGAGCCCGCGCCTGCTGCGCCGGGCGACGCTCGAGCGCGCCCTGGCCAGGCCGGAGGCCCGCGTCGCGGGGGAGACGGAACGTCCGGGTCATTCCGACGGGGTCGGAGCCGGTGCCGGCTCCGCGGAGCCGTACGACGAGATTCTCGCGGCCCTGGCCGACGGGGCGGAGGTGCGCACCGTCCACGGTTCCCATGCCGGCTTCGCGGTCGTGGACCGGCTGAGTCTGTGGAGAGCGCAGATCGCCCTGGGGCTGGCGCGCGACACCTCGCAGCACCACGGTCTCGCTCGACGGTCCTGACGGGCTCGCACGGCCGCGCATCGGATCCCTTCGGCGGCGGCGAAGCGCCCGAGGGGAACCTGTGCCCCCGCGGTGCCCCCAGCGCCGTGGCCCAGCGCGGCGGCCGGCCTCAGCCGGGACCGGGCGTCATCAGCGTGGTCAGCCTCGTCGTCGGCTGCGCCAGACGGTGCGGAACTCCTCGACCATCCGCTTCGGCTTCGACAGCGTGCGATGGGGGAGGCTGGTGGCGAGCTCCCCGGGATCGTTGCGCAGGCGACGCACGAGGCGACCCGGCTTGCTGGAGATGCGCTGCCGGAGATCGGGAAGGTAGGCGTCGGAGACGTCCAGGCGCGTGAGCGCTCCGCAGCCGGTGCACTGGATCTCGGAGACGAAGCGCCCGGCATAGATGACGACGTGCTCCGCCTCCTGCTCGCAGGCGGTGCATCGCAGGAAGCTCTCCTGGACGGACATCAGCTCCTCCTCACCCGGTCCTCAAACCTAGCGCGGTCACCACGTCCTGCGCCAGGAGCAGATCCTGGCCGTAGGTGATCTTGAAGTTGGTCTCCTCCCCGCGGACCCAGGTCACGCGGGTATCCGTGTAGGCCTCGGCGCAGGAGGCGGTGTCGGTGCCGACGAAGCCGTCCCGGGCGGCGGCCTCGTAGGCGTCCAGGATCGTGGCGGCGTGGAAGCCCTGCGGGGTCTGGACCCGCACCAGGCTGTCCGGGCGGAACCCGTCCCCCGCGGCGAGGCGACCGGGCCGGCCCACGGGTGCGATGTCCACGGCGGGCATCCCGGGGACCGCTCCCCCGCTCTCCCGCGCGGCGTGCAGCACGGCGGCGGCGAGCCCGTGGGAGACCAGCGGCCGGGCCGCGTCGTGGATGAGGACGGTGTCGACCGCGCCGGTGTCGATGCGGTCGGCCAGATGACGCAGCGCCAGCAGCTCCGACTCCTGGCGGGTGTCGCCGCCGGTGATGATCTCGGGGGGCTCGTCGGTCTCGCGGCCGGCCACGAAGCGCGCGTGCTCGAGATCGTCGGGCCGGACCACGAACACCAGGATCCCGACGCCCTCGACCGTGGCCAGCGTGTTCAGCGCCCAGCTGGCGATGCTGCGCCCGGCCAGCGGCAGGAAGGCCTTGTTGATCCCGGCGCCGACCCGGCTGCCGGACCCGCCGGCCAGCACCACTGCCGCGGCGCGGCCGCGCCGGCGGGAACGGTGGCGACGGGACGAATTCACGCTGGCATCGTAGACGTCCGCGGGAGCGTTCGTGGACCGCTCAGCCTGCTCGTGACAGAATCGACCGGCGCCCGGGCACCGTCACGCCCGCGGACCGCAGTCGTCCGTGGCCGCCGGCCTCCCACTTCCGACCTGTCCAGGAGATCGAATGCTCACCATTGCCATCGTGTGCGGCGCGGGGATCGCCACCTCCGCGCTCGTCGCGGAGCAGGTGCGTGATCACATCGCTTCCCAGGGCCGCGACGCGCACGTCGTCCAGGCGACCGTGATGGACCTGCTCTCGGCGGATTTCCACGCCGATCTCGTCGTCAGCACCGTGGATCTGCCGGCCGCTCTCGGCGTCCCGACGGTCTCGGGGATGCCCCTGCTGCTGGGCACCAGCCCCCAGGTCACCTACGACGACATCGACCGTCTGCTGGCCCGGATCGACGCGCAGGGCGGGGAATGACGCCCGGCCTGCCGCGCGTGGGCATCGGCGTGGATGTGCACGCCTTCGCCCCGGAGGGTGCTCAGCGGGAGCTGTGGGTCGCGGGGCTGCACTGGGAGGGCGAGCGCGGGCTGTCCGGGCACTCCGATGCCGACGTGGCCTGCCATGCCGCCTGTGATGCGCTCTTCTCGGCAGCCGGGATCGGCGATCTGGGCGCGCACTTCGGCACCGACCGGCCCGAGTGGGCCGGGGCCTCGGGGGCGCGTCTGCTCGCCGAGGCGGCCCGGCGGGTCCGCGAGGCCGGATTCACCGTCTCCAACGTCTCGGTGCAGGTCATCGGCAATCGCCCGCACCTCTCGCGCCGACGCGACGAGGCCTGCGCCGCGATGAGCGAGGCCGCCGGGGCTCCGGTGTCCGTCTCGGGCACCACCACGGACGCTCTGGGCCTCACGGGGCGCGGCGAAGGGCTGGCGGCGATGGCGACCGCCCTGGTGGCCGCTCAGGAGGAGTCGTGACGGCGCCGTCCGGTGCGACGCTGCCGCTGACCGCCGAGGACGTCGAAGCCGCGGCCGTGCGCCTCGAGCCGGCCCTGCGGCGCACTCCCCTGCTGCGCAGCGAGCGGCTGAGCGATCTGGCCGGAGTGCCGGTGTGGCTCAAGCGCGAGGATCTCCAGTCGGTGCGCTCGTACAAGCTGCGCGGCGCCCATCTGTTCCTCGACTCCCTCGACCGGGCCGCCCGCGAGGCCGGCGTGGTGGCCGCGAGCGCGGGCAACCATGCCCAGGGCGTCGCCCACGCCTGCCGATCCCTGGGCATCCACGGCCGCATCTACGTCCCGGGCACCACACCCCGGCAGAAGCGCGAGAGGATCACCGCTATCGGCGGTGACCTCGTCGAGCTGGTGCTGATCGGCGACACCTTCGACGACGCGGCGGAGGCCGCGGCCGCGGACGCCGAGCGCACCGGCGCCACCCCCGTCCCGCCCTTCGATGACCCCCTGGTCATGGCGGGACAGGGCACGGTCGCGCTCGAGGCGGTCCAGCAGCTGCGCAGCGAGCACGGCCGTGAGCCGGCCGCCATGGTGCTCCCCGTCGGCGGCGGCGGCCTGCTGGGCGGCTGTGCCGCCTGGCTGCGCGAGCGCGCCCCGTCGGTGCGGATGCTCGGCGTCGAACCCGCCGGCGCGGCGTCCATGGCCGCCGCGCTGGAGGCCGGTCATCCCGTGACCCTGCAGGACATGGATCGCTTCGTCGACGGGGCCTCGGTGCGCCGGGTCGGCGCGGACCCCCTGCGAATGGTGCAGGCCGCCGAGCCCGAGCTGACGACGGTCGACGAGGGCGCCGTCTGCACCGAGATGCTCGAGCTCTATCAGGTCGACGGCATCATCGCGGAGCCCGCCGGAGCGCTGGCCGCGACCGCCGTGGCCACCGGTGCGATCGGGGGAACCGGAGCGACCGCACGACAGGGCGGCACAGGTCAGGTGGACGGCGAGCCGGCCGACGCCCCGACGGAGGGCACCGGCGACATCATCGTCATCCTCTCGGGCGGCAACAACGACGTCTCCCGGTACCACGAAATCGTCGAGCGCTCCCTGGTCCACGAGGGCCTCAAGCACTACTTCCTGGTCACGTTCCCCCAGGAGCCGGGGGCGCTGCGCCGTTTCCTGGACCGGGTGCTCGGCCCCCACGACGACATCGTGCTGTTCGACTACATCAAGCGCAACAACCGCGAGGAGGGGCCGGCGCTGGTGGGGATCGAGATCGGCGAGCGCACGGACCTCGAACCGCTGATGTCTCGCATGGCGGCCTCGAACCTGCACATCGAACGGATCGACCCCAGCGAGCCGATCTACCGCTACCTCACCTGAGCACCCGGCCTGAGCACTCGTGCACGGACGATCCGCCGACGGGGCGGTGGCGGCGAAGGGGCTCCCGGCGTGGGCACCGTCAGGTCTCTGGACGAGCGGATCAGCCTCCGAGGGGATGTGCCGTCAGGCCCCTGGGTACGCCTCGACGTCGGGCTCCACGGTCGCGGAGCGAGCCTCGACGGCCGAGCGGACGATGTCATCGAGCCCGTGCTCGGACTTCCACCCGAGGTGCTGGGCGATACGGTCCCCGGAGCAGATCAGGCGGGCGGGGTCCCCGGGGCGGCGCTCGCCGATCTCGGGCGTGATCTCGATGCCCTTGGCGCGGGCGATGGCGTCGACGACCTCCAGCACGCTGGAGCCCTCGCCGGTGCCGACGTTGAACACCCGGTGGGGGCGGTCCTCGCCGCGCAGGTAGTCCAGCGCGGCGATGTGGGCGTGGGCGAGGTCCAGGACGTGCACGTAGTCCCGGATGCAGGTGCCGTCGGGGGTGTCGTAGTCGTCGCCGAAGACCACGGGCGCCTTCCCCTGCTCGAGGCGGTCCAGGACGATCGGCACCAGGTTCATCACAGCGGTGTCGGCCAGCTCGGGCCAGCCGGCGCCGGCGACGTTGAAGTAGCGCAGCGCCACGGTGCGCATCCCGTGGGCGCGTTCGGCGTCGGCCAGCATCCATTCACCGACGTACTTGGTCGCGCCGTAGGGGTTGATGGGCCGGGGTTCGAGCTCCTCGGTCACGAGGTCCACGTCGGGCATCCCGTAGACCGCGGCGGAGGAGGAGAAGACGACGTCGCGCACCTCGGCGCTCGCGCAGGCGGCCAGCACGTTGGCGAGACCGCCGATGTTGTCGTGCCAGTACATCTCGGGCTTCTCGACGGATTCGCCGACCTGCTTGTGCGCGGCGAAGTGGATCACCGAGTCCGCGCCGGAGGCCCGCAGCTGGAAGGCGAGCTTCTCGCTGGCGTCGGGTGCGGTGATGTCGAGCTCGAGCAGCTCGGCACCCTCGGTGCGCTGCTCGATCCCGGTGGAGAGGTTGTCGACCACGACCACCGTCTCCCCTCGTTCGACGAGGAGTCGCACCACGTGCGATCCGATGTACCCGGCGCCACCGATCACGAGAGTCGTCATGCTCGAAGCCTAGCGCTCAGCTCCAGGACGCCGCGACAGGCCGGCCCTCGGCATAGCCTGCTGCGCTCTGCAGCCCGATCACGGCGCGCTCGCGGAACTCGGCCGTGGTGCGGGCCCCCGCGTAGGTGTAGGAGGAGCGCACGCCGGCGGTGATCTCGTCGATCAGGTCCTCCACTCCTCCCCTACCGTCGGCGAGGTACATGCGGGAGGTGGAGATGCCCTCCTCGAACAGGCCCTTGCGGGCGCGGGCGAAGGCGTCCTCGTGGGCCGTGCGATGGGAGACGGCTCGCTTGGAGGCCATGCCGAAGCTCTCCTTGAAACGGCGGCCGCTCTCGTCGGTGCGCATCTGGCCCGGGGACTCGAAGGTCCCGGCGAACCAGGAGCCGATCATCACGTTGGAGGCGCCCGCCGCCAGCGCGAGCGCCACGTCACGGGGGTGGCGGACCCCGCCGTCGGCCCACACGTGGCCGCCGAGCCGCTCGGCCTCGGCGGCGCACTCGAGGACTGCGGAGAACTGCGGGCGGCCGACGCCGGTCATCATGCGGGTGGTGCACATCGCGCCTGGACCGACACCGACCTTGACGATGTCCGCGCCGGCCTCGATCAGCTCGCGCGTGCCCTCGGCAGTGACCACGTTCCCGGCGACCAGGCGCACGGGCGTGCTCCCGCTGTCCCCGAGCACGCCGCGGGCGCTGCGCAGGGCCTCGAGCATGCGGTCCTGATGGCCGTGGGCCGTGTCCAGCACGATCACGTCGACGCCGGCATCGACCAGGTCGCGGACCCGCGTGGCGACGTCGGCGTTGATGCCGACGGCGACGGCGATGCGCAGCCGGCCCGCGTCGTCGGTGGCGGGGCGGTAGATCGTCGAGCGCAGCACGCTGGTGGCGGTCAGGACGCCCCGCAGCACACCGGCACCTCCGCCGTCGCTCCGGCCGGGTGCGTCGTCCACGACGATGGCGGCGTCGTGGTGGGTGGCGGCGATCCGTCCGTGCAGTGCGGCGGGTTCGACGGCGAGGTCCGCCGTCCCGAGGATGGGAACGTCCTCGCTGAGCACGTCGCCCACGGCGGCGAAGGAGTCGCGTCCGGCGATCTCCTCCGCGGAGACGGCGCCGAGGGGGCGGTGGTGCTCATCGACCACGACGACGATGGGGTGCGGGCGCTTGAGCAGCAGCTCCGCGGCCTGACCCAGGGTGCCGTCCGCCGTGAGCGTGAGTGGGTGGTCGACGAGCAGGTCTCGCTGCTTCACCGAGCGCACGATCGAGTCGATCCGCTCCGGCGAGAGATCCTGCGGGAGCACGGCGAGGCCGCCGCGCCGTGCCATGACCTCGGCCATCCGGCGGCCGGTCACGGCGGTCATGTTCGCGGCCACCAGCGGGATGGTGGTGCCGGTGCCGTCGTCGCTGCTGAGGTCGACGTCGGAACGGGAGGTGACCGCGGAACGAGCCGGCAGGAAGAAGCAGTCGTCGTAGGTCAGGTCCGTCGTCGGGGTGTGGATCAGGCGCATGGGACCAGGATACGGATGCACCCCGGATGGATATTGCACATGACCTCCACGACGTTCTCACAGCGACATGCGAGAGGATCCGACGCCGTGAACCTAGGATGTAGTGCATGACGGACCCGCCCTCGGCCCCCCGGCGCCGGCGCCGTCGGTCCGGCAGACACCAAGATCCGGCCCGACGTGCCGACTCCCCGAGCCTGCCGCCGGACCAGGCGCAGAGGAATCGTGACGCCGCCTTCGGCGCCCGCAAACCCAAGCGCACGTGGATCGGCGGGACCCCGGCCTCCGGAGGCTCTGCAGAGCCCGCATCGGCGGCCGAGCCCCCCACGGCGCAGCTGCCGGCCACTGACCTCCCCGATTCCCCCGCGGGCGGTTCGGAGGAGACCGCGGCCTCTCAGTCCTCCGGCTCTCGGTCCTCCGGCGGGGAGCAGCCCTCCGCCGAGCCGCACTCGGGTGGCGCGCAGCCGCCGCCCGGCTCGCAGTCGCCGTCGTCGCCGGTCGGAACGCAGCCGTCCGGCGAGCCGCAGTCGCCGACCGGAT
Organism: Brachybacterium sp. GCM10030252; assembly: GCF_042666535.1. Taxonomy (NCBI): domain Bacteria; kingdom Bacillati; phylum Actinomycetota; class Actinomycetes; order Micrococcales; family Dermabacteraceae; genus Brachybacterium; species Brachybacterium sp. GCM10030252. The sequence continues at coordinate 15,887 of NZ_JBHTDM010000036.1, read as the reverse complement.
CCGCGCCGAGACGTGCCCGTGGTCGCCGTGCCGCCTTCCCGCTCCAGGGATCTGCCGCGGCCGGAGCCGCCGGAGCCGCTGGCGCGGCCGGCTCGGCTGACGCCGCCGGGCCCGCGTCCGCCGGCGAGCACGACGCCTGGTCCTCCGCTGGTTCCGCATCGTCGGCGTCGTCCACGTCGGAGCACGATGCCTGGTCCGCCGCCGAGGGCTCTCCGGAGCCCGACGCGTGGTCGAGCGAGCACGCTCCCCGATCCCCCGCCGAGCCTCTCGCGCCCGGCGCCGGCGCGTCGCCGCCCATCACCCCCGATAGCAGCGCCGGATCCGGCGCCCCGGGTGCCAGCGAAGGCCTCGGTGCCGAACGGCGAGATGCCGCGCGGGACTACTCGCAGGCGCGGACGTTCCCCTCAGGATCGCGCCCGGCGGACGAGACACCTACGGCGGAGGACTCGTCCAGCGGGCAGTCCGCGCGCCAGAACCGGCGCGGCGAACCCGACTCGAGCGGGCGCGGCCCGACCGTCGTCCCGGGACGCACGACGCCCGTCTCGGCGCAGTCCGCACCGTCCGTCCCCTCTGCACCGGTTGCCCCGGAGGGGCAGCAGGCGGCTGCGGCCGCGGGACCGACGTCCGCCGTCGACGGTCCTGCGTCCCCCGGTGGTCCCGCCTCGTCCGCCGGCCCCGGTGCCGCGTCATCCGGCGGCGACTCCGACGATCCTGCGTCCTCCGCCGTCCCCTCCGAGGGCGCCGCGGATGCCGACGGTCGGCGCCCCCTGCGCACCCGACGCGACGCGGACGGCGAGGGCGCCCCGGACGCCGACTCCGGGTCGCTGCCGAAGGTGGCGTTCTGGACCGTCCTGACCTCCATCCTTCCCGGGGCGGGCCTGCTGACCACGCGGATGCGCCGGCTGGGCTGGGTGCTCCTGGCGCTGCTCGCTCTCGCGCTCGTATCCGTCGTGGCGTTCATGCAGGTGGGCGATCCGCTGCGCAACGCCATGATGCTGATCACCAACCGCGGCCTGCTGATCGGGGCCATGGTCACGGTCGTGGTCGTCGGGCTCGTCTGGGGCCTGCAGATCGTGCTGGCGAACCTCGCCCACTCCACCGAGCAGCGTCTGGCCGGGGCCAAGCGCTTCGTCGCCCTCGGTCTCGCCGCACTGATGGTGGTGGCCGTCGCCGTCCCGTTCGGTCGGGGCGTCCAGTCGCTGTGGGCGTACCAGGGGCTGCTCGGGTCCGACACGGTGTTCGGGGGGCGCAACGGGGACAATCCGCTGGCCGACGGCAAGGATCCCTGGGCGGGCAAGGAACGGGTCAACATCCTCCTGCTCGGGCAGGACGCCGGTGCGGATCGCACCGGGACCCGTCCGGACACGCTCATGGTCGCCTCGATCGACACCAAGACGGGGCAGACGGCCCTGTTCTCCATCCCCCGCAACCTCGAGAGCGTCGAGTTCCCCGAGGGCACGGCGGCGGCCGAGGTGTTCCCCGACGGCTTCGACTACTTCGGGCCGCAGCAGAACCTCATCAACGCCGTGTGGACCTGGGCGGAGGACCGTCCGGATCTCTTCCCGGACGACCCGAACCCGGGGCTGACGGCGACCACGTGGGCGGTCGAGGAGACCCTCGGCCTGGAGACCGACTACTACGCGATGGTGAACCTCCAGGGCTTCGAGGACCTCGTCAACGCCCTGGGCGGCGTGGAGATGGTCGTCGAGCGCCGCATCCCCATCGGCGGCGGCGCCGGCCCCATCTCCGGATACATCGAGCCCGGCGAGCAGGAGCTCGACGGCTACCACGCGCTGTGGTACGCACGCTCCCGCGAGGGGTCGAACGACTTCAACCGCATGTGCCGCCAGCAGCGCATCGTGCGCGCGGTCACCGAGGAGGCCGACCCCGCGACGGTCGCCATGTCCATCCCGAAGCTGGTCAACGCGACCGAGGAGAACATCCAGACGGACATCCCCGTCTCGAACCTGGACGCCTTCATCGATCTCGCCCTGCGGGTCAAGGAGGGCGGGTTCACCTCCTACCCGATCACACAGGACGTCACACCGTCCTACGACGCCGACTGGGACTACCTCGAGGACTGGGTCGACGCCTCGATCGAGGACTCCATGAAGCAGGATCCGCCGGAATCCGTGATCGGCGAGACCGAGCCCGGCTCGGACGAGCCCGCCGAGACCGGCGCCCCGCCCGAGGGCGAGCCCGGCACCGACGAGGGCGACTCGCCCGCCGAGGAGACTCCCTCGCAGGAGGAGACCACCGAGGCCGAACCGACCGACGAGTCCTCCACGCCGAGCGAGGGCTCCGGGGACTCGTCGCAGAAGGCGCCCGAGATCGAACAGGATCCGCTGAAGTCCTGCCTCCCCGGCGCCGAACAGGGCTGAGCACTTCTCGCCGGCTCCCGGCGGCGGGCCGGCGACCGGGCCGGGGCCCGCCGCCGGGTCAGTCCACCAGCTGCAGCAGCGCGTTCTCGACCAGCTCCGGCATCGCCGGATGGATCCAGTACTGCGTGGTGGCGATGTCCCGGGCGGTCTGGCCGGTGCTCATGGCCTGGATCAGCAGCTGGATCAGCGTGGTGGCCTCGGGGCCGATGATGTGGGCGCCGAGGATCTCGGTGGTCTCGGCGTCGGCGATGATCTTGGCGAAACCGGTGGTGTCCTCCATGGCCCAGCCGTAGGCGATCGAGGCGTACTCCTGGACGGCGACCTTCACGTCCCGCCCGTCGGCCCGCGCCGCGGCCTCGTCCATCCCGACCCACGCGATCTGCGGATGGGTGAACACCCCGCTGGGCACCGGCATGGTGTCCGAGCGGCGCAGCTGTTCGGGGTGAGCGAGGTTGTGCCGGACGATGCGCTGCTCGTGGTTGGCGACGTGCTTGAGCTGGTGGGGGCTGGAGAGGTCTCCCAGCGCCCACATCCCCTCGAGCACCTCGCCGCCGCCGAGGACGCGCTGATGCGCGTCGACCAGCACGCGACCGTCGGCGGTGGTGTCGATGCCGGCGGCGGCGACGTCCAGCAGGTCGGAGTTCGGGCGGCGCCCGGTGGCGACCAGCAGCTCCTCGGCGCGGACCACGATCTCCTCTCCATCGCGCTGGCCGCGCAGCTGCACCCCCTCGTCGGTGCGATGGACCGACGTGGTCGACAGTCGCGTGTGCAGCGTCAGTCGATCGCCGAGGATCTGGGTGATCCGCGCCGAGACGTCGGCGTCGGCCGCCCGCAGCACCTGCTCGGAGCGGGCGATGAGGGTGACCTCGACGCCGAGGGAGGCGAACACGTGCGCCATCTCCACGGCGATCACGCCGGAGCCGAGGATCGCGAGGGAGGCGGGCAGCTCCTCGATGCGCATGATGGTGTCCGACGTGTGGGGCTCAGCGTCCTCGAGGCCGTCGATCGGGGGCAGGATCGGGCGCGACCCGGCGCCGAGGATGATGTCGTCCGCGGTGATGGTGCGGGTGCCGCCGTCGCGGTCGAGGACGGAGAGGGTCTTGGGACCGGTGAAGGTGGCGGTGCCGCGGATCAATGTGAGGTTGGAGTTGTCCTCGTGATCACGGCGGTACGCCTCCCCGCCCGCGGTGATCGGGTCGATGCGCCCGAAGATGCGGTCGCGGATGGCGCGCCAGTCCACGTGGCGCAGCTGCTCGGTCAGGCCGAAGCGGCCGGATTCGGCGGGCACGTGGGCGAGGTTCGCGGTGTGGACGAACATCTTGGTCGGGATGCAGCCCACGTTCAGGCAGGTTCCGCCGAACACGTGGTCCGGGCCCACTCCGCGGTCGATCTGCACGATGCGACGATCGGCGAACTCGGGGCCGGGGAACGAATTGGCCGAGCCCGACCCGATCAGGGCGATGTCGTAATGGGTGTGCTCATCGTGCGTCTGCTCATCGGTCACCGTCTCAGGCTAGTCGCCTCCGGGCGGACGTAGGCGGCCAGTGCGGCGGACGCCTCGAGCAGGGCGAGGCCTCGCGCCGTGACCTGCCGGCGGGAGGCCTCCAGGGCGGTGCGGACCGATGAGGTCTCCCCCATGCTGCGCACCTGGTCGAGGACGAGGGCGATGTCCTCCAGCCGGTGGCCCGCGCGGCGCAGCAGGTGGACGAGCTCGGCGTCGCGCACCTGCGCCGGCGGATACAGCCGCTGGCCGCTGCCCCGCTCGCGAGGCGGGGCGATCAGTCCCTGGTCCTCCCACGCCCGCAGGGTGGCCGGAGAGATCTCGAGCCGGGCCGCGAGCTCACCGATGCGCAGGTCGCGCCCCGGGGCGTCCCGGAGCCGGGCGACGCCTCCCGCCCGGGTGTCGCCGGTGCCGGTGCCGCGCGTCCCCGCGCCAGGCGCCGACGTCGACCCGACGGCTTCCGCGGTGTCGCCCTCGCCGGTGAGAGCGCCGGCCGCCTGTGCGACCGCGTCGAGGGTGGAGCGGTCCCGCAGCAGCTGGGCATGCGCGCCGTCGAGCAGCGCCAGTGCCCGCTCGACGTCGTCGGCGTGCAGTGCCGTCATGATCTCCAGCGCCGGCCGGTGGCCGCTCGCCTGCACGAGGGTGAGGAACGCCCGCAGCGCCGCCGCATGCCGGGCGGTGTAGACCCGGTGGCCGGAGGCGGTGCGCTCCGCGGGCGGCAGGGCGCCGGCCTGCTCGTAGTTGCGCACCGCTTGCGACGACAGCCCGTGCTCACGGGCCAGGTCGATGGGCCGCATCTCGACCTCCTTTGAGGATTTTCGTGCCCGTGGCTGCGCCACCGGCTACCAGGTCTCAACCGGCTCTTCAAGGATAGGCTGGAGGACCGCAGGACCCGGACCGGCCGCACGATCTCGACGCCCTGGAGGAACCGATGACCGCCCCCTCGCCGCACCAGCCGCCTGCCGATGCCCACGATGCGATCCGGGTGCGCGGTGCCCGGGAGAACAACCTCCGCGACGTCTCGCTCGACATCCCCAAGCGCCGGCTGACCGTCTTCTCCGGGGTCTCCGGCTCCGGGAAGAGCTCGCTGGTCTTCGGCACGATCGCCGCGGAGTCGCAGCGGATGATCAACGAGACCTACAGCTCCTTCGTGCAGGGCTTCATGCCCTCCCTCGCCCGTCCCGATGTCGACGAGCTCCAGAACCTCACCACGGCGATCATCGTGGATCAGGAGCGGATGGGCGCCAACGTGCGCTCCACCGTCGGCACCGTCACCGATGCGGGCGCCTACCTGCGCACCTTGTTCTCCAAGCTCGCCGAGCCGCATGTCGGGGGACCGGGCGCCTACTCCTTCAACGTGCCGAGCGTCAGCGGCGCCGGCGCGGTCACCGTCGACAAGGGCGAGAAGACGATCGCCCAGAAGGCGAGCTACTCCAGGGTGGGCGGTATGTGCCCGCGCTGCGAGGGCATGGGACAGATCTCCGACGTCGACCTCGCCGAGCTGTACGACGAGAACAAGTCACTGGACGAGGGACCCTTCACGATCCCCAACTATTCCGCGGGCGGCTGGTACGTGAAGATCTTCGCCTCCTCCGGTTTCTATCCGTCGGATCAGCCGATCAAGTCCTTCACCAAGCGCCAAATGCACGACTTCCTGTACAAGGAGCCGACGAAGATCTCGATCGACGGGATGAACATGACCTACGAGGGTCTGATCCCGAAGATCCAGAAATCCATGCTGAACAAGGATCGCGAGTCCATGCAGCCCCATGTGCGCGCGTTCGTGGACCGTGCCGTGAAGTTCATCGTCTGCCCGGACTGCGAGGGCACGCGTCTGGCGGAGCACGCGCGCACCTCCACCATCGACGGAGTCTCCATCGCCGACGCGAGCGCCCTGCAGATCACCGATCTGGCGGGCTGGGTCGAGTCCTTGCGCGAGCGGCACAGCGGGCCGACGGTCGCGCCGCTGCTGAGCAATCTCTCGGCCCTGCTGGAGTCGTTCGTCATGATCGGGCTGGGGTACCTGTCCCTGGACCGCCCCTCCGGCACGCTCTCGGGCGGCGAGTCCCAGCGCACCAAGATGATCCGCCACCTCGGCTCGGCGCTGACCGACGTCACCTACGTGTTCGATGAGCCCACCATCGGTCTGCATCCCCACGACATCGCGACCATGAACCAGCTGCTGCTCGCGCTGCGCGACAAGGGCAACACCGTGCTGGTCGTCGAGCACAAGCCGGAGACCATCGCGATCGCCGACCACGTCGTCGACCTCGGCCCCCGCGCCGGCGCCGAGGGCGGCCGGCTTCAGTACGAAGGGGACGTGGAGGGCCTGCGCGCCTCCGCCACCCTGACCGGCCGCCACCTCGACCGGCGCGTCGCTCTGAAAGAGCAGGTGCGCGAGCGGAGCGGGGCGATCGAGATCCGCGGCGCGAGCCACCACAACCTCCGCGACGTCGACGTCGACATCCCGCTGGGGGTGCTCAGCGTCATCACCGGGGTCGCCGGGTCGGGCAAGAGCTCACTGGTGCACGGCAGCCTGCCGCGCGGGGCCGACGTCACCGTCGTCGACCAATCCGCCATCCGCGGCTCCCGCCGCTCCAACCCGGCGACCTACACCGGGCTGCTCGAGCCCATTCGGAAGGCCTTCGCCAAAGCAAATGGCGTGAAGCCCGCCCTGTTCTCCAACAACTCGGAGGGGGCCTGCCCGGTCTGCAAGGGCGCGGGCGTGATCTTCACCGAGCTCGGCTTCATGGAGACGGTCACGACCCCGTGCGAGGAGTGCGAGGGCAGGCGGTTCCAGGCGGCCGTGCTCGAGTACACGCTCGGCGGGACGAACATCGCCGACGTCCTGCTGATGTCGGTGGACGAGGCCCGGGAGTTCTTCTCCGCCCCGGAGTCGAAGGTGCCGACCGCGGCGAAGCTGCTGGGGCACATGAGCGATGTCGGGCTCGGGTATCTCACGATCGGGCAGCCGCTGACGACGCTCTCCGGAGGCGAGCGCCAGCGGCTCAAGCTCGCCACCCACATGGGCGACAAGGGCGGTGTCTTCGTCCTCGACGAACCGACCACGGGGCTGCATCTGGCCGACGTGGGCAATCTGCTGGCCTTGCTGGACAGGCTGGTCGAGACCGGGAAGACCGTCATCGTGATCGAGCACCATCAGGCCGTGATGGCGCACGCGGACTGGATCATCGACCTGGGACCGGGAGCCGGCGTCGAAGGCGGCGAGGTCGTCTTCGAGGGCACTCCGGCGCAGCTGGTCGCGGATGCCTCGACGCTGACCGGCCAGCATCTGCGGGAGTACATCTCCTCGGCCCGGAAGCACGCGACCGCCGCCGTGGAGGGGGCTGAGGCCTGAGGGCCGACGGCACGTACTCTATGTGGGTGCCGACCGCCGTCCCCTCCGCCCTGGCAGGGCTCCTCGATGCGCTGCGCTGCCCCGCCTGCGGGGGCGCCCTGCAGGCCTCGCAGAACATGCTGCGCTGCAGCCACGGGCACACCTTCGACCTCGCTCGCGCCGGCTACGTCTCACTGCTGAGCGGCAGCGGCGCCACCAGCGGGGACGACGACGAGATGGCCCGGGCCAGACAGCGGTTCCTGGCCACCGGGGCCTACGCTCCCCTTCTCGAGGCGATCGGTGACCTCGCCGAGTCACACGTCCCGGACCTGGCCGCGGACGCTCCCCGCAGCAGCAGCCCGGCCCCGACCATCCTCGATGCCGGATGCGGGCCCGGCTACTACCTCGCCGGGCTCCTGGATCGCTTCCCCGCCGCTCGCGGGCTGGGCTTCGACACCTCCGTCCGCTCGCTGCGCTTCGCCGCTCGCAGCCATGACCGCGCGGCGGTCTGCAGCGCGGACGTGTTCGCCCCGCTCCCCCTCGCCGACGGCTGTGCCGACCTGCTGCTGGATGCCTTCGCCCCGCGCAACCCCACCGAGTTCGCGCGCGTGCTGCGCCCCGGCGGGAGCCTGATCGTGGTGCGGCCGCTCGAGGGGCACCTCGCCCAGCTGCGCGACCTGGTCCCCGGCATGGTCGCCGTCGATCCCCACAAGGAGGAGCGGCTGCACGCCGTGTTGGATCCGCACTTCGCGGAGACCGCCCGGCGCGAGCTCCACGTCGACCTGTCCCTGTCCGCGGAGACCGCCCGGGACCTGGCCTGGATGACCCCGAGCGCCCGGCACCTCGAGGTCGCCGATCTGGATGCTGCCCTCGCCCGTCTCGACCCGGCCTCACCGCCGCCGGTCACCGTCTCCGTGCTGATCAGCGTGCACCGCCCGCGCTGACCCGCTCCCCGCACCCCGCACCCCGCACCCCGCACCCCGCACCGGAGGATCCATGCCCGCACGACACTGCGTCTTCATCGACTTCGACGGCACCTTCGCCGCTCACGGCGTCGCCCCGCCCCAGCATGCCGACGCCGTCTGCCGTGCCCGCTCGGCCGGACACACGGTGCTGCTGTGCACCGGGCGGCCCGCCTCGATCGTCGCGCCCGACGTCGCCGAGCTCTTCGACGGGGTGGTCGCGTCCGCGGGGGCGTACGTCCGAGTGGGCACGGACGTCCTGCGCGATACACGCTTCCCCCAGGAGCTCGGCCGTCGCTCCGTGGAGATCCTGGAGGGGCACGGCGTGGCCTTCGCCCTCGAGGCCCCCGAAGCGCTGTACTGCACGCCCGAGACCGCAGCACGGATCCGCGCCGGCGTCGGCTCCCCGCAGCCCGGTCTCGCCGGCGGTGTCGGCCGCGGCCCTCAGGACATCGTGGACGCCTCGCGGACGCCCGCGGACCTCGCGTCGTGCTCCTTCGCGAAGATCTCGCTGTGGGGCTCGCCGGTCCGGGTCGAACAGCTCGCCGAGGAGATCGGCCCGGAGGTCGGGGCGCTGCCGAACTCGATCGCGCAGGACGACACCAGCTCCGGGGAGCTGCACCTGCGGGAGATCGACAAGGCCGACGGCGTCCGCCAGGTGGCCGGGCACCTCGGCATCGACCTCACCGCGACGGTCGGGATCGGGGACGGGATGAACGACCTGGGGATGGTGCGAGCCGCCGGGACGGGCGTCGTGATCCACGGAGCACCGGCTGCGCTGCGCGAGGCAGCAGATCTGGAGGTGCCCGGCCCCGCCGAGCACGGTGTACTGATCGCCTTCGAGCGCCTCGGGCTGCTCTGAGGCACGGGGTCAGCTGCGGCGGCGGAGGCCGACCAGGACCAGTCCCGCGGCTGCCACCAGGGCACCGACGCCGAGCAGGATCACGCCCTGGGGCATCAGGTCGGCCGCGAAACGGACCTCGAAGGCCTGGACGATGGGACCGATGAAATCCGCCCGGTCCACGGAGTCCGGGACCACGGTGCCGATCTGATCAGCCAGCAGGCACGTCAGCGCGCCCGCCAGGATCCCGGCGATGCCCGCCAGGACCAGGAACGAGCGGCGGTGCGCGGCGATCGCCAGAGCGAGGACGGCGAGGGCGAGGGCTGCCGGTCCCATCCAGGCGGTCCAGGGCGCGAGGGTCGCTGCCTGGTTCAGCAGCGGCACGTCCGGGATGGTCGCGAGCGTGACGGTGGCATCGTCGGGCCGCGGGATATCGAACGGGATGACCTCTTCGACGGAGATCAGCAGCTCGTCGATCACGGGGCCGAGGTCGACGCCGAGCTCGTCCTCGCCCGGCGTGAACAGGGCCTCGTGCAGGTCCGCCATGGTCTCGTCCCAGAGGGTCGCGTACATGTCGGTGCCGGTGATCCTCGGGGCCTGCTCCTGGGCGATGGGAGCGACCTGGTCCGCGACCCAGCCGGGGATCCGGTCATCGTCCAGCAGCGTCTCCACCGCGCTGTCCGAGAGGGTGCGCTGGACCTCGGGATCCTCCGCGAGCGGCTGGGCGACGTCGAGGAAGCCCTCCTGGTCGATGACGTGCTCATGGAGCCACACGCCGGGCAGCCAGAGGGCACCGAGGACGGTGGCGAGGGTCAGCAGAAGGGCGGCGAGAAGATCACGTGCGGAAGACACCCGCACACGGTACCGGGACCGCCCGGGATATCTCCGTACCCCGACCGCCGGGACGAGATCGGCCCCGCACCACCAGGTGGTACGGGGCCGTGCTCGATGCGGGACGGATCAGCCGATGCGGATGTAGGTCCAGCTGCCGGAGTAGATGTTGCGCTCGGAGGTGTCGACGCGCTTGTTGCCGGCGTCGACGAAGGTGTTGCCTCCGGCGTAGATGCCGATGTGGCCCGGCTTGTAGACCAGGTCGCCCGGCTTGGCCTGGGACTTGGGGATCACGGTGCCCGCCGAGGCCTGGCCACCGGCGCTGTGCGGGAGGCTGACGCCGTGCTGGGCGTAGACCCACTGGACGAAGCCGGAGCAGTCCCAGCCGGACGGCGAGGCACCGCCGTACACGTACGGCGTCCCGATGCCGGAGCGGGCGGTGGCCAGCACGGAGCTGCCCTTCGCGGCCGACGGGGCCGGTGCCGACTTCTCCTCGGAGGACTCGGAGGACTCCTGCGACTCATCGTCCTCGGACTCGGAGCGCTCGTCCTCGGAGTCCTCGCGGCTGGAGCGCTCGTTCGACCGGGAGGCGTCCTCGTCCTCGCGGCTCTCGCGCTGCTGGTCGCCCTCGTCCTCGGAATCCTGCTGGGCCTCGTCGCTCTGGGCGTCCTCGTCGGACTCCTCGTCGACGGGCTCGGGCTCAGGTTCCGGCTCGGGCTCGGGAAGCTCGACGGTGATGTCCGCGATGTCGGCGGTGGCGCTCTCGGCCTCGTCGTCGCCCTCGGCGGACTCGGCTGCGGGGATGCCGACGGCGGGAGCGGTCACAGGGGGCAGGACCGCGGGAGCGGCACCCTCAGCCTGCGGGGCCTGCGGAGCGTCGTTCTGCGGCTCGGCGGTCGCGGCGGCGGCACCGCCCAGCAGCAGGCCGGCGGCCATCACCGTTCCGGCGGCGGCGCGTCCGGCGCGGACAGCAGGGGTCACCGTGCGCATCGCGCGGCGGTGAGTGTTGTTCGCAGTCTTCGACACGTTTCGCTCCCAGCCCCGGGCATCGGCCCTCGCGCTCTGCAGCTCTCGTACTCCGCACCCGGTGCGCGATGGGCTCTTCCGGGGGGAATGTCGAGGCTCGGCCGCCTCGGCACGTGTTCGACCCTAGGGGTCACAGGTGCCCCTGAGAGCCGAACTGAAAGCTTCTGGGGAAGAGCTTGACGGAGGCTTTACCCGGCCAGAAGAGGGGTCACGTGGAGCTGGGTCGCGACGATCTCGGGCACAGCGACCTCCCCGCCGGCCGGGCCTCGCAGAACCACCGTCCCGGCCACCCTCTCCGCGCGCATCTCGACCCCGGGAAAGATGTCCTGAGCTGCGAGTTCACCGAGAAGTTCCACGTCGCTCTGGACGCGTTCGCCGATCCGGTCCAGCCGTATCGTCGCGGTGCCACCGTCGGCGATGGCCTCGAGCAGCTCCAGAGGCGGATTGGCGGGGGTTTTACCCTCCGTGGTGGCGTGGGTCTCCGCGATGCCGAGGGCGGCGAGGCCCGGGATCGGGTTGCCGTACGGATCGGTGAACGGCGGCTCCAGCTTCTCGGCGAGCCGCCGCTCGACCTCGAGGCTCATCACGTGCTCCCAGCGGCACGCCTCCTCGTGGACGTGGGCGTAGTCCAGCCCGATCACGTCCAGCAGGTGGCGCTCGGCCAGCCGGTGCTTGCGCATCACGTCGACGGCGACCTCGGTGCCCTGCTCGGTCAGGCGGATGCGGCGCTGATCGTCGAGATGGAGCAGACCGTCGCGCTCCATGCGGGCGACGGTCTGGGAGACCGTCGGGCCCGAGTGGCCCAGTCGCTCGGCGATCCGGGCACGCATCGGGGCGACACCGGCCTCGTGGAGCTCGAACACCGTCTTCAGGTACATCTCGGTGGTGTCGATGAGATCTCCGGTCACGAGGCCCCTCCCTTGGTAGGCGCGCTCGGCGGGCGCGCGGTAGCTGCGACAAGCTTAGTCCGTCAGGCGGGATGGCCGTCCGCAGCGCCCGCCGAGCACAGCCACCGCACACAGCGGCACGCCCCGGACCGCGCGGGTCCGGGGCGTGCCACGGGTGGTCGAGGACGGGCCCCGACGAGGATCTCAGCTGCCCGGTGGGGGCAGCTCCGCGCTCAGGAGAGCCCGGAGACGATCTCGCGCATCAGGTCTGCGGTCTCGGTCGGCGTCTTGCCGACCTTGACCCCGGCGGCCTCGAGGGCCTCCTTCTTCGCCTGCGCGGTGCCCGCGGAGCCGGAGACGATGGCACCGGCGTGGCCCATCGTCTTGCCCTCGGGAGCGGTGAAGCCCGCGACGTAGCCGACGACGGGCTTGGTCATGTTGTCCTTGATGTACGCCGCGGCGCGCTCCTCGGCGTCTCCGCCGATCTCGCCGATCATGACCACGCCGACGGTGTCCGGGTCGGCCTCGAACGCCTCCAGGGCGTCGATGTGGGTGGTGCCGATGACCGGGTCGCCGCCGATGCCGATGCAGGTGGTGAAGCCGAGGTCGGCCAGCTCGTACATCATCTGGTAGGTCAGGGTGCCGGACTTGGAGACCAGGCCGAGCTTGCCCGGACCGGTGATGTTGGCCGGGGTGATGCCCGCGTTGGACTTGCCGGGGCTGATCACGCCGGGGCAGTTCGGCCCGATGATCCGGGTGCCGCCCTTGGCCTGGGCATAGTTGAAGAACTCCGCGGAATCCTTGACCGGGATGCCCTCGGTGATGATCACCAGGAGCTCGATGCCGGCGTCGATGGCCTCGATCGCGGCGGCCTTGGCGAACTTCGGGGGCACGAAGACCACCGAGACGTTGGCGCCGGTGGCCTCCATGGCGTCCGCGACGGTGCCGAAGACGGGGACCTCGTGGCCGCCCTCGAAGGAGACCGTCTGGCCCGCCTTGCGCGGGTTGGTGCCGCCGACGATGGTCGTGCCGGAGTCGAGCATGCGCTGGGAGTGCTTCATGCCCTCCGAGCCCGTCATGCCCTGGACGATGACCTTGCTGTTCTCATCGAGAAAGATAGACATGTCGAGTGCTGCTCACTTTCCTGCGGCGGCGAGCTCGGCGACCTTCGCGGCGCCGCCGTCCATGGTGTCGGCCTGGGTGACGAGGGGGTGGGCGAAGTCGGCGAGGATCTTGCGGCCCTCCTCGACGTTGTTGCCGTCGAGCCGGACCACCAGTTGCTTGGTGGCGGCGTCGCCGAGCTTCTGCAGGGCGCCGACGATGCCGTTGGCGACCGCGTCGCAGGCGGTGATGCCGCCGAAGACGTTGACGATCACGGCGGAGACCTGCTCGTCACCGAGGATCACGTCCAGGCCGTTGGCCATCACCTCGGCGGAGGCGCCGCCGCCGATGTCCAGGAAGTTGGCGGGCTTGACGCCGTGCTGCTCACCGGCGTAGGCGACGACGTCGAGGGTGGACATGACCAGCCCGGCGCCGTTGCCGATGATGCCGACCTCGCCGTCGAGCTTGACGTAGTTGAGGTCCAGCGCCTTGGCCTTGGTCTCCAGCGGGTCCTCGGAGCTGGCGTCGACCAGTTCGGCGTGGTCCTCGTGGCGGAACGCGGCGTTCTCGTCGAGGGTCACCTTGCCGTCGAGGGCGATGATGCTGCCGTCGCCCGTCTTGACCAGGGGGTTGACCTCGACCAGCGAGGCGTCCTCCTCGCGGTAGACGTCCCACAGCTTCTGCAGCACGGGGGCCACCTTGTGGGCGGTCTCCTCGTCGAAGTTCGCGGCCTGGACGATCTCGGCGGCCTTGGCCTCGTCGATGCCGACATTGGGGTCGACAGCCACGCGAGCGAGGGCCTCGGGGCGCTCGACGGCGAGCTGCTCGATCTCGACGCCGCCCTCGACGGAGCACATGGCGAGGTAGTTGCGGTTCGCCCGGTCCAGCAGCAGCGAGAAGTAGTACTCCTCGGCGATCTCCGCGCCGGCGGCGATCATCACGCGATGCACGGTGTGGCCCTTGATGTCCATGCCGAGGATCTCGGAGGCCTTCTGCTCCGCCTCCTCGGGGGACTTGGCGATCTTGACGCCGCCGGCCTTGCCTCGGCCACCGGTCTTCACCTGCGCCTTGACGACGACGACCGGGGTGCCGAGCTGCTCGGCAGCGGCCTTGGCAGTGGCGGGGTCCTCCGCGACGACTCCTCCGAGCACGGGCACACCGTGCTTCTCGAAGAGATCGCGGGCCTGGTATTCATACAGGTCCACGGGGTGCATTCCTCTCGATATCGGCAGTGGGCGGCAGGCCTCACTCGGCCTCGGTGCCACCCCTGGGAATACGGCCAGGGTATCGCTTCCGCCGCACCGGCTCGTACGGCCGCCACCCGTGTGCGCGGTGTCTCACCCGGGGCCGGGAAACCGCCTCCCCCGCCCCCTGCCGTTCAGCTGCCCCGGATACGATGCGGAGATGAGCCGACGAAACCGCAGTCTCGCCCAACGCATCCGCGAGCACCTCGGCTTCAGCGTGGTCGCGATCGGCGTACTGTTCATCGTGCTGCGCCTGGTGGGCGTCCGTTCCACGTTCGCGGGCTTCGCCCTGTCCGTGGCGATCACGCTCGCCCTGAACGTCGGGCTGTCCTACTACAACGACCGCCGCGCCCGCTCCCCTCGCCCCCATGTCGAGCAGCGCGGGGGCGGCGACATCCGGTGGCGCGAGGACGACCGTCCGCGTGAGGACCGCTGAGGCGAGGAGACGCCATGGCCGACTGGAGAACCTACGCGAAGGCCGCACGCAACACGGCCCGCAAGCAGGCGCCCGCCGCCGGTGACGCCGCCCGGCGCGCCTCGTCCCGCGCGAGCGGCTATGTCCGCGCCGCCGGCAAGGCGATCGATGAGGGCCGGTCGGAGGACGAGGAGCCCCGCCGGCGCGCCGACCGCGAGAGGGAGGGGGCTCGGGAGGAACCTCGCCGTCGCGATGCCTCCGATCGGGACCGGGAGCCCCGCCGGCACGGGGACACCGACGGAGCCCGGGAGGAACCTCGCCGCTCCGCGTCCTCCCGGCCGGCTGCGACTACCGCGCGCGAGCGCCCGGCGGTCGACACGAGTCGTCTGCGCAAGGACGCGGCGGCGTACTACACGGTCGCCGAGCGGCGCGTGCACTCGGCACAGATCGTCCCGCGGTTCATGCGCGCCCTGCGTGACGCCCTGCTGATCGGCCTGTCCCTGTTCGTCTTCTGGATCGTGCTCGCAGCCGCCGGCATCCAGATCCCCTTCACGACGGTGCTGATCGTGGTGCTGGTCATCGTCGCGATCAGCTTCGCGACCGGACTGCTGGCCCGGCGCAGGTCCCCGGCCGCCCCTGACGACCCGGCCGAGGACCACGGGCCCGGCCCGGCATGACCTTCACGATCCTGCCGCTGACGGCCGACGACGCCGAGGACGTCCAGGCGCTTCTGGGCCGCTCCCCCGGCTACACGCTGCGAACCCGGGGACGCTCGGTCGCCGCCGACGACGGCCACGGCGTCCTCACCGACCGCCCGCCGGGCACGGAGGCGTCCGCAAAGACCGTCTTCGGCCTGCGCGACGACTCCGGGGCGCTGCGCGGACTGTGCGACGTCATCCACGGGTGGCCGTCCCCGGAGACCGCCCACATCGGCCTGCTGCTGGTCGACGATGCCGCTCAGGGCAGCGGTCTGGGGCGCCTGCTGCACGACAGCGTGATCGCCCAGCTGCGTGCCCGCGGTGACATCGCGCAGCTCCGCGCCGGGATCGTCGGGACGAACGCCGACGCGGCACAGGGGTTCTGGGAGCGGTTGGGCTACCGACCGACCGGCGAGGAGCACTCCGTGTCGGCGGGCACGATTCGATCCACCACTGCGATCCTCACCCGCCCGCTGGATCCTCCTGCCTCACCCCCGGCCTCCGGCACGAACCTGTAGCTGAGCGGCACTCGCCCTCCTCTGAGAGGGGTCTGGTGCCGCTCACGGGTGTTGTCAAGCTGGTTGGAGTCAGTGGCTGTTCTGGGTCAGGCTGTTTGCACGAGGTGATTGATCCCGACCGTAGCTGGTGGGGACGGCGTTTTGG
>NZ_JBHTDM010000035.1:0-132505 GCF_042666535.1 Brachybacterium sp. GCM10030252 | reverse complement strand
CCTTCATGCCCTGGTTCAGCACCACCGCCAGCAGCAGCGCCGCCAGCAGCTGCAAAGGCGTACCGACGAACACGTAGATGAACGTGACCACCAGCGAGTTGTGCAGCCGCGAATCACCGATCATCTCCTTGATGTTCGCCAGTCCCACGAACTCCGGCGGAGCCAGCAGGCTGTAATCGGTGAATGCCAGGGCGAACGAGGCGATCATCGGGATCAGCGTGATCCCGAGGAACCCCAGCAACCACGGCAGCATGAACAGCATCGCCGGCTTGTTGTCGGGGTGCTTCTCCTTGACACCACCCTTCTGGCGGCGCCGCGACGCCAGCTGCGTCAGCTCTCCCACAGCGCTCATGAACTACTTCCCTTCTCGGATTCTGCGATGCCGCCGGCCCGGTGAGGAGTTCTCCCCACCGGGGCCGGCGACGTGCGGCTGGGCTCAGGTCGGATCACGATGAGCCGGATCAGCCGATGGCCGCGTCGAGCTCGTCGAGCAGTCGCTGCCCGCCCTCCTCGGCGGTGATCGTGCCGAACAGAACGTCCTCCCCGACCCGCTTGAGGATCGCCTCGAACTCGCCGCCGCCCTGCGGGGTGAGCTCGGGGGACGGTCCGAGCTCGCTCTCGATGGACTCGAGGAAGTCCACGGCCTTGAGGTTCGCCTCGTCGAGGTCGGGGACGATGGCCTCGCGCACCGTGAGGTTGCCGGGGACCCCGCGCTCGACGGAGAGGATCTTGCCCGCTTCGGGTGAGTTCACGAGGAAGTCCACGAAGGCGACGGCTGCCTCGGGGTTCTGGGACGCCTGGGAGACCGCCCAGTACATCGAGGCCTTGTACCACAGCTGCGCATCGGCGGCGGAGCCCGTCATCGACGGCGGCCGCAGCACCTGGACGCCCCCGGGGATGACGGCGTCGTGCGCGACGACCTGGTTGGACCAGGCCACGGTCATGGCGGCGCGCCCGGTCGAGAACAGGGTCTGGTCCAGAGTCTGGTTGGCGTCCTCGACCGACGTGCTCGCGTCGGGCCCGGCCCCCGAGTCCTGGATCCGCAGCGCGTACTCGAGCAAGGAGGTCGCCACCGAGGCGTCGAAGCCCGGGCCCCCGTCCTTGTACTGGTCCTGGCCCTGCTGACGCGCCCAGACCTGGAACATGCCCTGGACGGGGCCCAGTTGGGAGACGCCCCAGGTGCCATCCGGCGTGGCCTCGGAGATCTGAACGGCCGTGTCGATGAGGTCGTCCCAGGTCCAGGTGGTGTCGTCGGGGATCTCGACCCCGGCCTCCTCGAACATGGCGGGACTGATGAGGAAGGTGAAGGAGTTCAGTCCGGCGTTGATCGCGACCAGGCCCTTGCCCTCGACCTCGCCGACCTCCACCGAGCCCTCGGCGAACTCGTCGGTGGCCAGGCCCGCCTCGGCGAGGTCCAGCAGCTGGTCACGGCCGCCGTATTCGCTGAGGTACTTCTCGTCCATCTGGACGATGTCGGGGAAGTCTCCGCCGGCGGCCTGGGTGGCCAGCTTGTCCCAGTAGCCGCCCCACTCCCCCGGCTCCGGCGTGATCGTCACGGAATCGTCGACCTCCTTGTAGGCCTCGATCACGTTGGCGGTGTTCTCGTCACGAGTGGGGTTGCCCCACCAGGCCAGGCGGAGGCTGGCGTCCCCGTCGGAGCCGCCGGAGCCGGGTCCGCCGGAGGCGTTGGGGCCGCAGGCGGCGAGCCCGGCCAGACCGGGAGCGGCGAGGCCGAGCGCGAGGGCTGAGCGTCGGGTGTACATGAGATCTCCTTTGATCGTCGAGAGCGCCGCCGGGGCGGCTGGGTACGGAATTCTGGAGCCGCCCCGAGCGAGAGGCGGCGGGTCGGGACGACCGCCGTGGTCGCCGTCGACCGGAACGGCCTCCGGGTCCCGGGTCCTGGCTCCCGGTGCTGGGTCCTGACTCCTGTGTCGTGGGTCCTGGTTCCCGGGTGCTGGGCGCTGCGTGGCTCGCGGCGCCGGGATCCCGGTGATGGAGCTCTTTCATGATGAGACGTGGCGTGAACGGTGCCGGCTCCGTGGCCGGTGCCTGCACCGGATCGTGTGGTGGCCGTCACGGAGAACGACCACCTAAGGAAAGCGCTTGACCGTCGGCTTGTCAACCCGACTCCCGAGGGGCCCCGACGCAGGATTTCCCACCGTTGCCCAACCGTTGCCTTGCGCGACTCGGCGGGCTCTTGTGTGTCCCGCACCACATGATTAGTCTGAGCCCACAACTAACCCTGAAACGACTCAGTCCGTCTCCCGCCCATTATGCCCTGCCCCCACCCCGCAGGGGGGCCGGGATCGCCCGCTCCTCAGCTCCGTCAGCCGCGTGCTGACGGGCCCGCCCCTTGTCGAAGGATCAATGATGATCTCCCGCCGAAGCACGCTCGGACTGCTCGCCGCAGCCGGCACCTTTCCTGCTCTGTCCACGCTCGCCGCCTGCGGCCCGAACGCCGCCGACGAGGGCGACGAGAACTCCGTGCGGATCTACTGGTGGGGCGGTGAGCTCCGGGACGGCATGACCCGGGAGGCCCTCGACCTCTTCTCCGAGTCCCACCCGGACATCAGCGTCTCCCCCGAGTACAGCGAATGGACCGGCTATTGGGACAAGCTCGCCACGCAGACCGCCGGCGGCGACTCGCCCGATGTCATGCAGATGGACGAGGCCTACATCGACTCCTACGGCACCCGCGGGTCCCTCCTCGACCTCGAGAGCGTCTCGGACGTGCTGGATCTCAGCGCCATGGACGAGGACATGCTCGAGACCGGGCGCCTGGCCGACGGCACCCTCGTCGGTGCACCGCTGGGCATCGGGATCTTCGCCGTCGGGGTGAACCCCACGATCCTCGAGCAGGCCGGGGTCGAGATGCCGGACGACACCGCCTGGACCTGGGACGAGTTCGCGCAGATCGCCACGTCGGTCACCGACTGGGCGCAGGGCGCCGGCGAGGACGTCGTCGGCTTCGACTTCTTCGGGACCTCCGCCGCGGAGCTCGCCGCCTGGGCCCGCCAGAGCGGTGAGCAGCTGTTCCCGCGCGAGGACGAGACACTGATCAGCAAGGACACGATCGTCGCCTACCTCGAGTACGCGCTGGGCCTGGTCGAGAGCGGCGCCGTCCTCGCCCCCGGCGAGCAGCTGGAGGACTTCAACGCCGGCGTGGAGCAGGGCCGGTTCGGCAACAACCGCTCGGCCTTCCACCTCCAGTTCCATACCCAGGTCCAGACGTTCCAGGCCTCCTCGGGCTCCCCGCTGCAGCTGCTGCGGCTGCCCGCCCGCAGCAGCGGTGACCACCAGATGGTCAACAAGGCCTCGATGTACTGGTCGATCTCCGCCGACACCGCCAACCCGGACGGCTCGGCGACGCTCGTGGACTTCCTGCTGCGCGATCCCGAGGCGGCCAAGATCCTCAAGATCGAACGCGGGGTGACGGCCTTCCCCGACCTGCAGGAGGAGATCGAGCCCGCCCTCGACGAGAACGAGATGGTCTCGCTCGACTTCGCCCGCGACATGCAGGCCGAGGTAGTACGGCCACCACTGGTCACACCCGCCTCGGGAGTCGGCTTCGGCGACGAGTTCAGCCGGCTCAGCGAGGAGTCGCTGTTCGGCAGCCGCCCGCCGGAGGACGTCGCCGACGAGATCCTCACCCAGCTCGAGAGCATGCAGCCCGAGACCTGAGGCAGCCCGTTCTCCGAGGCAGCCCGCATGCAGGAGGAACCATGACGTTGACCAGACGCACCGCGATGACCACGGTGCCCCTCGGCGCCCTCGCCCTGAGCGGTCTGGCCGCCTGCGGCCCCAACAGCGGCGGTGGAGGCTCGGGCGAGGACGGCGGCGACTCGCTGCGCTTCTCCTGGTGGGGGAATCCTGAACGCGCCGAGACCACCCAAGCCGTGATCGACCTGTTCATCGAGCGCAACCCCGACGTCACCATCAGCGGTGAGCCCGCGGACCTCGCCGGCTACTTCGACCGGCTCGCGACGTCGGTCGCCGCCGGGGACGAGCCCGACGTGATCACGATGGGCGGTGCCTATCCCGCCGAGTACGTCGCCCGCGACGTCCTGCTTGACCTCAGCACCGTCGAAGACACCCTCGACCTCTCCGAGATGGACGACGTGGCTCTGACCACCGGTCAGGTCGACGGCATCCAGTACGCCGTGACCACGGGCATCAACGCCCCCGGGATGATCGTCAATCCTGCCGTGCTGGAGGCCGCCGGCGTCGAGATGCCCGATACGGAGACCTGGACCTGGGAGGACTACCGCGAGATCGCCACAGCCGTGAGCGAGGGCAGCCCCGAGGGCACCTTCGGGTCCGGCACGGTGTTCACGCACGACTCGGTGGACCTATGGGCGCGTCAGCACGGGGAGATCCTCTACACCGAGGACGGGCAGATCGGTGTGAGTGCCGAGACCGTGGAGGCGTTCTTCGAGTACTCGACATCGTTGATCGATTCCGGGGCGAGCCCGAGCGCCGAGCAGATCGTGGAGCTCACCGATGTCGGGCCCGAGCAGACCCTCATGGGCCGCGGGCTCGCCGGCTTCGCCCTCGACTGGTCCAGCTCTCTGACCGCCCTGGCCACGGCCTCCGGCGCCGCCCTGGAGATCGTCAAGATCCCCGGCGAGTCGCAGGAGCCGGGCGCCTGGCTGCAGTCCTCCCAGTTCTACACGATCTCCGCTCGCACGGCGTCCCCTGACCTCGCCGCGAAGTTCGTCAGTTTCCTGGTCAGCGACCCGGACGCCGCGAAGCTCATCCTCACCGACCGCGGGGTCCCGGCCATCGAATCGGTGCGCCAGGCGATCCTCGAGGAGCTCTCCGAGACCGCACAGCGCGAGGTCGAGTACATCTCCGCACTCGGCGAGATGGACCTGAAACAGACCTGGATCGGTCCCGCGGGGTCCACCGCGGTCGAGGAGATCACCCCGCGCCACCAGAACGCCGTGCTGTTCGGTGATGCGACTCCCGCCGACGCCGCGGAAGCGTGGCACGAGGAGGCCGTGGCGGCCGTAGAGGGATGACCCCGTCCGCTGCCGGCACCCCGCCCGCTGCCGGCACCCTGCCCGCCGCGAGCCCCCGCCCGCTGCCGGCACCCTGCCCGCTGCGAGCCCCCGCCCGCTGCTGGCACCGGACCCGCTGCGAGCGCCCCCTCCCGGAGGCCGTTATGGGGAGGTCGAAGCGGCCCTGCAGAGGGGGTGCTCCTCCGACGCCCCGGGCCGCCACGGCGACGGCGCGCGCCCGGCCCCGGGTCGCCGCCGGCCACGCGCCGTTAAACTCCGCGACACACCGGAGCGCTAACGTGCCCTGACACGACTGGCCGGGCGGACGGAGACGGGCATGAACTTCACCGAGTGGTCCCTCCGCCTCATGGACTTCCTCGGCGGGCCGGGACTGGCCCTGGTCATCGCCGCCGAAGCACTGTTCCCCCCGGTCCCCGGCGAGATTCTGCTGCCGTTCTCCGGGGTCAGCGCCGCGGCGAACGGGCAGAGCTTCCTGGTGCCGCTGTTCTGGACCACGCTGGGATCGGTGGTCGGTGGGCTCGGGGTGTACACCGTCGGCCGGGCACTGGGCCTGGCCCGCACGCAGGCCCTCGTCCGCCGGATCCCGCTGATGGAGACCAAGGACGTCGACGTCGCGATGCGGTTCTTCGAGAGGTGGGGGTTCCCGGCGGTGGCGATCGCCCGCTTCGTGCCGATGGTGCGCACCTTCATCTCCATCCCGGCGGGGATCGAGAAGATGCCCGTCTCCCTGTTCGCCCTGGCCACCGGGCTCGGCTCGGGCATCTGGAACGCCGCGTTCGTCATCGCCGGGTACTTCTTCGGCCAGGCCGGCGGGGAGGCGCTCGAAGCGTTCGTGCGGATCTACTCCTCGATCCTCGCGGGCATCGGGATCCTGGCGCTGATCGGTTTCATCATCCAGCGGGTGCGGGGCTCGCGCGAACTCGCCGACGGCGAGAAGACGGCGCTCGACGAGGACGAGGACCGGGCCGAGGAGCCCGCCGACGACGAGGGCGAGGGCCGGCGCCGGACACAGAGCGAGAACCAGCCTGCCGCCGGGGCCGACGGCACGGGCGGCGCCGCGCCCTTCCCCGCCGCCGATCCCGGGAGCCGGGCCGATGCCGAGCGCGGCAGCGGCGCGGGGACCGGCGCCGACTGCGAGAACGAGGTGCGCGCCGACCCCGGGACCGGCCCCGATCCTGATGCCGGTCACCGCAGCGGTCCCGGTCCTGGGCGCGTGCGGCCTACATTGGAGAGATAAGCACCGCGCACGACCCCGTCGAGGACGGTCGCCCCGGAACCGGCGCCTCCGCCGGCCGGACCGGTTCCGCGGCGGGCGCCGGCCGGACCGGTTCCGCTACGGGCTCCGGCCGGGCACGGCACGCGGCCGATGCCGATCCTCGCGCGCATGCGGCGGACACGGGCCGGGCCGGCCCTGCGGGAGACGTCGGCCGCTGGTTCTCGACCGCCGCTCCCGTCGGCCACTCCCCCGCCCCAGCACGTTCCCCGCGTCACAGTCGCCGGGCCGCCTGGGGGCCGATGTCCAGCGCGCAGTACGGGCTCGAGAGCCCGATGGCGGATATCGAGGCGGGTCTCGATCTGCTGCGTGGGAAACCGGTGGCGGTGCTGACCGGTGCGGGGATGTCCACCGGTTCGGGACTGCCGGACTACCGCGGCCGCGACGCCGTGCCCCGTTCGCCGATGACCTATCAGGAATTCATGGGCCGCGACCTGGCCCGCCGCCGCTACTGGGCGCGGTCCTCCGTGGGCTGGGAGCAGTTCGCCCGGGCCCGCCCCGGCCCCGCGCACCACCTGCTGGCCGCCCTGGCCGGCCCCGCCGTCACCACCACCGGGGTGATCACCCAGAACGTCGACGGCCTCCACCAGGCGGCCGGTTCCCATCCGGTGATCGACCTGCACGGTCGCCTGGACCGGGTGCGCTGCCAGCAGTGCGGCACCCTCACCTCCCGCGCGACGCTGCACTCACGGATGCTGGTGATGAATCCGGAGCTGGCGGCGCGGCTGCCGGAGCTGGCGGCCGACGCCGCCCAGGCGCCCGACGGGGACGCCGAGGTGGACCGCACCAGCAGGTTCCGCTACCCGGGCTGCCCGTTGTGCGGCGGGATCCTCAAGCCCGACGTGGTGTTCTTCGGCGAGTCCGCGCGAGGCGAGGTGGTCGCGGCGGCGTTCGCAGCGCTCGAGGCGGCCGACGCGCTGCTGGTGCTCGGCTCGAGCCTCTCGGTGCAGTCGGGACTGCGTTTCGTGCGCGCCGCCGGCCGACAGGGAAAGCCGGTGGTCATCCTCAACGACGGCCCCACCCGAGCGGACCCCGACGCCACGGTGCGCCTGCACGGGCGGATCGAGGAGGTGCTCGCCGTGTGGGCGCGAGCGACCGGGGCCGGGTCCGGTTCCTGACAGGTCGGCCCGGGGTCAGCGGCCCTGCCCGGCGTCAGCCGCCCTGCGCAGGGTCAGCGGCCCTGCGGGCTCCAGGCCGAATAGCCGCCCTCGAGGTGGCGCAGGCGCCCTTTGCGCCCGTGCCAGGATCCGCGCAGCCGTTCCAGGGCCCGGGCTGAGCGTGACCCGGCCTGGCAGTACAGGACGGTCTCGGTACCCAGCGTGCCGTCGGGAAGCGCGTCCGCGCCATGCTCGAGGATCTCCCCGACCGGCACGTGCACTGCCCCCTCGATGGTGCCGGCGGCGACCTCCCAGTCCTCGCGCACATCGATCAGCGTGATCCCCGCGCTCCGCGCGAGCAGCTCCCGCAGCGCGGAGGCATCGAGGGTCTCCTCCGGCCCCGGACCGCCGCTGCGGCACACGGGGTCCGCGGCGGCCGGGACCTGCACCCGGGTGGCCGGGGCGCGATCCGGGTCCAGCTCCAGGCGCAGCGTGCGCGAGCTGCTGGTGGCCTCGTCCCACAGCAGCAGTCGCCCCACCAGCGGGTCGCCGGTGCCGGTGACCAGCTGGATCACCTGGGCGGCCATGATCGTCCCCAGCAGTCCGGGCAGGGAGCCCAGCACGCCCGCCTCGGCGCAGGAGGGTGCGTCCCCGGGGGCCGGGGGCTCGGGGAACAGGTCGCGGTAGTGGGCGCCGCGGCCGGGCCAGAACACGCTGGCCTGTCCCTGGCCGCGCAGCACGGCCGCCCACACCATCGGCACCCCGGTGATCTCGCTGGCATCGGCGACCATGTAGCGGGTGGCGAAGTTGTCCGAGCCGTCCACGACCACGTCGTAGCGCCCGACGAGGTCGACAGCACCCTCCGGGCTGAGCCGCTGGTGGTGCGCCTCGACCGCGACCTCGGGGTTCAGCCGATGGGCGGCGCGGGCGGCCGATGCGACCTTCGGGGTGCCGACGTCCTCAGTGCCGTGGATGACCTGGCGATGGAGGTTGGAGACGTCGACGTCGTCGTCATCGATGATGCCGATCGTGCCGATCCCGGCTCCGGCGAGATAGCTCAGCGCCGGGCTGCCCAGGCCGCCGGCCCCGATCAGCAGCACCCGCGCCGCGCGCAGGCGGCGCTGGCCCAGGGTGCCGATCTGGTCGAGGGTGATCTGGCGCCGGTAGCGCTCGATCTGCTCCGCCGTCAGCTCGGGGCCGGGTTCGGCGAGCGGTGGGAGCCTCTGGCCGTGGGAGACGGCGGCCGACGGGCTGCGGCCGGGGACTGCGCTCACCATGACTCGGCCATCCGTCCGGTCGCGGCGGGCGCCCCGGCCGCGCCGACCGCCTCGGTGTCCCCGGCATCGTCGGCGTCGACGGCGTCGCTCTCGATGAGTCCCTCGAAGCTGGAGGAGGCCAGCGCCAGGCGGCGCTGCGGGATCCGTCCCGCCCCGGCGGCGGCGCGTCCCGCGCGCACGGCCCAGTCCATCGCCCGGGCCATGGCCTCGGGGTCCTGGGCGCGGGTGACGGCGCTGGCCACGAGAACGGCGTCGCATCCCAGCTCCATGGCCAGCGCCGCGTCCGAGGCGGTGCCGATCCCGGCGTCGAGCACGATCGGGACGCTGGCCTGGGCGGTGATCAGCTCGATGTTGTGCGGGTTCAGGATGCCCAGGCCCGTCCCGATCGGTGAGCCGAGCGGCATCACCGCGGCGGCGCCGGCGTCGGCGAGGTGACGGGCCAGGACGGGATCGTCGGTGGTGTAGGGCAGCACGGTGAAGCCGCGCCGGACCAGCTCGGCGGTCGCCTCGACCAGTTCGATGCCGTCGGGCAGGAGGGTGTCCTCGTCGGCGATGACCTCGAGCTTGATCCAGTCCGTCTCCAGCGCTTCACGGGCGAGCTCCGCGGTGAGGATGGCGTCGCGGGCGCTGAAGCAGCCGGCGGTGTTGGGCAGCACCTTGATCCCGAGCCGCTCGAGCAGCGTGAACACCGAGTTGCCGGTGGCCGCGGAGAAGCGGCGCATCGCGACGGTGGTCAGCGCGGTGCCGGAGGCGACCAGGGCGCGTTCGAGCGCGGCGAGGTCGGTGGCCCCGCCGGTGCCCATGATCAGGCGCGATGTCAGGGGCGTGCCGGCGATGGTGAACGAGTCGTCGGCGAGGTCGGGACGTGCGGAGGGACGGGTCATGGGTCAGCCTCCCTGCACGGCGGTGACGAACTCGCAGCGCGCGCCATCGGGCACGGGCGTCGTGGCCCAGCGGGTGCGGGGCACGACGGTGTCGTCCAGGGCGACGGCGACGCCGAGCGGACTGCCGTCGCTCGCGCGGCCGTCCTCGCCGATCTCCTGGCCGAGGCGGGAGCTGACCAGGTCGCGGACGGTGCTTCCCGGCGGGAGTGCGACCTCGTCGCCGTTGACGGTCAGGGACAGATTCATGGGTTCTCCTGGGCGGATGAGGCGGTGGCGCTGGGTACGGGGGATGGCGGGAGGGACGCCGTCGGCGGTGGGATGGTGAAGCGTTCGGGCCGGACCGCGTCGAGCAGCTGCGAGCGGGGCGCGGCGGGGTCCTCGAGCAGCTCGGCGGTGCGCTGGGCGGCCCAAGCGGACAGCAGGATCCCGTGGCGGTGGTAGCCGGTCGAGACGATCACGCGGTCATCGCCGGGCACGGGGCCCAGCAGCGGGAGGTCGTCGGGGGTGCCGGGGCGTGCCCGGGTGGTGACCTCGACCAGTTCGGTCTCCCGCACGGACGGGGCGATCTCGATCGCGTCCTGGAGCAGCTGGTGGACGCCGCCGGTGGAGGTGCCGGCGAGGTCGTCCTCGCGGCTGGTGGCACCGATGACCAGGTGGCGATCGGCGCGCGGGACCAGGTAGACGGATCGTCCCCGCACGGTGGCGCGCACGGTGCGGGCCACCAGGTTGTCCTCGCCCGGGGCCAGCAGCGAGGTCGGCACGCGCACGCGCAGGATGTCGCCGTGGACGGGGCGCAGGGCGAGGCCGAGGCGGCGGTGCGGGCCCGCGATCTCTCCCGCACCCAGCCCTGCGGCCAGCACGATCCGCTCGGCGTCGATCTCCTCGAGCGAGGTGAGGCGGCGACGGTGGATGGCAACGGCGGGGCCGTCCCCGGGTCCGCCCGCTCCGGCCAGGATGTCTTGGACGGCGGCGGCCAGGCGCCGCGGGTCGACCTGGTGGTCGTGCTCGATCAGCTGCGCGCCGGCGATGCCGCGGGCCAGGGCGGGCTCGAGACGGCGCAGCTCCCGGGGTGTGAGCTCGCGGACGGCCGCTCCGGTGGAGCGCTGGATCTCGGCCAGGTCGCGCAGCGCGGCGGCGTCGGCGTGGTCCCGTCCGATCATCACGGTCGAATCGTCCCGGTAGCCGGGGTCCACGCTGGTGCGCGCGGCGAGGCGGCTCGCGAGATCGCGGTGCGCCTGGGAGGCCTCGCGCATGATGGCCCACAGCGGGCCCTGCCCGACCTGGATCTCCGCGGCGGGGGCGAGCATCCCGGCGGCCGCGAACGTGGCCCCGTCGGCGACCCCCTCGGCGTGGATCTCCACGCGGTGACCACGCGCTCGCAGCTCGGCGGCGGTGAGCAGGCCGACGATGCCCGCGCCGATGACGGCGACATGCATGGCACGCATCCTGAGATTCCTCCTGACGGCGGCATGATCCGCATCCAGTGCTGGTGGTCGGCGCGCTGCGCCCTCTCAGCCCGGCGTCTCGGGCTCCCACGGAACCCCTCGAGTCTACGCGCCGGCGCAGACGCCGACGAGCCGGCGGGCCAGTGCCTGCGGCACGGTGCCGGCGGCACGGCGCCGGCAGGCCGGAGGTTCCGGGTCCCGGTCACGCTCTGTGCCAGGCTGTGCCCATGAACGCTCACTCGTCGGCGACCAGCGAGGCCGGTGCCCGGCGCCGCGAAGCCCTGCGCGCCTCCCGCCTGTACGTCTGCGTCGACCTCTCGCGCGGGCTCGAGGGCCTGCTGGCTTTCGCCGAGGCCGCCTTCCGCGGCGGAGTGGACATCCTGCAGGTGCGGGACAAGGCGGCCGAGGCCCGCGCCGAGGTCGAGGCCCTGCGGGCGCTGCGGCCGATCGCCGACGCGCACGGCACGCTGCTGGCGGCCAATGACCGGGCCGACGTCGCCGCGCTGGCCGGCGCGGACATCCTCCACCTCGGCCAGGGCGACCTGAGCACGCTGGATGCCCGTGCGCTGCTGGGCCGCGACGTCCTGATCGGCCGCTCGACCCGCACCATCGAGCAGATGGAGGCGGCCGACGCCGATGCGGGTCTGGACTACTTCTGCACCGGTCCGGTGTGGGCGACGCCGACGAAGCCGGACCGCGCCCCCGTCGGCCTCGACCTGCCGCGCGCCGCCGCCCAGCGGACGGGGGACGCGAAGCCGTTCTTCGCCATCGGCGGAGTCGACGCGGAACGTGTCCCCGAGCTGCTCGGCGCCGGTGTCGAGCGGATCGTGGTGGTCCGCGCCGTGACCGAGGCCGACGATCCCGAGGCAGCGGCCCGGACGCTGCGGGACGCCCTCACGAGCTGACCGACGCTGAGACGTCCTCACGAGCTGAGGGGCCCCGCGGAAGCCTCTGACCAGCGCGATGGGCCGCGCGCGGGCCGGCGAATCCTGCGGGAGGCGCTCAGGAGACGACGGCCGCGGCGAGTGCGACCAGGTCGCCCGCGTCGACGGGCCGGAACTCCAGCGGCGGGTCCTCGGCGGCCGGGTCCAGCGCCTCCATCGTGAGCACCTCGCTGCCGGTGACATACACGCTGACCTGCTGCACGCTGTCGTCGTCGGCGTGCACTGTGGTCAGCACGCTCTGGGCACGGGTGTCGGCGAGCCGGGCGGCGAGCGGGTGTCCTGAGGCGAGCTCGGTGCGGCGCACGGTGACCGGGGCGCCGCCCTGGCCGGCGACGGAGTTCGGGTCGATCAGCGTGGCGATCCGGGCGGGGACCTGCTCGACCCGCAACGGTGTGAAGTGGTGGATGCCCGACGGGGTCACTTCCTCCTCGAGCACACCGGTCTCATGGACGTAGTAGTACGCGCGGCTGACCAGCGGGCCGCTCTCGGACTGCACCGTGCGCTCCGCGGTGGCGAATCGCGCGGCGGTGCGGCGCAGCAGCTGGCAGCCGCGGAGCTCGGTGCCGGCCACCCATCGCAGCCGCCCGGTCGCCCCGTCCCGGGCAGCGCTGACCCGCCCGTCGGCGATCAGCGAGCGCAGTCCGACGTCGGCCGCGACGGCGGCCTGGTCGGGGCGCTGGTCGAGCCAGGGCATGGCGGTGAACTGGGGCTGCTGGTGCCCGTCGAGACCGGCCAGCTGCTCATCGCTCAGCGACAGCAGCCGGCGGGGCTCGCCGCCGTCGGCCTGGTCCAGGACGTGGTGCGCGGCGGAGCTGTCCGGCGCCGAGGAGCCCGCGCGCGGCGACGGATCGGTCTGGTCGGTCGGGCGCTCGCTCATGGCCGCGACACTACCGCCCGTCACCCCTGGCCGCGCCGGCGCCGTGCGCGGACAATGAGCGGTGACCCCGTCGTCGTGGCGGGCAGAGCGAAGGAGAGCAGCCGCATGAGCGCCGACCATCCCGTGTGCGACCTCAACGCCGATCTGGGTGAGGGCTTCGGCGCGTGGTCGATGGGTGATGACGCGGCCATGCTCGAGGTGGTGACCACGGCGAACATCGCCTGCGGAGGGCACGCCGGGGATCCGGGGACGATGCGCGCCGCCTGCCGGGCCGCCGCCGAGCACGGGGTCGCGATCACCGCGCACGTCGCCTACCCGGACCTGGCCGGTTTCGGCCGGAGATTCCTGGACATCGCCCCGGCCGACCTCACCGATCTGCTGATCGTCCAGGTCGGCGCGCTGGAGGCGATGGCCCGCGCCGAGGGCACCGCGGTGCGGGGCGTGAAGCCCCACGGCGCCCTGTACAACACCCTGGCTCGCCACGAGGCCCAGGCCGGCGCCGTGATCCAGGCGCTACGCGACCTCGGGGACCTCCCGCTGGTCGCCGCGCCGGGCGCCGTGGTCGTGGAGAGGGCACGGGAGGCCGGGATCGTGGTGGTGCTCGAGGGCTTCGCCGACCGCGCCTACCTGGGCGATGGCACCCTGATGCCGCGCAGTCGTCCGGGCGCTGTGCTCACCGACCCGGAGGCGGTCGCCGAGCAGGCACTGTCGATCGCCTCCGAGGGACGGGTGCGCACGGCCGACGGCAGCGGGCTCGACCTGCCGTGCCGCTCCCTGTGCCTGCACGGGGACGCTCCCGGGGCGGTCGCGCTGGCCCGCACCGTCCGGGACCGGCTCGAGGCGGCGGGCGTGCACCTGGAGGCGGCGCTGTGACCGGCGCCGCCGCGCCCGAGGCGGGATGGCTGCTGGCCCCGCCGCTGCGCGTGCACCGGGCCGGGGAGACCGCGATCCTGGCCGAGTACCCCGACACCCGTGCCGTGCTGGCCGCCGCGGCCGCGGTGCGCGGGCTGGCTCCCCCTGCCCTGATCGAGCTGGTCCCGGCGGAGCGGACCCTGCTGCTTCGAGGCTCCGTCGCGCGGGACCTGCGGGAGCTGACGGAGCTGCTTCAGCACCTGCGCGCGGCTCCGGGCGAATCGGCCGGGGACACGGAGCACCGGATCGGCGTCGTCTACGACGGGGAGGATCTCGTCGAGACCGCCGAACTGCTGGGCATGAGCACCGAGACGCTGATCCATTCCCACACCGCGACCACCTGGACCGCGGCCTTCGGCGGCTTCGCCCCCGGTTTCGCCTATCTCGTGGCCGACGAGGCGGGGGATCCCGACGGGGCAGGACGCACTGCCGGGGCAGGACGCACCGCCGGGCCTCCGTGGGAGGTGCCGCGCCGCACCGAACCGCGGGCCACCGTGCCGGCCGGCGCCGTCGGCCTCGCCTCCCGCTACTGCGGGATCTACCCGCGCCCCTCCCCCGGCGGCTGGCAGCTCATCGGCCGCACCGACGTCGACCTCTTCGATCCCAGCCGTGAGCCGCCCGCCCTGCTGACGCCCGGCACCCGGGTGCGGTTCACCGCGCAGCGGCCGACGGCGCGGACCGCCCGGCCGGCCACGACCCTCGCGCGCGCCGGGCGCGAGGCCGCGGCCGCGCCCGCCCGGCTCACCCGACGGCGAGGCGCAACCGGGACGCCGAACACCGAGGGCACCCCGGCGCTGGAGGTCCTCTCCCCCGGTCCGCTCACCCTCCTCCAGGACGACGGCCGGCCCGGTCGCGGCGCGATCGGCGTGAGCCCGTCGGGAGCGTTCGACCGCGGCGCCCTGGTCCAGGCGAACCTCGCGGTGGGCAACCCCGCCCACGCCACCGTGCTCGAGACGCTGGTGGGACCGCTGCGGCTGCGTGCGTCGGCCGCCACGGTGATCGCGGTGGCCGGGGCCCCGGCCCGGCTCACGGTGCGGCGGGACGACCCCGAGGCCGCCCCGCTCGACCTCACCGCCGGAGAGGGACGCGGCGCCCCGATCGCCCTGGACCGCGGCGACGAGGTCGAGCTCGGGCCAGCGGCGGCCGGACTGCGCCTGGTCCTGGCCGTCCGGGGCGGGATCCGCGCGGTGCGACGGTCCGAGCGCTCCGGCGAGACCGACGCCTCGGCGGAGCAGCCCGACGGGACCGTCGGCCGGGCCGGCGACGCGAGCAGGGCCGCAGCGGCGACCCCGACCGGCGGGGCGGTGCTCGGGTCGCGCTCGCGCGACACCCTCTCCGGTCTCGGCCCCGAGCCGCTGGCCGCCGGGGACCTCCTGCTGGCCGGTCCCGTGCGCGGGCTCGATGCGGTCCCCGGCCAGATCGCGCTGCTGGTGATCGATGCTCCCGCCGGCGGGGACTCCCTGCCCGCCCCGTCACCGCTCGAGATCCCGATCCATCCCGGCCCGCGCGATGACCTGCTCGGCCCGTCGGCCCTGGAGGCGCTGCTCGCCACGGAGTGGACGGTGCGCCCGGACTCGGATCGCATCGGCGTGCGCCTGGACGGCACTCCCCTGCCCGTGCCCGACGGCGCGGCGAGTCTGCCCAGCGAGGCGATGGTCCTCGGGGCGATCCAGGTGCCGCCCTCGGGGCTGCCGGTCGTGTTCGGCCCGGATCACCCCACCACCGGCGGCTACCCCGTGATCGCGGTGGCCACCCGCACCGGGCTCGATCTCCTGGCGCAGGCCGCGCCCGGGGTGACCGTGCGCTTCGTACGCGCAGAGTGACGCCGACAGTGACACGCCGACAGTGACACGATGGGGCCATGCCGCGACTGCTGCCCGATCCCGCCTACTTCGCCTCCCTGCCCAAGGTCATCAGTTCGGGGGCTGTGATCCTGCGTGACGAGGACGACCGGTTCGTGGTCGAGAAGCCCAACTATCGCGATCACTGGCTGCTGCCCGGCGGCGGCGTGGACCCCGGCGAGGATGCCCGCCAGTGCGCGCAGCGGGAGGTGCTCGAGGAGCTCGGGCTCGACCTCGAGGTGGGCCGGCTGCTCGCGGCGAACTGGTCCCCGGCGGACCCGGCGCGCAGCGCCCCGATGGCGGTCCACTTCGTCTTCGACGCCGGGGTGGTCCCCCGCGCCGAGCTGGAGGCGAACATCGTGCCGCAGGCCTCCGAGCTCGACGACTGGGCACTGATCGACGAGGCCGACGCCGACATCCTCTCCCCCTGGGGAGGGGCCCGCGCGCGCCGCGCCCTGGCCGTCCTGCGCGGCGAGGCCCAGCCCGACCTGTTCTGACGGGCCGGTCTGGTCCGAGACGCTGACCTGATCCAGTGCCGAGCCGGACGCGCCGTGGCAGGCCTGACCGGCCTGCCCGGGCGCGCTCAGCTGCCGGTGACCGCCCGGCGGATCTCCGAGATCGGCATCTTCGGGGTGCGGTCCGCATTCAGCAGCCCGTTGGTCTCCTGCATGGTGTCGGTCAGCTGCGTGTAACAGGAGCCGGACAGGAAGCTGCTGGCCCGGATCCCGTCGTACAGCGCGGTGATCCGTTCGATCCAGTCCTCGCCGTCGGTGGCGCGGGTGTAGCCCCACCCGTCGGCCCGCCGGGTCCCGTCCTGATAGTTCACGCCGCCGAACTCGGTGAGCATGACCGGCTGCCCGTGGTCCTCGGCGCCGCCGACGAGCTGGAACCGGCCGGACGGCGCGATCCCCTCGACGGCGCGCGTGCGGGCGGCCTCGTCGGCATAGGTGCGGGCCAGGGCGGCGCCGTCGCCCTCGTAGTCGTGGATCGTGAGGATGTCGGTGTTCTGCTGCTGCCAGCCGTCGTTGCAGACCACGGGGCGGCTGGGGTCCAGAGCGCGCGTGAGATCGGTCAGCGCCCGGGCGTAGGCCTGCTGGGCCGGGTCGTCGGTGACGTGCTGGATGCCCCAGGACTCGTTGAACGGCACCCAGGTCACGATCGAGGGATGGGAGACGTCCCGCTCGACGGCCGCCATCCACTCCGAGGTCAGCCGCTGGACGGCGAGGGCAGAGAACTCGTACGCCCCCGGCGCCTCGCCCCAGACCAGCAGACCGAGCCGGTCGGCCCAGTACAGGAAGCGCGGGTCCTCGATCTTCTGATGCATGCGGGCCGCGTTGAACCCGAGCGCCTTGATCAGCTCCACCTCGCGGCGGTGAGCCAGCGGCTCGGGCGCCGCCAGGTGGGACTCCGGCCAGAAGGCCTGGTCCAGCACGCTGCGGACGTCGTAGGGCTGGCCGTTCAGCAGGAACGCCCCACCGCCCACGGCGGTCGAGCGCATCCCGAAGTAGCTGGTGACCAGGTCCAGCGGGCGGGAGCGGCCATCCAGCAGGGTGACCTCGGCGTCGACCAGACGGGGCTTCTCGGGAGACCACGTCAGCTCGTCCTGGGCCTGGCCGTTGCGCTGGCGCGCGACGGGGACCGTGAGCTCGAGCGTGGGGCGGGCATTCGTGGCCTCGACCTCGATCGTGCCGAGGTCCTCCTCACGCTCGAGGAAGCGCAGCGTCACCCGCAGGCGGGACCCGGCCGGCGGGGTGCCGCGGAACCGGACCGTCAGGGACTGGGTCGTGGGTGTCGCCGGGCTCCAGCGCAGGTCGCGCACGGAGACGTCGGGGACAGCCTCGAGCCACACCGTCTGCCAGATGCCGGTGGTGCGGCGATACCAGATGGCATGCGCCTCCTCGTGCCAGTCCTGCTTGCCGCGCGGCTGGGTCACATCCAGCGGATCGTCGGCGGCGCGGACGACCAGCAGGTGCTCGCCCTCCGGCGCGAGCAGCTCCGTGACGTCGAAGCTGAACGGCGTGTGGCCGCCCTCGTGCTCGCCGACGAACTGCCCGTCGATCCAGACCGAGGCGCGGTAGTCGACAGCGCCGAAGTGCAGCAGCAGACGGGGCGCGTCGTCACCGGAGCCGGCCTCGGCCAGCTCCGTGGCTCCGATGGTCCGTGAGTACCACACGACCGGATGGAAGCCGGGCTCGGCGATCCCCGAGGCCTCGGACTCCGGCGGGAAGGGGACCTGGATCTCGCGCGGCCGGTCGAACCCGCGGCTCCAGCCCTCGGCGAGGCCGACGTCCGCGTCGTCATGGCGGAAGGACCAGGTCCCGGTGAGGTCGGCCCACTGCTCCCGCAGCAGCTGCGGCCTCGGGTAGGAGCCGTCCTGGCGGCTGGCCGGCGTCGGCGCGGGGCGGGCGGCTCCGTCGGCGGGGCCGGCAGTGGTTGCGGTGCCCGCAGGCTCGACGGGGCCGGCGGGGTCTGCGGAGGCGTCAGCGGTGCTCATGCCCGCCGAATTTACAGCGCTGGAAACTCCCGGTCAATCGGGATCCGGAAACGTCGCGGTCCGGGTACCGTTGGACGGATGAGCCGGGTCACGCTGCAGGACGTCGCCGACCACGCGGGCGTCTCGATGAAGACGGTCTCCAATGTGGTGCGCGGGTATCAGCACGTCAGCGACCCCATGCGCACCCGGGTGCAGGCCTCGATCGATGCGCTGGGTTACCGCCCGAACGTCTCCGGGCGCAGCCTGGCCACGGGCCGGTCGAACATGCTGGCCTTCGCCTTCGCCGACCTGCGCCGGCCCTACTTCGCCGAGCTCGCCCACGTCATCTCCCGGGTCTGCGCGGCTCGTGGCTACCACCTGCTGTTCGAGGAGACCGGCGGCACGGCCGACGGCGAGCGCTCCGCGGTGCGCGGGCGCGAGGCCGGGGTGGTCGACGGCGTGATCATCCACCCCCAGGACCTGACCCCGGCCGAGCTCGACGAGCTGCGCGGGGACACCGCGGTCGTCTTCCTCGGCGAGGCCGAGCGCCCGCGTCATTCCGACCAGGTCGCCATCGACAACGTCCGCGCAGCGGCCGAGGCGGTTGCGCACCTGGTCGCCCTCGGCCGCCGCCGCATCGGCTTCCTCGGGCACGAGCCCGCTGCGCTGTCGCAGACCTCGCTGCTGCGCCTGCAGGGCTACCGCGACGGGCTGGAAGCGGCCGGCCTGGCCGCCGAGGACTCACTCCTGGTCCCCCGCGGAGTCGGGGACGCCCAGGGGGCCGAGGCGGCCTTCGGACGAGCGCTGGATACGGGCCTGGAGATCGATGCACTGCTGTGCCGCGACGATCTCGCCGCTCTCGGTGCCCTGCGGGCCATGCGCCTGCGCGGGCTCGAGGCCCCGAACGACATCGCCGTGATCGGGTGGGATGCGATCGGTCTGGCGGCGAGCCTGGCCCCCAGTCTCACGTCCGTGGCGCCGGACACCGTCGCCCTCGCCGAGAGCACGCTGGAGCTGCTGCTCGAGCGGATCGAAGGGCACGACGGGCCCGGCCGGCACCGCACGGTCGGCCACCGGCTGCTGGTCGGAGAGAGCGCCCCCTACCCGGACGGGTCGGTCGACGAGCCGAGCACGGACGACTGACAGCGGGCGAGCCTCAGGCCTCGCCGGGCTGGATGCTGCCGAGCAGCTCGATGATCACGGCGCGCAGCGAGGCGGGCAGGCCGACGGTCTCCAGCTCGGCGATCCGCTCCGCCACCGGCGCGTCCCGGGAGACGATCTCCCAGGCGCGCAGCTTCTCGGGGTTGCCGGCCTGGGCCTGCTCGAGCACCTCGCGCACCACGCGGCGGGCATCGAGGCCGATGCGCGGGGGCCCGGCCAGCTCCAGCACCGCACCGTCTGCTGCCTGCACCGGGAGATCGACGCTGAAGCGGCCCGGCGAGCGCTCTGCGACCTCCTGCCCGGTGGCCGGTTCGCCCAGCACGGTGATCCGCCAGGTCCGCTGCTGCGGGACGACGCCCGCCTCGCCCTCGACCGGAGCGATCCGGAGGGTGGAGGTGGCGGCCTCCCAGCTCAGCCGGGTGCGGCCGACGTCGTGCTCGGCGCCCTCGCGGTCCTCGACGAGCTCGAAGGTCCCGTCGGCCGTGGGGTTCAGGAGCAGCTCGAGCGTGTCGGGGTTCTGGGTGACGTCGAGCTGGTCCTCGGCCGCGAGCGGGAGGATGCCGCCGGGGCGGAGCAGGGCGGGGATGGTCTCCAGTGGCCGGTGGAGGTCCGCGATCCGGTCCCCCGCGTAGGCGGCGGAGGTGAAGATGTCGATCCACTGGCCGGGCGGGAGCCAGGTGCGCGCGCTGCCGTGCAGGCTGGCCGGATCGCGGGGCGAGACGATCGGGGCGATGACCAGCTCCGAGCCGAAGGCGTAGGCGTTCGGGGCCCGGTAGGCCTCGTCGCGACGGGGATGGAGGTGGTACAGCGGCCGCACCAGCGGGGTGCCGTCGGCCGCCCGGTGGTTCATGGTGTGCAGGTAGGGCACCAGGCGGTGCCGCAGCCGCAGGGCCTCGCCCATCGCGGCCCGGTGGCCGGCCGGGAAGGTCCACGGCTCCTTGCGGATGAAAGGGTTGTTGGCCGAGTGCAGGCGCATGATCGGCGAGAACACGCCGAACTGCACCCACCGCGTGGCCAGCTCGTCGTCGCGGATGCCGCGGGTGTGGCCGCCGATGTCGTGGCTCCACCAGCCGTAGCCGATGTTCGCGGCGGTGGCGGTGAACTCGGGCTGGAAGGCCAGCGAGTCCCAGGAGACCACGGCGTCGCCCGAGAAGCCGACGGCGTAGCGATGGCTGCCGGGGCCGGCGTAGCGGGAGAAGGTCATCCCGGCGCCGCCGTCGCGGGCCGAGTCCAGCTGATGGAAGTGGTTCAGCAGCCACAGCGGGTCCACCCCGGGCAGGCGGCTGGTGCTGCCCTGCTGCCAGTCGATCCACCAGAAGTCCACGCCCTGCTCCTCGAGGGGGTGGTGGAGGTGGTCGAAGTAGGCGCGCAGGAAGTCGCGGTCGGTGGGATCGAAGGGGATGGTCTGCTCGGTCTCCGGATCGATCCCCAGCTCGCGGGCCATCTCGGGGTAGGCGTCCTCGAAGGCGCGCACGCCGTCGGCCGGATGCAGGTTCAGCGTGGTGCGCATGCCGCGCCGGTGCAGCTGCTCGAGGAAGCCCGCCGGGTCCGGGAACAGCGAGGGCTCCCAGGAGTACCCGGTCCAGCCGCTGCCGAAGCGGGAGGGGACGGACTCGACCCGGTGCCAGTCCATGTCGATCACCGCGACCGAGAACGGGATCTGCTCCGTCTCGAAGCGGTCCATCAGCTCGAGGTAGCTCTCCGCGCTGTAGGGGTGGTAGCGGCTCCACCAGTTGCCCAGTGCCCAGCGCGGCAGCAGCGAGGGGCGCCCGGAGACGGCGTAGAACGCGTCCAGCGCGGCGTCGTAGTCGCGCCCGTAGGCGAAGATCGTGAGGTCACGGCGGCCCGGGGCGCGGGTGCCGATCCATCCGTCGGCCTCGAACAGGAACGAGTCGCTGTCATCGAGCATGGTGATGCCGTCGCGGGCGAGGATGCCCGGCTCCAGCGGCATCCGCCCGTCGACGTCGTCGAGGGTTCGGCCGGTGCCGCCGAGGTCGCGCGGCTCCTGCCCGTAGGTCCACCGGTTCGCATCCGGGCCCAGGGTCTCCACGCTCAGCCCCGCCGCGGAGAAGCGCTGCCCGTCGTAGCGCAGCTGAGCACGGCCGGTGCTGATCTCGACCCCGGCGCCGCTGCGGACCACCGAGAACTCCGGCACCTCCAGGCGCCGGCGGATCGCGAACGTGGAGGCACGGTCCTCGAAGCCGCCGTCCTCGCTCCACTCCAGCCGGAACAGCCCGTCGGCCAGGACGCTGATGCGCCAGTTCTCCCCCGTGACCACGGCCTCGGGGTGGGCCACCGGGTCGGTGCCGGGAAAGGGACGGACGACGGGCAGGGACGCGGCATCGTGCCGGGAGGGGGTCATGCTGGCTCCTGGTAGGTCTGCGACGGGGAGGGCGGGCGACCGTGGCCGCACGGCCCCGGGATATCGGGGATCAGGACTTCACGGCGCCCTGGGTGATGCCGCTGATCACCCAGCGCTGGGCGATGAGGTACACGATGACCGTCGGCGCCATCGCCATCAAGTAGGACGCGAAGGCGACGTTGTAGTTGGTGCCGAAGTCGCTCTGGAAGATGTTCTGGACCACGGGCAGCGTCTGCAGGCGCGGGTTCGAGGTGATCAGCGAGGCCAGCAT
Organism: Brachybacterium sp. GCM10030252; assembly: GCF_042666535.1. Taxonomy (NCBI): domain Bacteria; kingdom Bacillati; phylum Actinomycetota; class Actinomycetes; order Micrococcales; family Dermabacteraceae; genus Brachybacterium; species Brachybacterium sp. GCM10030252. The sequence continues at coordinate 110,667 of NZ_JBHTDM010000035.1, read as the reverse complement.
GAAGTCGTTCCAGGAGGCCAGGAAGGCGAAGATGCCGACGGTCGCGTTCATCGGGCCCAGCAGCGGCAGGATGATCCGCCAGAAGATCTGCCAGGTCGAGGCGCCGTCGATGCGGGCGCTCTCCTCGAGCTCGCCCGGGATCGAGCGCAGATAGGCCGAGTAGAGCAGCACGGAGAAGGAGAGCTGGAACATCGCGTGCAGGATCGCCACCCCGACGGGGTTGTCCAGACCCAGCTGCGCGGTGAGCTTGATCTGCGGCAGCGCCACCACCGGGAACGGCAGGAACATCGCGGCCAGCAGGTAGATGAACGACCAGCGGAAGAACCGCCGGTGCCAGTTGCGCACGATCGAGTAGGAGGCCAGCGAGCTCAGCAGCAGCGTCAGCGCCACCGTCAGCACGCACACGAGCACCGAGACGCCGAAGGCGACGGGGAAGTGCGTCAGCTTCCAGGCCTCGGCGAAGCTCCCCGGATTGACGGGACTGGGCAGGGAGAGAGCGTTGCCGTCGGCCGACTGCGGGCTGGTCTTGAAGGCCATCGCCACCGTGACGTACAGCGGGATGATCACGGTCAGCGCGGCGAGCGCGAGCAGGATCGTCAGCGGCCAGTTCGCCCGGCCATTGCGGTGGCGCAGGAGACCGGTGCGGCCGGGACCGGAGGGCGTGCTGCCGCCCGGGGCGCCGGCCGGGGCGCCGGCGAGGGACGGAGCGGCCGGGCCGGTGCCGGTGGAGGCGGTGTCGAGAGTGCTCATGCGAGTCGGAGGTTCCTTCCTCGTACAACGACCAGCTGCACGACGGAGATGAGGACCGTGATCACGAAGAAGATCGTCGCGTTGGCCATCTGGTAGGCGTACTCACCGCCGGTGAAGCCGGAGAAGATGCTCATGGCCACGCTGCGGGTGGAGGTTCCCGGCCCGCCGCCGGTGAGGCCGACGATGACGTCGTAGGCGCCCAGGTAGCCCTTCACCCCGAGGATCGTGTTGATCAGCACGAAGCCGCTGATCAACGGCAGCGTGATCGCCCACAGCTGCTTCCAGGTGGAGGCGCCGTCCAGGGAGCTGGCCTCGTAGAGGTCGTCCGGGATGGAGGTGAGCCCGGCGGTGTAGATCAGCAGGGCCCCGGGGACCGTCTGCCAGGCGGTGACGATCACGATCGAGAGCCACGCGAGGTCGGGGTTGCCCAGGATGCTCTCCTGGAGCGGCCCGATGCCGAGCGCGGTCGCCAGCGCCGGGACGGTGTTGGAGAACAGATAGTTGAACACGTAGGCCACGACGATGCCGGAGACCACCATTGGGATCACGAAGATCGTGCGCAGCCCGGCCGCGAACCGCACCCGCTTGGTCAGCGCGATCGCCAGCGCGAGGGCGATGGTCTGCGTGACCACCACGGTGACCAGCGCGAAGCCGAGCGTGAACGAGTAGGAGCTGAGGATGGAGGGATCGGAGAACAGGGCCTGGTAGTTCGCCAGCCCCAGCAGCTTCCACTCGCCGAAGCCGACGTAGTCGGTGAAGCTGTAGAAGATGCCCACGCTCGCCGGGACCACGACGAACCCGGTGAAGGCGAGCAGGGCGGGGACGAGGAACAGGTAGTGGATCAGATCGGTGCGCGGCCCGTGGCGGCGCGAGCCGCGGCCGGCGCTGCTGCCGCGGGTGGCGCGGGTGCCGCGGGTGGCGGACGTGGTGTCGGTGGTGGTCATGTTCGCTCCTGGATCGACGTGTGCCATGGCGCTCAGACCGTCGCGTCCCGGCCGGCCACGCGGCGCCAGTCGGCATCGAGCTGGCGCAGCATCGTGGTGAAGTCCCCGCTGCGGATCGCAGCCTGGAGGTAGTTGCCCAGCGGGATCGAGGTGGGCACGAAGGTGCCGGCGCCCTGGTAGAACGCGGCCTCGTCGACGTAGGCCTGCAGGCCCTCCAGCCGCTCATCGGTCTGCGGCGGCGCGTCCTTCGTGGTCGAGTAGGCGAGGTTGTCGCGGTTGTAGGCGTCGATGATCTCGGGCTGCATGAGGAACTCGACGAGCTCGCGCGCGGTCTCGACGTCCTGCGCCTCCTCGGGGATCCACAGCCCCAGGTCGACATTCACGCGCGCCTGCCGGTCGGCCGGGTCGTTGGTCACCGGCAGCGCGAAGGTGCCGATGTCGAGCGTCTCGTCGATCAGCGCGATCTGGCCCAGTGCCCACGGCCCCTGGAGGTACATCGCCGCCTCGCCCTTGCCGAAGGCGAGGTTGCCGTCGGCGTAGGACCGGGTGGCGTGGTCGGGGTTGAAGAACGAGGAGATGGTCTTCGCGCGCTCCATGGGCACGGCGAAGTCCTTCTCGAAGGAGACCTCCGAGTCGGGGCCGACGTCCTCGCCGATCTCGGTCATCTTCGCGAAGAACTCCGCGGGATCGACGAGGCTGCCCACGGAGTAGTCGAACAGGCCCTGCCACAGGGTCCAGGTGTCGCGGTCGGTGGCGTAGATCGGGGTGATCTCGGCCTTCTGCAGCTCGGTGCACACGTCGACGAACTCGTCCCAGGTCTCCGGCACCGGCAGGTCGTGCTCGGCGAAGATCGTCTTGTTGTAGATGACACCGGCCGCGGCCAGGGAGTACGGCAGCACGCTGGTGCGGCCGGGGTAGTCGGCGTACTGGGTGGCGAGCACGCCGATGCTGTCGCGGATCCGAGCGGCCGACGGCAGATCCGAGAGGTCGCGCAGCACGCCGCGCTCGATGTACCGGGCGAGCTCGAGGTTGGTGTTGAAGCAGCCGACATCCGCCGGGTCCCCGCGCACGAACTGCGGGGCGATCGCCGTGGTGGAGTCGTGGACGACGGAGGTGCCCGGATGGGCGCTCTCGAACTGAGTCAGCAGGTCACCGAAGTACCCGATGACCTCCTGCTTCTGCATGAAGAAGCGCAGGCTGCCTCCGCTCGCGGCTCCACTGGAGCAGCCGGCCAGGGCGAGCGCGCCCACGCCGAGGCCTCCTGCGGCGCCGGCGAGGAATCCTCGCCGGGCCACCTGCTCTGGTCCACCACGTGTTCTCGTTCGCACTATCGGGCCTCCTCGGGCGCACCGTCACGCGTCGTCGTCGCGCGTGCTCGCGCCGACGTCGGGCAATCCTCCTCGGCCGCGGGCACCGGCCGGTCGAGGAGACCGGGCAGTGCGTCCGCGACCGCGGTTGCCACGCCCGGCCAAGTTTGCAGCGCTGTAAACCGGCTGTCAAACGGTCTTCCCACGTGAGCATGACGTGATGTGAGACACGCGACGCTGCCGACGGTGGCCGCCTCGCGCCCGGACACGCCGCGGGCGGACTTTCGCAACGGATCCGAGACCTTCGAGGCTTTTTATCACAGTGACCAGGAGTCTTGCGGGGCCGGCCGTGCGCGATCGGCCGCGCGGGGCCCCGAGAGGGGGTTGCGCCCGGTGGGGCGTGCGCCATCATGGCTCGGGAACCGCCCAGCCATCCCGGAGATGACGATGAGCCCCACCCCCGCCTCGCCCGACGCCTCCCCCGTCGGCGCCGCCCGCCCCCTGACCAGGTCGCAGCGCCTGGATCGCCTGCCCTTCACCCGCAAGCACGGGCGGATGCTGGGCGCCTCCGGCATCGGCTGGGCGCTGGATGCGATGGACGTCGGCCTGATCTCCTTCGTCATCGCCGCCCTCAGCGTCCACTGGGAGCTGAGCAAGGGCGACGGCTCGCTGATCGCCTCGGCGGGGTTCGCGGGCATGGCCATCGGGGCGAGCCTGGGCGGGCTGCTCGCCGACCGCCTCGGCCGGCGCAGCGTCTTCGCCCTCACCCTGCTCGTGTACGGCCTGGCCACGGGCGCCTCCGCCCTGGCGATGGGCGTCGGCGTGCTGATCCTGCTGCGCTTCGTGGTGGGCCTGGGACTGGGGGCCGAGCTGCCTGTCGCCTCGACCCTGATGAGCGAGTTCGCCCCGGCCCGTATTCGCGGACGCGTGGTCGTGTGGCTCGAGGCGTTCTGGGCCCTGGGGTGGATCCTGGCCGCGGTGATCGGGACGTTCGTGGCCGCCTCCGGGCCCACGGGCTGGCGCTGGGCGCTGGCCATCGGTCTGGTGCCGGCGCTGTACTCGGTGGTGGTGCGCCTGGGGATGCCGGAGTCGGTGCGCTTCCTGGAGAAGCAGGGCCGTCACGACGAGGCCGAGACCATCGTGCGCGGGTTCGAGGACTCGGCCGGACTCGCCTCCCCGGTGGCCGCTGAGCAGGACTCCTCCGAGTCCTCGCAGCAGGTCTCCCCGGAGTCGCCCGCAGCGCCCGCCGCGCGGGTCACCACCGAACCGCCGCCCGCCGATCCCCTCAGCTCCGAGACCGCCGGGGGGATCTGGTCGCCGCTGCTGCGCCGCCGTACCGCCGGGCTGTGGGCGGTGTGGTTCTGCATCAACCTCTCGTACTACGGGGCCTTCATCTGGATCCCCACGCTGCTGGTCGATCGCGGCTTCACCCTGACCCAGTCGTTCACCTTCACGCTGATCATCACCCTCGCCCAGCTGCCCGGCTACGCCGTCTCCGCGTGGCTGATCGAGGTCATCGGGCGCCGCTGGACGCTGACGCTGTTCCTGGCCGGCTCCGCCCTCTCCGCCACCGCCTACGGCCTGGCGGACACCGAGGTGCTGATCATCGTGGCCGGCTGCTGCCTGAGCTTCTTCAACCTCGGAGCCTGGGGCGCGCTGTACGCGATCGGCCCGGAGCTCTACCCCACGGCCGTGCGGGGCACGGGCACCGGCGCGGCGGCCGGCTTCGGTCGCATCGCCTCGCTGCTGGCACCGTTCATGGTGCCGCTGCTGCTGGCCACCGGCGGGCAGGTGCTGTCCTTCGCCGTCTTCGCGGTGGCCTTCGCCCTGGCGGCGGGCGCCGCGTTCACCCTGCCCGAGCAGCGGGGGCGGGCGCTGGCGGAGTGACGGCCCGACCCCGGGGCGCGTGACCTGGCGGACTGCGCCGAGGTTCGCGGGGCGGACGTCGTCGACCATTGGGCCGCCCGACGGTGCCATCGCGACCGCGGACGCATCGGCCTTCCGGCACACGGGGACGACGGGCCTCACCCCGTAGCCTCGTGCCATGGCAAAAGTCTTCGACTCCATCGACGAGGGTCTCCGGGGCTGGATCGCCGAGCAGCCGATGTGGTTCGTCGCCACCGCCCCTCTCGGCGCCGAAGGGCACGTGAACGTCTCGCCCCGCGGCCATGATTCGTTCTCCGTGCTGGGCCCGCACCGCGTCGCCTGGGTCGACTACACCGGCAGCGGCGTCGAGACCATCGCGCACCTCCGCGAGAACGGGCGCGTGTGCCTGATGTTCCTCTCCTTCGAGGCACGGCCACGCATCGTGCGCCTGCACGGCAACGGCCGTGTCTTCGTCCCGGGAGACACGGAGTTCGACGAGGTCGTGGCACTCCACCCCGCGCATCCCAGCACACGGGCCGTCATCACGGTCGACGTCACGCGGATCAGCGACTCATGCGGCTGGGGCGTGCCGGTCATGGAGATGAGCGGCGAGCGCGACCTGCTCCGGCTGCAGGCCGAGAAGAAGGGCGAGGACGGCATGGAGCGCTACCGCGCCGAGAAGAACACCCACAGTATCGACGGCCTGCCAGGCCTGCCTCAGTGACGCCTCGACCTCGGCGCGCGTGACCTGGCGGACTGCGCCGAGGTTCGCGGGTCGGGCGTCGTCGACCATGGGGACGCCCGACTACTGGCGACATAGCGGGTGCCGTGGCGTATATGGCCACGGCACCCGCTCACACGCCAGTACCCGGTTGTCGGGTCAGGACTTGTCGAGCGACCCGTCGTAGGCGCAGATCGCGTCGACCTTCGCCGCCGAGGAGGAGTTGGGGTCGAACTCGAGGTCCAGCCACACCTTGACCAGTTCCTTGGCGAGCTCGAGGCCCACCACGCGCTCGCCCATGCACAGCACCTGCGCATCGTTGGAGAGCACGGAGCGCTGGACGGAGTAGAGGTCGTCCGCGGTCACGGCACGGATGCCGGGGACCTTGTTCGCGGAGATCGCCACGCCCAGGCCCGTGCCGCAGATCAGCAGCGCCCGGTCGGCCTCGCCGGCGGCGATCTTCTCCGCCGCCTCGATGGCGACGTTGGGGTAGTAGGTGCCGTCCTCCCGGCCGGTGACACCGACGTCGATCACGGAGTCGACGCGGGAGTCGGATTCGAGCAGTTCCTTCAGTGCACTCTTGTGGCCGAATCCGGCGTTGTCGGATCCGGTGATGATCTTCCAGCCCATGGCTGCTCCTTCGGGTGATGGATGAGGATGGCTGACGGAGACGGTGTCGTTCTATGCAGTTGTCAGCGGGCCGGCGGGGCTGCGGCCCGGGACCAGCCCTGCCGGACCGTCGCCGGTCGACCGGACGGTCAGGCCGAGAGCAGTTCGCCGAGGCGGGTCACGATCCGTGCGAAGGAGATCGCGCCCGGGTCGGGCGTGCCCTTGGACTTCTCGCCGTGGGTGCGTGCTCGGCCCAGGTGGGCGACGAGATCCGCGGTGGACTCGGCGGCCGCTGTGGCGTTCTCGGCGGCGGCGGTGACCGCCTCGGCGGCGGGTCCGTCGGCCGACTCCAGGGTCTCACGGAACGGCACCGCCGCGTCGACCATGGTCTTGTCCCCGGGCTTGGCCCCGCCCAGGCGCTCGACCGCCTCGACGGCCTGGGCCAGGGCAGAGGGGATCTGCTCGTCGCTGACGGCCTCGTCGTCGCGGAAACCGCCGCCGACGCTGGTCAGCACCGCGCCCCAGAGGGCACCGGAGGTCCCGCCGGCCTCGGCGGACCAGGCGGCTCCGGCCTGGACCAGCACGGTGCGGGCGCCGGCACCGCGCTCGAGCGCGCGGGAGGCGGCGGCGTGGGCACCGCGCGCGCCGAGGACCATTCCCTGGCCGTGGTCACCGTCGCCGGCGATCGAGTCCAGCTGGCCCAGCTCCGGCTCCAGCTCCTCGAGCAGGCTCTGGAGGTCGGCGAGGATCTCGGTGATGCGGCGGGCGCTGTCACGCGAGGCGTCGGTGGCCTCGGGGATCGGGTCCTCGCCGGGGGTGTAGAGCTCGCCGCGCTCCTGGCCGGCCGGCCCTTCGACCGTGCCGCCGCGACGGAACGCCGGGGTGTCGGCGGGGGCGAGCCAGTGCTGCTCGAGCTCGTCGTCCAGCCGCATCACCGTGAGCGAGAGGCCCGCCATGTCGAGGCTGGTGACGTGCTCGCCGACCTCGGGGCGCACGAGCGTGAGGCCCTTGTCCTGCAGCAGCGCCGAGACGTGCCTCCACACCACGAACATCTCTTCGTACTTCACGGTGCCCAGTCCGTTCAGGACCACCGCAGCCCGCTGCGAGTCGAGCTCGGGCGTCTCCTTCAGCACGCCCTCGACCAGCACCTCGGCGAGCTCGGCGGCGCTGGGCATCGGCTTCTCGTCGATCCCGGGCTCCCCGTGGATGCCCAGGCCGATGGCCATCTTGCCCTCGGGCACGTGGAAGAGGGCATCCTCAGCCCCGGGCAGCGTGCAGCCGTCGAAGGCCACACCCAGGGAGCGGGTGGCGTCGTTGGCCTTCCAGGCCAGGCGCTCGGCCTCGTCGAGGTCGGCCCCGGCCTGGATGGCGGCGCCGGCCACCTTGAACACGACCAGGTCACCGGCGATGCCGCGGCGGTCGCGGTGGTTGTCCTCGGAGTTGGAGGCGATGTCATCACTGACCTTGACGATGCGCACGTCGATGCCTTCCGCGCGCAGCTTCTCGGCGGCGACCCCGAAGTGGAGCACGTCGCCGGCGTAGTTGCCGAAGCCGAGGATCACGCCGCCGCCGTTGTCGGAGTTGCGGGCGACGGAGTAGACCTGGTCGGCCGACGGGGAGGAGAAGATGTTGCCGCACGGGGCGCCGTGGGCGAAGCCGGGACCCACCCAGCCGGCGAAGGCCGGGTAGTGACCGGATCCGCCGCCGACGACCAGCGCCGGGGCGCCCTCCGGAGTGGCCAGTGCGCGCACCACCCCGCCGTGCACCTGCAGCAGTTCGTCGGGGTGGGCGGCCACGAGGCCTTCCACGGCGTCGGCGGGGAACGACTTCGGGTCATCGAAGAGGTAAGTCATCGTCGAACTCTCTCTGCAGGGATATGAGGGGCGGGTACAGGGCCAGCCTGCCTGATGGGCGGTGCGCCGACCAGATGGGCCCGGGTCGTCGGCCGACAGCGGCCGGCACGGCGCCCGTGCCGGGCGATCAGCCCGGAAGGACGGGCGGACCGTCGACGTCGGCCACTGCGTCGGTGCCGCCGGGCGGGACAGGACGGAACGCCTCGCACGCAAGATCCTATAGGAAAGTGTGTGCCGGGAGGCAACCAGGCTCCGTTCGACCCGTCAGACATCGGTGGGCCGGCTCTCAGCGGGCCGCCGCCGGCGTGGCGGCCTCGTCGGAGGACCGGTCCTCACCATGAAGGCTCGGCTGATGGACCTTGAGGAAGTAGGTCATCACGAAGGCGCAGGCGTACAGCAGCACGAACGCCCAGACCACGCCGACGTTCCCGCCCCACGGGCGGACCACGGCGACCACGGCCGAGCCGAGGAACGTCGCCCCGCCGGCGGCCGTGGTGTACATGGCCATCGCCGCGCCGGTGTGCTTGGGGGCGATGGCGGGCATGATCGCGCCGAGCGGCACGAAGCCGGCCAGCAGGATGCCGAACACGGTGCCCGCGGCGACCGCGACGACGAAGCCCCAGTCGGAGCCGGCGGGGACCCAGTGCGGCACGTACCACCACAGCAGCAGGCCGATCGAGGAGCCGACGATGCCGAACCAGCGCACCGTCCTCGTCCAGCCCCAGCTGTCGCCGAGCGCACCGAAGGCTGCGTTGAACAGGATGTTGCCGGCATAGACCACGCTGGTCATGACCAGCCACTGCGACATGCTCCAGCCCAGCCCGCCGTCGGCGATGGAGCCGGCGATGACGCTCGGCAGGATGATGAACATCCCGAACTCGGGGGCGGTGTTGATCAGGCGCGTCAGGAAGCCCATGGCGATGCGCTTGTTGGTGAAGGTCAGCCGCAGGCCGGAGAGGATCACGGAGCCTCTGCTCTCGCCCGCGGGGGCCAGGCGCATGCTGCCGTGGCGTTCGCGCACCCCGAACCAGGCGATGAGGAAGCCGATCGTGACGATCCCGGTGGAGGCGAGCATCGCCCAGTACTGCCCGAGGAACCCGCCGCCGAAGCCGTCGATCAGGAACACGGCGACCAGCGAGCCCAGGGTGGGCAGGCCGCCGGTGAACATGACGTAGAACCAGCCGACGGCCGCTCCGTTGCGCGCCTTGTTCACCACGGCGTTGATCCACACCAGGAACGCGAAGGCGAACAGCGGGAACCCGAACCCGCGCAGGAAGTAGGACAGCGCCACCAGCGGCACCGACTCCAGTTGCAGGGAGCCGAGGAAGGCCAGCTCGAACACGACCCACACCCCGAAGCCCAGCGCCATCACGCGGCGCGGGCCCCAGAGATCGGACAGGGCGCCGGCCAGGTAGGAGCCGACGAGCACGGCCAGGCTGTAGGCGGCGATGATCCGGGCGGCGAGGTCGATCTTCGCATCCCCGCCGCCGAAGGTCTCGGCGATGTGTGGGGAGACGATGTTGGACTCGACGCCGTTGCCGGTCATGAAGATCAGGACGCCCAGGAAGCCCCAGCGCAGTGGGTGCGGGATCCCGATCCGGTCCAGGAAGCCCTCGCGGACTCCCGCCTCGTCGTCGGCGCCGGCTGCGCCTGTCGCCATCGGTGCCGAACTCATACGGACACTCCTTCGTGTGCGGTGGTCGCTCTCGCGGCCGTCACTGCGGTGCCGGGCGTACCGCCCGGCGGTCGACGCGGCGACCCTAGGACGAGCACCGAACATCCGTCAAGCACAAATGTTCCGCCGCACCCTCCTCCTCACTCGGTGTAGGTGAACGGTGCAGTCATCTTGTCGACGTTCTCCTCGGTGATGAGGATGCAGTCCAGCGCCTGCTTCTCCTGCTCCGGCTCGGTGCCGTTGCGCAGCAGATCGTCGGCCATCTCGATGACCTGCTCGGCGAACTGCGCCACGGGCTGGAGCACGGTGTAGGCGAGCTCGCCGTTCTTGATCGCCTCCACGGCGTCCGGCGAGCCGTCGAAGCCGCCCACCACGATGTCCTCGAGGACTCCGGCCTCCTGGAAGGCCGCGATCGCGCCCAACGCCATCTCGTCGTTGCCGGAGATCAGGCCCTTGATATCGGGATTGGCCTGCAGCAGCGACTGCGCCTTGTCGTGCCCCAGGGTCCGGTCCCAGTCCGCGACCTCCTCACCGACCTTCTCCAGGTCGGGGTACTGGCTGATCGTGGTCGTAAAGCCGTTCGAGCGGGTCTGGGCGTTGTTGTCCGAAGGCAGGCCGAACAGCTCGACGTAGGTGCCCTCCTCCCCCATACGTTTGACCCATTCCTGGGCGCCGAGCGCCGCGCCCTGCGCGTTGTTCGAGACCAACTGCGCCTTGGCGACGCCCTCCTCGTTGATCTCGGCGTTGATGAGGAAAACGGGGATGTCGGCCTGGACGACCTTCTTAATGGTGCCGATCGAGCCGTCCGCGTCGGCCGGGTCCATGATCACCGCCACCGACCGGTTCGAGATGGCTGTGTCGACCAGCGTGTTCTCGGTGTTGGTGTCACCTTTGTGGGCACCGACGGTGGTGGTGTAGCCGAGCTCCTCGGCCTTGGCCGCGGCGACATCGCCCTCGGTCTTCCAGTACGGGTTGGAGGGATCGTTGACGATGATCGTGATCAGGCCGCCGTCGGACGAACCGCCGCCGCCAGCACTGCCGCCGTCGGACGAACCGCCGCCGGATCCGGTCGAGCACGCCGCCAGGCCGGCCGCCGCGGCGCCGATGCCGAGTGCGGAGAGGAAATGCCTACGTTCCATGATGTGTTCCTTTCGAGGGGATGCAGCCCGGCCGGGGTGCATCGGGGCTCTTGCAGGGTTCTGGTCCCGGGTCTGTGAGGGCCCGGAGGGGGCAGTGCCGGCGGTCGGAGTGGTCAGTGCCGGCGGTCCGGTCCCGGGTCGCCACTGCCTGGCTCCTCGGCCCGGTCGGGGGCCGGCGTACCGGGCGAGGGGCCGCCGCCGGCTGCCGCGCCATCGACCGCCGCGCCGTCGGTCGCCGCACCGCCTGCCGACGCACCGTCGGTCGTCCCGCCGTCGGCCGGCTTCGCCCCGGAGGCGGCGGGAGCGGGCACGGGCGTGCCGCTGGGCGGTGTCGTCGTCGGGGTCTGCTTGGCCCTGCGCGGCCTCCCGTACTGCAGGGAGTTCAGCAGTACGGCGACGATGATCACTGCGCCGACGAACACCGTCTGCCAGTACTCGGAGACGCCGACGAGGACGAGCCCGTCGGAGAGGAACCCGATCACGAAGGCGCCCAGCAGGGTGCCACGCACGGTGCCGCGACCGCCGGAGAGAGCGGCGCCGCCGATGACGACGCCCGCGATCGCGGTCAGCTCGTAGGTATTGCCGGCGGTGGGGCTGGCACTGGTGAGGGTCGAGGCGAGGATCAGCCCGGCCACGGCGGAGCAGAGCCCGGAGATCACGTACACCCAGATCTTCACCGAGCGCACGGGCACGCCGGAGAGCTGGGAGGCGCGCTCATTTCCGCCGGTGGCGTACAGCCAGCGCCCGAACGTGGTCCGGGCCAGCACCACGGCGAGGACCAGCGCGATCACCGCCATGATCAGGACGCCGGCGGGGATTCCCAGGATGCGGTTGAACCCGAGCCACTCGAAGCCGGTGTTGCCCAGGCCCTCGGTGCCGGAGAGGTCGTTGATGGTGCGGCCGTTGGTCATCAGCAGCGCGAATCCGCGCACCACGTAGAGCATGCCGAGGGTCGCCACGAACGGGGCGACGTGGAACCGTGCCACGAGCAGGCCGTTGACCAGGCCGATCACTCCGCCGAGGGCGACGGAGATCAGCACCGCCACGGGCACGCTGGGGTAGAGCGTCACCCCGAAGATGTCCAGCGGCACGCCGCGCAGCAGGAAGCCGGCGATCACGGCGGTGAACCCGAGGGTGGAGCCGACGGAGAGGTCGATGCCGCCGGTCAGCACCACCAGCAGCATCCCCAGCGACAGCAGCGCGAAGATCGCGACGTGGGAGGCCATGATCAGCAGGTTGTCGACGGTGAGGTAGTTCGGCGAGAGCAGCGAGAAGACGACGATGATCAGCGCGAGGGCCAGGAAGGCCCGCCCCTCGATGAGGAGCTTGGAGAGGTCGAGCTTCTTCGCACCCTCACCTGCGGTGGTGGAGGTCTCTGCGGTGGTGGTCGCTGCGGTGGAGGTCATCGTGCTGTCCGTTCCTGGGTGCGGGGTCAAGAGGTGACGACTTCGCCGGAGGCGGCCATGACGTCGGACTTCGCGGCGTCGGGTCCGAATTCGGCAGAGATGCGACCGCGTCGCAGCACCACGATGCGGTGGGCGATGCTGAAGCACTCCTCGACCTCGGAGGTGGAGTAGACGACGCCCAGGCCCTCGCGGGCCCGGTCGGCGAGCAGACCGAAGACCTCGGCCTTCGCCCCGATGTCGATGCCCCGGCTGGGCTCGTCCAGGAGCATCACGCCGGGTCCGGTCGCCAGCGCCTTGCCGATGACGACCTTCTGCTGGTTGCCGCCGGAGAGGGAGCCGATCGGGGTCTGCGGCCCGGGCGCTTTGACGGTGACGTCCCGGATCAGCCCGTCGGCCAGGGCAGTCTCCTTGCGGCGCGAGAGGAAGCCGCGCGTGAGGAACTGCCGGATGCTGGAGAGGGTGAGGTTCTGGCCGACGGACATGGTCTGGACCAGCCCATCGCGCTGGCGATCCTCCGGCACCAGCCCGATCCCCATCGCGATGCGTTCGCCGATCGATTCGGGGCCGAGCTGCTGCCCGCGGTAGAGGATCCGGCCACCGGCGATGCGGCCGCGACCCGCGACGGCTTCCAGCACCTCGGTGCGGCCAGCGCCCATGAGCCCGTAGAGGCAGACGATCTCGCCTTCGCGCACCGTCAGCGACAGTTCGTCGACGACGGCACGCTCGGGGTTCTCGGGGTCGCGGACGGTGAGGTCCTGGATCTCCAGCACGGGATCGCCGAACGCGTGGCCTTCCGGTGGGGAGCCCAGGTCGAAGTGTTCGCCGACCATGTGCTGGACGATCCAGGCCAGGTCGATCTCCTCGCGGTCCCCGCGGGCGGTCATGGTGCCGTCCCGCAACACCACGGCATGGTCGGTGACCTGCAGCGCCTCCTCGAGATGGTGGGAGATGTAGACCAGGGAGACGCCGCGGGCCGTGTGCTCCTCGATGATTCCGAAGAGGATCTCGACCTCCTTGGCCGCCAGGGCCGACGTCGGCTCGTCCATGATGAGGATGCGGGCGTCGATGGACAGGGCCCGGGCGATCTCGACTATTTGCTGCTGGCCGACGCGCAGGTCGCCGACCATGGCCGCGGGACTCACATCCAGTCGCAGGTCGGCCAGGAGAGCGGCGGCCTGTCGCGTCTCCTCGGCGTAGTCGACGCCGCCGGCGCGGGTGATCTCCCGGCCGAGGAAGATGTTGTCGCGCACCGAAAGGTTCGGGGCGAGGCTCAGCTCCTGGTGGATGATCGCGATGCCGTGGTCGCGGGCGTCGTTGGTGGTGGCAAAGGTGACCGGCTGCCCGTCGAGGATGATCGATCCCGAGGTGGGCTGCTCCACGCCCGAGAGGATCTTCATCAGCGTCGACTTCCCCGCGCCGTTCTCCCCGAACAGCGTGGTGACCTGGCCGCGGTGGACGCCGAAGTCCACGCCCTTCAGCGCCCGGGTGCCCCCATAGGTCTTGACGATGTCGCGCGCATGAAGAACCACGTCGTCGGTGTTCACTGGACCTCCAGGGAGACGGGGGTGACGAGCCAGCCCTCGGGGTTGATCGCGGTGAAGGCCCCGGTGACAGTGACCGTCTCGCCCGGCAGCGAGGTCGGGTCCACGGGCTCGAGGACCTGCTTCTTCGCCTCATCGTTCAACGCGGCGCCGGCGTCCTGGTACTCGATCTGGTTGGTGAACTGGCCGAAGCCGTAGGAGCCGGTGGCATCGCGCAGGTCGGTGCCGTTGATGGCCGGGCCGGTCTGGATGCGCACGGTGACGTCCTGGGGCATACCCTCGACGTCGACCTCGTAGATGCCGGCCTCGCCCTCGCCGACGGTGCCGGTGAAGGTCGTGGAGTAGACGGTGTTCCCGGCGGCCTCGACCCCGTGCTCGGAGGCCGCGGCGTCTGGGTCCTCGGCGATCGCGGCGGCCAGCTCGGGAGCCTCCACGGCGCGCTCGGTGATCTGCTCCTGGACCTTCGGGAACTCCTCGGCTCCGAACGTGGCCTTGTCGAACTCCTCCGGTCCGGCGGCCTGGGACTCCTCCCCCTGAGGCACCACTTTCGTGCCCAGGACGACGACGAGCAGGGCGATCAGGGTCAGGGTTGCCGCGACCCAGCGGCCGGTGTGCTTCCTCGGCGATGCCGGGCGCCCGGTGCTGGGTGCCGCGGCGGATGCGGTGCTCATGGTGAGCCTTCCTCTGGTTGCTCCGGCTGGTGGGTGTCCGGCCGGTGGGTGGTCAGCCGGTGGGGCCCGGCCGGTGGGTGTCCGGCCGCCGGATGACCGGCGGGTGCGTGTGCTGCGACGGGCACCGTGCTCCGCTGGCGCCGTGGAGGGTGGTGTGGCTGGTGCGACTGGTGCGGTGGAGAGTGGTGCCGTGTTCCGGCTGGTGCATTGCGGGCCGAGCACGGAGCGGATACGCGTCCGTCAGCGTCGACGGGGTGCCGGATGTGCGTTCGGCCGGCGATGTGGGCGATCAGGTGGGGCGCACCGCCGGATCGGTTGGATAGGAGACGGCGGCTGTGCACCGCAGCGTGCACGGGACGGGAACCGCCGGCTCGGGAGACGGGGCCCAGGTGCGGGATGACGAGGGGCGGCGCCGCACCCGGGGCTGCGCAGGCCGTCCGCAGACGGCTCAGATACCGGGCAGGATGGAGACCTTGACGGAGGCGCCGGCGGAATCGGCGACCTGGTCCAGGGCGGTCTGGACCTCACCGAGGCCGTACTGGTGGGTGCAGATCTCGTCCATGGGCAGCTCGCCGGATTCGATCATCTTGATCGCGGCGGGCCAGCAGTTCGGGCCGAGGTGAGCCCCGAGGACGTCGAGCTCCTTGTCGTCGGAGATGATCGACCAGTCGACCTTCACGTCCTCCTTGAACACCGAGTACTCGACGTAGGTGCCGAGCTTGCGCAGGAGGTTCAGGCCCTGGCCGACCGCGCTGGGGTGACCGGTGCACTCGATGTACACGTCGGCCCCGTAGCCGCCCGTCAGGCCGCGGATCTCCTCGTAGATGTCCGTCGTGGACGGGTTCAGGGTGAGGTCGGCGCCGCACTTCCTCGCCAGCTCGAGCTTGTGCTCGTCGAAGTCGAGGGCGATGACCGTCTTCGGGTTCTTGTGAGCGGCGCCGATGATGGCGCCGAGCCCGATCGGCCCGCAGCCGGCGACCACGACGACGTCGTCGAAGCTGAGCTGGGCGCGCTCGACGGCGTGCAGCGAGCAGGACAGCGGCTCGGAGAAGGCGGCGTGGTGGGCGGGGATCTCCTTGGAGACCTGGTGGGCGCGGGCCTGCGGCGGGACCAGCATGTACTCGGCCATCGCGCCGTTGAAGTGCTTGAAGCCGAACATGTCGTGCGGACCGCACATCCAGTACCAGCCGCGCTGGCAGTACATGCACTCACCGCACGGCACGATCTGCTCGCAGGCGATGCGGTCACCGAGCTGGACGCCGTGCTGGGCGAGCGCCTCGGCCGAGCCGGAGACGACCTCGCCGACGAGCTCGTGACCGGGCGTGATGCCCGGATCGACCCAGCGATCACGGTTCTCGTCGCCCCAGAACTTGGCGGCCCCGTGGTAGCACTTCAGGTCGCTCGCGCAGACGCCGACGGCCTCGACGCGGATCAGCAGCTCGTCGTCGCCCGGCTCCGGGACCTCGAGCTCCTCGAGGCGGTAGTCCTCCGGGGCGTGCATGACCACGGCCTGCATGGTCCGTGGGATCTCGTGCTGGGGGGTCTCGGTCATCTCGACACATCTCCTTCGATACGTTCCGGGCGTCGTCATGGCGCCTGCCGGATCGGGGTGCGGCTCTGCGGTGTGCCCCGTCTCGGTGCGAGCGTAGGCACCGTCCCGCACATTCGTCAAGCACAAATGTTCCACCTCGGACCGCGCGGCGCCCGCGGACATGGGGCGGCGGGCGTGGGGACCTGCCCCACCTGAATAGCCCGATGACGGTGGTGATGCCTCGGAGTCGACGGCGCCTCGGACGCGCGGGGGACGCCTCGGGGTCGGCCGCGACTACGCCGGGTCCGCGTCCCCGTAGTCGGCCAGCACCTGCTCTGCGGTGGGGGCGTCGGTGATCAGCGTCGTGAACAGCCCGGCCTTCGCGCCCGCCCGGATCGAGGCGGCCTTGCCGCGGCCCGCGGCCAGCGCGATCGAGGTGGGGATCTGTCGCAGCTGGTCCAGCGTCGGGCGTACCAGCAGATCGGAGCCGGGATAGACGACCGGCTCGCCGTCGGCGTCGAAGAAGTGCAGGCAGATGTCGCCGACGGCGCTGGCCAGCGAGGGATCATCCCGCGGCACCACCGAGGTCAGCGACTCCCGTTCCAGGTACGGGGCTCCGATGCCGGTGACCAGCACGCTGGCACGCGCCCACAGGTCCATGATCTCCACGAAGCTCGGGTCCGCCTGCAGCGACCGCCACAGGCTCCGGCTCGGAAGGGCCGGAGCGAAGATGAATCGCGGCTGCGCCCCGGTGCGGGTGGCGAGGTTCCGCACCGTCTCGTTGGTCTGGAACGCGGGATCGGACTCCTGCTGGCCGCCGACGGTGGGGGCGACGACCACCCCGGCGAGCTGGGGCAGCTCCATCCGGCTGACGGCATGGGTGGTCCGGCCCGAGGAGACCAGCAGGACGTCGTCGCGGCGCAGGGCCAGACGGCGCAGCTCCTCCCCCAGCTGGTCACCGAGACCGCGGTAGTCGCGCTGCGCCTGGTCGCCGGGCGCGATCCGCACCCGTTCGACCCCGAGCAGAGCCCGCAGGCGGCTCTCGAGCTCGGTGACGTCCTCCTCGGGGACGTCGAGCACCTCGAAACGCACCATCCCGATCCGGCGCGCCTCGCTGAGCAGCTTGCTCACGGTGGGCCGGGAGACGCCGAGCTTCTCGGCGATCTCGGCCTGGCGAAGATTCTCGACGTAGTAGGCGGACGCGGCGCGGTGCAGGAGCTGCAGATCCATATGGCTCTCGAGCACGTCCACCTCATTCACCGTCATCGCGTTGTCGTCGACCGCTGCGTCGGCGCCTTCGAGCCGCGGACGGGTCGTCCGTGAGCGCTGATCCTATAGAGTCCGACGGCCCCTCACGCAACCGCCGGACCATCGCCCGACGGGCGCAGCGGCGCCACCCGTCCTGGTCGGCGGCATGGAAGCTCCCCTCGGCGAGGGGTGCACGCGGCTCGGTCCCGGCGCCGACAATGGCAGGATGGGCACACCCCGCCGGACCCGGCGAGGGCTGCCGCACACCGAGGTGACGATGAGGAGAGGGCGCGCCGATGGCAGATCGCGCTGAGGCCGTGCTCGGCATCGACGTCGGCACCTCGAGCACCAAGGGCGTGCTGGTGGCCCTCGACGGCACCATCCTGGCGTGCGCGGTACGCGAGCACGCGGTGGATCGGCCCGCTCCCGGGCACGTGGAGATGGACGCGGAGATCTGGTGGGACGAGGTCGTCTCCCTGACCGCCGAGCTCACCGAAACCGCGGACGCCCGGATCACGGCGGTCGGCGTCTCCGGGATGGGCCCGTGCGTCCTGCTGACCGATGACGCCGGGCACCCGGTGCGGCCCGCGATCCTCTACGGGGTCGATACCCGCGCGGAGGCGCAGATCGCCGACCTCACCGCACGGTTCGGCGACCAGGAGATCTTCGAGCGCTGCGGCAGCGTGCTCTCGGCGCAGGCCGCCGGCCCCAAGATCCGCTGGGTCGCCGAGCAGGAGCCGGAGCACTTCGCCCGGGCGTCCAGACTCTTCATGCCCGCCTCGTACCTGGCGTTCCGCCTGAGCGGGCGGTACGTACTGGACCATGCCAGCGCCAGCATGGTCACCCCGCTGTACGACACGGGGACGCTGGACTGGCATCGGCCCTGGTCGGATCACGTCGCACCAGGTCTGGAGCTGCCGCCGCTGCAGTGGGCCGGCGAGGCCGCAGGCACCGTCACCGCAGCTGCCGCGAGCGCGGTGCCCGGCCTGTCGCCCGGGATCCCCGTCATCACCGGCACGGTCGATGCCTGGGCGGAGGCGATCAGCGTCGGCGCCACCGCGCCCGGCGACGTGATGCTGATGTACGGCACCACGACGTTCCTGGTCGCGATCACCGATGAGCCCGCTCCCAGCCGCACCCTATGGGTCACCGCCGGCACCTCCGCGGGGACGTTCACCCTCTCCGGCGGGATGGCCAGCTCGGGCGCGATCACCGCCTGGATGCGGGAGCTGACCGGCGAGGCGGACTTCGCCACGCTGATCGACGAGGCCGCCACCAGCGGCGTCGGCGCGAACGGCCTGCTGATGCTGCCCTACTTCGCCGGGGAGCGATCGCCCATGCACGACCCGTCGGCCCGCGGCGTGATCGCCGGGCTCACGCTGTCGCACACGCGCGGAGACCTCTACCGGGCGGCGCTCGAGGCGGCGGCGTACGGGGTGCGCCATCATCTCGAGGCGCTGCGCGAGGCGGGTGTGGTCATCGAGCGGATGGTCGCCGTCGGCGGCGGGATCCGCAACGAGCTGTGGCCGCAGATCGTCTCCGACGTCACCGGGCTGCCGCAGGAGATCCCGCGGCGCACGGTCGGCGCCTCCTACGGCACGGCGATGCTCGCCGCGCAGCTCGCCCACGGCTCCGACACCAGTACCTGGAACGGGATCGATCACGTGTGCGTGCCCGATCCCGACGCCGGTGCCCGGTACGACCAGCTGTACCGGATGTACCGCGAGCTCTACCCCGCGACGCGGGACGTCACGCACGCCCTCTCGGAGATCCAGCAGCACGGGTGAGCGCGCGGTGCCGCAGCAGGCCGCGGCAGCCGCCGACCGTCCACCGGCGGCTCGCCTTCTCGGCCGCCGCGTCGGGATCCGTTGTCGACCCGCGCCCCCGGTGCTAGCGTCGAGAGCGCGAGCCGAAGGGGGCTGTCATGAGCATCGAGACCATAGACCTCGCAGACCTGCCGAGCGGCAACTTCGAGGGCCGGGATCACGGCGCCTCCATCTCGATCATCGTCGAACGTGATCTCGGCCGGGGGCTCGGTCCCCGGCTGCACCGCCACCCCTACGACGAGACCTTCCTGGTCCAGGCCGGGTCAGCCGTGTTCACGGTGGCCGATCGCCAGGTGACGGTGTCCGCCGGGCAGCTGCTGGTCGCGCCCGCGAACACCCCGCACCGCTTCGAGTCGCTCGGCGGCTACAGCGGGATCCACATCCACAGCAGCGATCGGTTCATCACCGAGTGGCTGGAGGAGTAGGAGCGCCCTCCCGCGTCCCGTGAGCACCGGCGGGGACGACGCCGTGCGCTGCCGAGCTCCCGCCCGGCCCCCGAAACGAGCGCCCGGGGACCGGGCACCGCGGGCCCCTGGCCGACCGATATCATGGCAGGTCACAGATCCTCGCCGGCCCTCGAGCCGGTGCGCGCGGCGAAGGAGGTCACATGGATCCCGGGGTCCAGGAGTTCCTCGACATGCTCGTGCGGGAGGGCGTCGAGGTCGAGCGCGGTCTCCTCATCCCCAGCGAGCGCCGGCTCGCCGAGCTCAGCGGCATGTCCCGCGCCCGGGTGCGGGAGCAGCTCTCCGGCCTGCAGATGCTGGGCATCCTGCGGAAGGTCCAGGGATCGGGCAATGTGCTGGTCTCCCCCGGCACCCCGGGGGCCGGCTCCGGGAACGGCTTCGAGATGATGCTGCGGGCCGGGCTCGTGACCGTCTCGCACATCAACGAGGCTCGCGAGACGCTCGAAGTGGCGATCGCCCCGAAGATCACCGAGCACGTCACCGACGAGCAGATCCAGGGCCTCGAGGACCAGGTGCGCGCCATGGTCGACGCCTCCTCCTCGCGGGACTTCGCCGGCGGCCTGGCAGCGGACCACACCTTCCACACGTCACTGCTGCGGATCTTCGCCAACCCCATCACGACATATGTCGTCGACGGCATGAACCGGGCCCTGCACGACCTGCTGCTCGAACGTCGTCGCATCGCCATCAGCCGGGAGATCGCGCGCAACCACGGCGACCTCCCCCGGAGCTTCGAGACCGATACCGTCCACTTCGAGATCACCCGTGCCCTGCGCTCGCGGCGGAAGGAGGCGGTCACCGCGGCCATGGAGGAGCACTTCGAGCTGTGGCGGCGCATCTGTCGCGGCTCGGAGCTCCCCGTCGGCCGCGCTGCTGCGCGGGAGAGCTGACGCCCTGCTCACCCTCCCCAGCGGCTACCGTAGGGAGCCACCGCTGCACCGCCGGCATACGGAGGCCCCATGCACGCCGAACGCATCACCGAGTCGATCTGCCACCACGCCGAAGGCCCGTACTGGTCGAACAGCTGGGGCGGACTGCGGTGGGTCGACATGCTCGCCGGCGACGTCATGCACCTGGACGAATCCGGCACCGTTCGCCGCATTCCCACCCCGAGCAACGTCGTGGCCTGCGTGCGCCCGGCAGCCAGCGGCGGCGCCGTGCTCGCCCTGGAGAAGGGCTTCGCCCTCGAGGACGCCGACGGAGCGATCGATCCCCTGCCCCCGCTGTGGGAGGAGGACGTGCGCATGAATGAGGGCGCCGTCGCCCCCGACGGCTCCTTCCTGTGCGGCTCCATGGCCTACGACGCCCGCGAGGGAGCGGCGGCCATGTGGCGCCTGCTGCCCGACGGCACCACCAGCCGGATGCTGACGGGACTGACGATCTCCAACGGCCTGGCCTTCTCGGCCGACGGCAGCCGCGCCTACTACGTCGACACCCCCACCGGGCGGGTCGACCTGTTCGACTGGTCCGACGACGCGGGCCTGACCGGCCGCCGGACCTTCGCGGACCTCACCGGCCAGGACGGCCACCCCGACGGGCTCACGCTCGACGCCGAGGGCAGGGTCTGGGTGGCGATGAACGGTGCCGGCACGGTGCTGGGTCTCGACGAGCACGGCGGCGTCGCCGAGCGCGTCACAGTCGATGCCCGCCAGACCACCGCCTGCACCTTCGGCGGTGCGGATCGCGGCACGCTGTACATCACCACCAGCCGGGAGAACGTCCCCGACGGCGAGGACCTCCAGGCGGGCTCGCTCTTCGCGGTCCGGCCCGGGGTGCGCGGCGCCGAGGATCGCCTCTTCGGGCAGTGAGCCGGCGCCGCCGACGGCACCGGGGCACCCGCCCTCTCAGACGGTCGAGGCGGGGCGTCCGGTCTCCCCGTCGGCCGCGTGGGCCGGGATCTCCCCGGTGGTCACCGTCTCGACCGTGTCGTCGAACTCGCGCATGGCCAGCGCCGGCGGCTGCGGGGTCACCAGGCTGACGAGGATCGCCAGGATCAGGCAGATCAGGAAGCCGGGGATGATCTCGTAGAGGTGCTCGTCGCCGAACAGGCCCCAGGCGACATCGGGCGTGAACCAGCCCCAGATGAACGCGACGGCGGCGCCGGAGACCATGCCGACCGCGGCGCCGGCCATGGTCAGGCGACGCCAGAACAGGGCCAGCAGCACGATCGGGCCGAAGGCCGCGCCGAACCCGGCCCAGGCGAAGGAGACCAGTTCCAGCACGGAGCTGTCCGGGGCGAGGGCGAGCAGCATCGCGACCACGGAGACGGCGAGCACGCCGATGCGGCCGCCCCACAGCGCGCCTTTGTCCCCGAGCTTCGCGCCGAAACCGCCGACGAGATCCTCGACGAGGGCGGAGCTGGTCACGATCAGCTGCGAGGAGATGGTGGACATGATCGCCGCCAGCACCGCGGCCAGCAGCACACCGGCCACGATCGGGTGGAACAGGATCTGGGAGAGGTCGAGGAAGACGGATTCGCCGTTGGTCTCGTCGGTGAGGACCGCGTCGGCGTTCTGCTGGAAGTAGGCCAGGCCCGCGAGCGCGGTGAACACGGCCCCGATCACGCAGATGATCATCCAGACCATTCCCACGCCCAGCCCGTAGCGGGCGTCGCGGGAGGAGCGCAGCGCCATGAAGCGCACGATGATGTGGGGCTGGCCGAAGTAGCCCAGGCCCCAGGCCAGAGCGGAGATGATGCCGAGGGCGGAGCCGCCGGCGGTCAGGCTGGCGAAGTCGGCGTCGACCTCGCGCACCGACTCGAACATGGCCACCGGCCCGCCGACGGCGAACATGGCGGTGATCGGCACGATCAGCAGCGAGACCAGCATGACCAGTCCCTGGACGACGTCGGTGTAGGTCGCGCCGAGGAACCCGCCGAACAGCGTGTACAGCACCGTCACGCCGCCGACGATGAGCATGCCGGTCACGTACGGGCCGCCGAACATCGACTGGAAGAACACGCCGCCGGCGACCATGCCGGAGGAGACGTAGAAGGTGAAGAAGACCAGGATGATCAGGCCCGCGGCGATCCTCAGGATGTTCGTGCGGTCGTGCAGCCGGTTGCCGAAGAAGCTGGGTACGGTGATCGCGTTACCGGCGATCTGCGTGTACTGCCGCAGCCTGGGGGCGACGAAGAACCAGTTCAGTCCGGCGCCGATGGTGAGGCCGATGGCGATCCACGCCTCGACCAGCCCGCCCATGTAGAGCGCTCCGGGCAGACCCAGCAGCAGCCAGCCGGACATGTCCGAGGCGCCGGCGGACAGAGCGGCGACGAACGGGTGGAGCTGGCGCCCGCCGAGCATGTAGTCCTCACCGCCGCGGGTCTTGCGGAAGGCGTAGAGGCCGATGCCGATCATCGCGGCGAAGTAGACGGCCAGGGCGACGAGTCTGAAGGCGAGATCCATGAGGAGGCTCCGATCTCAGAGTGGGGTCTCAGGGGAAGCGGGGGTGCGATGGGTGGCGCTGAGCCTACGCGCGGGTAGCCAGATCCTCATCCCGATCACGAGCTGGCGCGGCAGTCGTAGCCGGATCGTCACTGGGCACGGGCGCCACCTATCTCACATCCCGCCCCCTCCCGCAAACGGCCGCAGGGCCAGTCCCGGCGCGCACCCACCCCGTGCACGGAACGTCTCGCGTGGAGCACCCCATGCACGGAACACCTCGCGTACCTCACCCCGTGCACGGAACGCCTCGCGTGGAGCACCCCCTCCAGCGGACCGGTATCCATGTCGGATTCCGGTCCGCTGGGAGGGGGTGCTCCACGCGGCGCGCGGTCACAGCCGCGCGGCCGCGCATCGGCGCGCGGTCACAGCCGCGCAGCCGTGCAGCCGCGCGGTCACAGCCGGGCAGCGGCGTCAGCCGAACAGCGCCTCGGTGTCGTCGTCGACCCAGTCGAAGGTGCGCTCGACGGCCTTGTTCCACAGGCGCAGGTACCGGTCGCGGGTCTCGGAGTCCATGTCGGGCTCCCAGCGCTTGTCCTCGGCCCAGTTGTCGATGACGTCCTGCTCGCCGTCCCAGAAGCCCACCGCGATGCCGGCGGCGTAGGCGGCGCCGAGCGCGGTGGTCTCGATGACCTTCGGGCGCACGACGGGCACCCCGAGGATGTCGGCCTGGAACTGCATGAGGGTCTCGTTCATGACCATGCCGCCGTCGACCTTGAGCTCGGTGAGGTCGACCCCGGAGTCCGCGTTCATGGCGTCGAGCACCTCGGCGGACTGGAACGCGGTCGACTCCAGCGCGGCGCGGGCGATGTGGTTCTTGTTGATGAACCGGGTCATGCCGACGATGGTGCCGCGGGCGTCGGGCTTCCAGTGCGGGGCGAACAGGCCGGAGAAGGCGGGCACGATGAAGCAGCCGCCGTTGTTGTCGACCTTCTTGGCGAGGTCCTCGATCTCCGGGGCCTCCTTGATGATGCCCAGGTTGTCTCGCACCCATTGCACCAGCGAGCCGGTCACCGCGATGGAGCCCTCCAGGGCATAGACCGGCTTGTTCTCGCCGATCTTGTAGGCCACCGTCGTCAGCAGCCCGTTCTCGCTGCGCACCAGCTCCTCGCCGGTGTTGATCAGCATGAAGTTGCCGGTGCCGTAGGTGTTCTTGGCCTGGCCGATCTCGAAGCAGGCCTGGCCGAAGGTGGCCGCCTGCTGGTCGCCGAGGATGCCGGCGATCGGGGTGTCGATGAGCAGGTCGTTCTTGCGGCCGTGACCGTACACCTCGGAGGAGGACTTGATCTCCGGGAGCATGGAGAGCGGGATGCCCATGTCCGCCGCGATGTCCTCGTTCCAGTCGAGGGTGTCGATGTTCATGAGCATCGTGCGGGAGGCGTTGGTGACGTCGGTGACGTGCACGCCGCCGTTGAGGCCTCCGGTGAGGTTCCACAGCACCCAGGCGTCGGTGTTGCCGAACAGCAGGTCGCCGGCCTCGGCGCGCTCACGGGCACCCTCGACGTTGTCGAGGATCCACTTGATCTTGGGGCCGGAGAAGTAGGTCGCCAACGGCAGGCCCACGCGCTCTTTGTACTTGTCGGGACCCTCGTCCCCGGCGAGCTCGTTGCAGATGCGCTGGGTGCGGGTGTCCTGCCAGACGATCGCGTTGTAGACGGGCTCACCGGTGTTCTTGTCCCAGACCACGGCGGTCTCGCGCTGGTTGGTGATGCCGACGGCCGCCAGCTGGTGGCGGTTGATGTCGGCCCCGGTCAGCGCCTGGCCCACGACGGTGCGGGTGTTGCGCCAGATCTCCACCGGGTCGTGCTCGACCCAGCCGGACTTGGGGAAGATCTGCTCATGCTCCTTCTGGCCGGTGGCGACGATCTGGCCGCCGTGGTCGAAGACGATCGCGCGGGTCGAGGTGGTGCCCTGGTCGATCGAGAGGATGTACTGCTGCTGGTCGTTCATCGGGACTCCTTCGTGTGATGAGCGGGTTCTTCTGAAAAGGGTGACGCGGTGCGTCGTAGGCGGGGAGGAGGCTCGGGCCGGACATCGAGGCCCGGATCTCGGGACTCAGGTTTCGAGGTCCGGGGTATCGAGGCCCGGGATATCGAGGCTCAGAACGCCATGCTGACGACGCCGGCGAGGATGCCGCCGAGCAGCGGGCCGACGATCGGCACCCAGGAGTAGGCCCAGTCGCTGCCGCCCTTGTGCGGGATGGGCAGGATCGCATGGGCCAGGCGGGGGCCGAGGTCACGGGCCGGGTTGATGGCGTAGCCGGTGGGACCGCCGAGCGAGGCGCCGATGCTGACCACGAGCAGGGCCACGGCCAGGGGGCCGAGTTCGTTCGGGGTGTTGCCGAACATGATGATGATGAACACCAGCACGAACGTCCCGATGATCTCGGTGACGACGTTCCAGCCGTAGGAGCGGATCTCCGGGCCGGTCGAGAAGGTGCCCAGGATCGTGCCCGGGTCGGTCTCGGCGTCGTAGTGGGTCTTGTAGGCGAGCCAGCAGACGACGGCCCCGAGGAAACCACCGATTAGCTCGGCGGCGAAGTAGGCGATGGTGTTGGCGACGGTGATCGGGATCCCGTCGGCGTATTCACCGGCTCCGCTGGAGAGCAGTCCGACGGTGACCGCGGGGTTCAGGTGCGCGCCGGTCTTGTACGCGGTCCAGACACCGGCGAAAACCGCCAGGCCCCAGCCGAAGTTGATCAGCAGCCAGCCGCCGCCGTTGCCCTTGGTCTTGCCCAGGATCACGTTGGCGACGACACCACCGCCCAGCAGGGTGAGCATCGCCGTGCCGGCGATCTCGTAGAGAAAAATGGTTGCCATGGGTCCTCCTCATCGAGCGACCCCGCTGCGGTGCGGGGCCGGTGGCATCCGTCGGGGTGCAGGCAGAGGCCTGCGGAAACCCCGACCGGCGCCGGCCGAGGCTCGGCCGGCGCCCGTGACTGCGGTCAGGTCCGGGGCGGCACCTCCGTCGTCTCGGCCAGGCGCGCCGAGACGAGCTCGTCGCTGGTGGCGCGCTCGCCCTCGAGGCGGGCGGCGATGAACTCCCGGTAGGAGTCGATCTCGCGGCGGCGGGCGTCCTCGTCCCAGCCGAGGTCCGGGCCGACGAGGGCGGCGATCTCCTCGGCGGCGTCGGTCCCGCGGTCGGGCGTCTCGTAGTCCAGGCGGGTGCGGCGCTGGAGGATGTCGGCGAGGTGGCGGGCGCCTTCGGCGCGGACCGCGTAGAGCACCTCGGCGCGGAGGTAGCGGGCGGCGTGCTCGAGCGGCTCCCCGAGGGAGGGGTCCTCGTCGATCAGCGCGAGCACGTCGGGCAGCAGGGCGCCGTAGCGGGACAGCAGGCGTTCCATGCGCACCTCGTCGAACCCGTAGCGGGCGGCGAGGCGGTCCTTCTCGCGCTGCAGGGCGGTGAACCCCTGGGCGCCGATCACGGGGAGGGAGCGGGTGAGGCTCTTGCGGTCGGGCTCGGAGTCCTTCAGGGCGAAGTCGACGACGTCCTCGGCCATCACTCGGTAGGTGGTGTACTTGCCGCCGGCGATCGCCGATAGGCCCGGCTCGATCTCCATCACGGTGTGCTCGCGGGAGACCTTCGTGGAGCCGGAGTCGTTGCCCTTCTTGACCGGCTGGAGAAGCGGGCGCAGGCCGGAGTAGACGCCGACGACGTCCTCTCGGGTGAGGTCGTCGGCGAGCACGGCGTTGGCGTGCTCGATCACGTAGTCGATGTCCTCGGCGGTGGCGCCGACGGTGCGCGGGTCCTGGGTCCACGGGGTGTCGGTCGTGCCGATCACCCAGTACTCGTCCCAGGGGATGATGAACAGGACGGACTTCTCGGTCTGGGTGATGATGCCGGTGTCCGGGGCGGCGGGGATGCGGTCGCGGGCGACGGTGATGTGGATGCCCTTGGAGGCGAGCACCTCGAGACCGGCGTCGGCCCCGGCGAGCTCCTGCTGCTCCTGGGTCCAGACGCCGCCGGCGAGGATGGTCTCGCGGGCGTGGACCTCGAACTCCTCGCCGGTCTCCTGATCGCGCATGCGAGCACCGGTGACGCGACCGCGCTCGTCGTGGAGGTAGTCGATGACGGCGGTGTAGTTGGCGACCGAGGCGTCCAGCTGCGCGGCGGAGCGCACCAGCATCATCACGAAGCGGGCGTCGTCGACCTCGGCGTCGTAGTACTCCAGCGCTCCCACGGCCTTCTCGCCGTCCAGGGCGGGGAAGACCTCGAGCATCTTCTCGTGCAGGAGGTGGCGGTGCATGGGGACGGCGCGCTTGCGGCCGACGGACTGCATGGCGTCGTAGAGCATCACGCCGGAGCCGATGAAGGCGCGGTCGACGACCTTCTTGAAGAAGGGGAAGACGAACTTGATGGGCCGCACCAGATGCGGGGCGGTGTGCTCCAGCAGCAGGTCGCGCTCGCGCAGGGCCTCGGCGACCAGCTTGAAGTCGAGCATCTGGAGGTAGCGCAGGCCGCCGTGCATGAGCTTGGAGGAGCGCGAGGAGGTGCCATTGGCCCAGTCGCGCGACTCGACCAGGCCCACGCTCAGGCCGCGGGTCGCGGCGTCGAAGGCGGCGCCGGCGCCGTTGACGCCACCCCCGACCACGAGGATGTCCAGCGGGTTCTCCGCTGTCGCGGCGCGCAGGCGCGCCAGGTGCTCCGTCCTGTTCTCCGGGGTGAGGGCGGACCGATGCAGGTCGGACACGTGACGCTCCTTCGCGAATGACGACTTCTGTGACGACTCCGCTCATCGTCGAACCTCCGTGCAGCGTCGCGCAAGTGTGGTGCACGAACGTGCAAGACTGCCCGTATGACGCCGGGAACACGCCTCGAGACGGCCTTCGATGCTGCACGGATGTACTACGAGGAGGGCCAGACCATGGAGGCGGTGGCCGGCGCGCTGTCCGTCTCGCGCTCGACCGTCTCGCGACTGCTGCGCGATGCCCGCGAGGCGGGACTGGTGCAGATCTCCCTGCGCCCACCCAGCGATCACCGGGTCGAGGCGCTGCGGCGCCGGATCGCCCAGCTGTACGGGGTGACGGCGCACGTGATCGCTGCCGGCCCGGCCGACGGGGAGCGAGAACGCCTCGAAGCCGTCGCGGAGGCAGGGGCCGAGTACCTCGACGACATGCTGGAGCCGGGCATGACGATCGGCATGGCCTGGGGCACCACCATCGCTGCACTGGTGGGCGCCGTGGGCCCGCGCCCGGTGCCGGGGCTGCGGATCGTTCAGCTCAACGGGGCCATCAACACCGAGGGCTCCGGGCTCACCTACGTCTCCACGGTGCTCTCGCAGGCGGCGACGCTGTGGGACGCGACCGTCCACCACTTCCCGGTCCCCGCGTTCTTCGACTACACCGCCACCCGCGACGCCATGTGGCGCGAGCGTTCCGTCCAGCGCGTGCTGGAGACGCAGCGCCAGTGCACCCTGGCCGTCTTCAGCGTCGGCGCCTTCGACGCCGAGGTCCCCAGCCACGTCTACACCAACAACTACCTGACCAGCGAGGACCTCCGTTCCCTGCGGGCCGACGGCGCCATCGGGGATGTGTGCACGGTGTTCCTGCGGGCCGACGGCTCCTTCCGCGGCATCGACATGAACGCCCGCGGCTCGGGCCCGGACCCGTTCCAGCTCACCCGCATCCCCCGCCGGCTGCTGCTCGCGGCCGGGACCCGCAAGGCCCTGCCGCTGCGAGCCGCGTTGCGCGCCGGGGTCGCCACCGACGTCGTGGTCGACGAGGTCACCGCCGCGAGCCTGCTGTCCCTGCGGTAGCGCGTCAGTCGTCCGCCGTGACCAGCCCCGACAGACTGCCGGTGTCGATAGCCTGACGTCATGGGAACTGTATTCGTCGCACTGATGTGCCTTGCCGGCTCCCTCTGGGGTGCGCACTACGGCACGAAGCGACGGGAAGAGCTGGAACGGCTCGATCGGGAGCGCCGTTCACGCCGTCCCGGTGCGACATCCGCGAGTACCTCCTCACTCAGCGGTGCACGAGATGAGCGACCCGACGAGCCGAACAGCGGGACTCCGCGCCTCAGGACCCGCTGAGCGCCGAGGTTCGGTGGAGGACGCGGAAGCGTTCGCAGACCACCGGCATGTCGGGCGCGAAGCCACGCGGGGAGTACTCACGCCAGAACGTCTCGTGGACTCTCCGCCAGCTCCCCAGGGTGCGGTCGTCCTCACCCTCGGAGTGTGCATGGTCGTCGCTGACCTGGCCGAAGGGAACGATCTCGATCGCGGTCACCTCGAGCACCGCGCGCGGAATGCCGGCACCATCGAGGATGATCGAGAGATCGCCGACCGCAGGGATCGGCTCCCCGTCCTCCTCGTAGTCCCACAGCGAGGAGGCTGTTGCCGTCTTCCTTCCCTCGAGAACGAGCGCGAGCAGACCGTCGGCGTGCTCCCGGGTAGCACCGAATGCCCATGCCTCAGGAACCCCGGCGGGTAAGGACGGGCGCGCAATGCGGGCCTCCGCCCAGAACTCGGCGTAATCGGCGACGGCAGGTTCGACGCCGGTGACGGCGGGTTCGTGCGCGGCGGCAGCGGTGTCGTCGGCGGCGTCGGCGCCGGGGGTGTCCACGGAGGCAGCGGCAGTGGCGTCAGCGGCAGTGGCGAAGGCGTCGGCGGCAGTCACCCGCTGAGATTATCGCGCCACGGGACGATCGATGTGACGTTCGAGGCGGCGAGATTGCGCTCAAGGGACCCGACCGTCACATCCGAACGAGCCGGCCGGACGGACGCACCGCGCACCGGCCAACACCCAGCGGGATCGGCCCGTACCGACCGGCCCAGGAAGACCGGCCGGTACCGAGCGGCACCCCGGGACCAGCCGGCGCCGGGCGACTTCCGCGGGATCAGCCGGCGGCGTCGCGGAGGTCGAGGCGGTCGGGGTGGGTGTAGAGGTTCATGCGGCCATCGCCGTCCTCGTGGGCCCGCGTGAAGCCCACCAGGGTCATGCCGAACTCCTCGGCGGTGTCCACGGCCAGCGAACTCGCCGCGGAGACGCAGGCCAGCAAGGGGATCCCCGCCATGTACGCCTTCTGGGTGATCTCGAAGCTGGCCCGCGAGGAGACCAGGAGGAAGGTGTCGCGCAAGGGCAGGCGATCCTCGAGCAATGCCCAGCCGATGACCTTGTCCACCGCGTTGTGCCGGCCGACGTCCTCGCGCACCACCAGCAAGTTGCCCTCGAGGTCGACGAGAGCCGCGGCGTGGACGCCCCCGGTGCGGGCGAAGACGGTCTGCTCGGCGGACAGCGCGCGGGCGGCACCGAGGATGGTGCGCGGGTCGAGCGACCAGTTCTGCATCAGCGTGTACCGGCTCTTCTGGCGCACCGCATCGATGCTCTCAGAGCCGCAGACTCCGCACGCGGAGGTGGTGGTGAAGTTCCTCGTGGCCAGCGGCAGCAGCTGCGGACGCGTGGTGGTGAAGTCCATGACGTTGTAAGTATTGCGGGCGAAGCCGCTGTCGTCCTCGACCACGGCGCCGTCGCAGTAGCGGGCCTCGGTGATGTCCTCGCGGTGGGCGATCAATCCCTCACCGTGGAGGAAGCCGTGGATCAGCTCGACGTCGTGGCCCGGGGTGCGCATGGTCAGGCTCAGTTGCTGCCCGTTCAGGCGGATGTCGAGCGGCTCCTCGACCGCGACGTGGTCACTCTTGCGGCCCGCATACAGCGTGCCCTCGCGTACTCGGACCGTGCGGATCCGCGTCCTATCGGTGACCCTGCCCATGGTGTGAGCGTAGCCCTCTCACCTGCACAGTGGTCGCCGGCCCCAACACTCGGAGGCACCCGCGCGACGCGCGCAGCGACGCGAGGAGCGCGGCCACGCGGCGAAGGCGGCTGCCCGCGAGCGAGACCTCACGCCCCGGGGTCGGATGCCTCGGCCAGCTCCTTGATCCGTGCCAGTCGGCGGTCCCAACCGCGAGCGACGACGCCGAGCAGGTCGGAGACTTCCCGGATGCGAGCGGGGTGGACGTCGTGGACGCGGCGGCGGGCCTGCCGGGTGACCTCGACGAGCCCCGCCTCGTCGAGGACGCGCAGGTGCTTGGCGACGGCCTGACGGGTGAGGTCGAGGTCGCGCGCCACCGCCCCGGCGTCGTCGGGCTGCTCCGCCAGGCGCACGAGGATCCGCCGACGGGTGCGGTCGGCGAGCGCTGCGAACACCTCGTCGGCCCCGTCGGCGAGCAGACCGTCGAGGTCCCCCCGGTGACGCCCTGCCGTCGCCTCGGAAGCCGTCACGTGACGGGGCCCCGTGTGCCCGACGAGGCGATCGGGCGCGGCGGGTTCGCCGGCGGCTGCTTGTGGCGCGTTCACGCAGACGCTTCCGCGAGCGTCCGCGCCACGGCGAGCTCCTCGATCCAGCCCTTCGTGTTGTCCTCGAAGCGCTCGCGGCGCACGGCGGCGTCGGAGCTGATCTCCGCGAAGCCTCGCTCGCGCACAGTCAGCTGCACGCCGTTCCCGTCGGGCTCGATCGTGAACTCGACGGTGTTCTTCGGGCAGTCGTCGAATGCTCCGGCCTGGCCGCCGAGCCAGGTGAACACGGCGCGACGCGGCGGCTCGAGCGCCTCGATGCCGAGGGAGAACTCACCGTGGACCGGGTCGACCACTCGGGCGACGTCCCCGTCGATCTCGATCTCGTGCGGGCGGTACTCGCCGTCGTTGATGAACCATCCGGGTTCGCTGATGATGGCGAACACCGTCTCGGCCGACGCGTCGATGTGGATGCTGCGCATGATCTCGTCGGGGACGTCATCGGTCGTGAGGCGGACCTCGTCGCTGGGGGTCGCTGTGAGCTCGCTGGTCATGACTTCGCTCCTGTGCTCGGAACGCGACCACCCCGGCCGCGTGCGATCAGCGTGCCACGACTCGCGCCGTAGTGCAACCCGCCAATTGCACTACGGGGGTGGCACGACCGGGGCTGCGATACGGGGCAGCACGACGGACCTCGGGTCGCAGCCGGCACAGCCTGGGACGTCGTGCGCGCGAGGTCAGGGGTTGGTGACCGCAGCGGCGAGCTTGTTCAGCGACTCCTCCAAGTCCTCCTCCGGAACCCCGGGGAAGATCGGCAGCAGTTTCGGGTCGGTGACATCGGACCAGTCGTAGGTCAGCGTGACCTCGGTGGTGCCGGCGTCGAGGGGCTTGAGCTCATAGAGCCACTCCCAGCCGGGCACGTCGTCCGGGGACTCCTCGCGAGCGGGCTTCCACCCGATCATCTTGTTCTCGTCGAAGGCGGTGACGTGGTTGCGCATTCGGTAGTCACCACCCATGCCCTCGGCATACATATTCATCGTGAACTGCTCACCGGCCTTGGTCACGCGCTCGGTGTTCTCGGCGGAGCGGACCATGCCTGACCCGTCGACGTCGGGGTGGCGTGCAGGCAGGCTCAGCAGGTCGAAGAGGTCCTTGGCGGGGGCGTCGATGACGCGGCTGACGACGATCTTGTTCTCTTCCGTGGTCATACCGCCACCCTAGGAGGCCGCCGGCCGCTGCACGCGGTGTTCGGGAGGATCGTGACCGCCCGGTCCGGCCGTGGGCCGCGCCGCCGCCCACCCGTCCGATCGCAGGCACGGTGGCCGCCTCACCCCGCCTCACCGGGCAGCGGCGGCCGCCTCACAAGGGCGAGGCCACCGCCTCCGCGAGCGGGGTGGCCGGCCGGCCCAGCACGATGGCGACGTCGTCGCTGACCATGTCGAGCTGCCCCGAGGCGATCGCGGTGTAGGTGCTGATCCAGGCCTCGACCATCCAGTCCGGCACGCCGTAGGAGGCCCGGGAGGCGTGAGCTTCCTCGAGGGTCTCGTCGACGTAGCGGTACTCCTGCCCCAGCGCGCCGGTCATGATCGCGGCGGCCTCGTCCAGCGACACCGCGGCGGGGCCGGTGAGGTCGAGGGTGCGCCCGGCCCATCCGGAAGGGTCGCGCAGGATGGCGGCGGCGACCTCGGCCACGTCGGAGCGGGCCACGAAAGCGCAGCGGCCCTCAGCGCCCGGCCCGCGGATGGTGCGGTCCTCACCGGCGAAGTCCAGCAGCACGTCGGCGTAGAAGCTGTCCCGCAGGACGGTCCAGGCCATGCCCGATTCCTGCAGAAACTCCTCGGTCGCGCCGTGGTCCCGCGCCAGCGTGAACTCCGCCTCGGCCGAGGCGCCGAGGAAGGACGTGTAGACGAGGTGGCTCACGCCGGCATCGGCCGCGGCCCGGATCACGGTGCGGTGCTGCTCGATCCGGTCGGCGGCCTCCCCGGCGGAGACCAGGAACAGTACGTCGACGTCGGCGAAGGCGGTCCGGCACGCGTCGGCATCGGCGTACTCGGCGCGGACCACGTCGGCTCCCGCGATCTCCGGCGCCCGGCGCGGGCTGCGCACCACCAGTCGCAGGTCGGGCCCGAGGTCACTCAGCTCGCGGGCGACCGCGCCGCCGATCTTCCCGGTCGCTCCGGTGACGGCGATCCTCATCAGACCAGGCCCTTCTCGCTGAGCCAGCCGCTGGCGATGTCCGCCGAGGAGGCCTGGTCCTCGACGCTCTGACGGTTCAGCTCGATCAGGTCGTCGGGCGTCAGCGCCTCGATGACCGAGGTCATGGCAGCCTCGGCGGCCTCGTCGACCTTCTCGCTGACGACGGGGACCACGTTCTGCGGCAGGATCAGCGACTCCGGGTCCTCGAGGACGACGAAATCGTTCGCCACGATGGCCGGATCGGAGGTGTACAGATCCGCTAGCTGCACATCCCCGTCCGTCAGCGCCTGCACGGTCAGGGGACCACCGGAGTCCTCGACCGGGACCACCGTGATGTCGACGCCGTAGACGGACTTCACGCCCTCGGGCCCGTAGGGGCGGACCTCGAACTCGCTGTTGGCGGCGATCTTCAGATCGTCGATGCCCGCGAGATCGCCGATCGAGCTCAGGGAGTTCGCCTCGGCGAACTCGGACGTGGTGGTGTAGGAGTCCTGGTCGGTGGCCTCGGCGAACGGCAGCAGACGCAGGCCCTCCGGGAGCACCTCGCCGAGCGCGGAGTGGATCTCCTCGGGGCTGGCCGACGCGGCCTCGGAGTCGTAGAACTGCAGCAGGTTGCCGGTGTACTCCGGCAGCACGTCGAGGGCGCCGCTCTCGAGCTCCGGCATGTAGACCTCGCGCTGACCGATCTGGAACTGCCGGTCGACGGTGAGTCCTTCGGCTTCGAGGACCTGCGCGAACAGCTCGGCGACGATCTCGTTGGAGTAGTAGGCCTGGGATCCGATCACGATCGTGCTCGCGTCGGCCCCGCCGGAGCCGCCGCCGTCGGAACCGCCCTCTCCGCCGCTTCCCTCCTCGAAGGGGTCCGAGCTGCCGCAGGCGGCCGCTCCGAGGGCCACGCCGCCGATGCCGAACGCGCCGAGCAGACGGCGCCGGGTGCTGTGGATGGTCATGAGGATCCTCCTGGGGTGCGGGACAGCGGACGGGCGATGGAACGGTGGGCCGACGGGACGGGACGGTGGACCGATGGAACGGGACGGGCGGTGCTCAGGCGGGACGGGCACCGCGCGGGGAGGTGGCGCGCTGGATGATCAGCAGCGCGAGGTCGAGCAGCAGCGCGAGGGCGATCACCAGCAGGGAACCGGCGATCATCTGCGGATAGTCCTGGGAGCCGAGCCCGAGGAAGATGTAGCGGCCCAAGCCCCCGTTGCCGACGTAGGCCGCGAGCATGGCGGTGGCCACGACCTGCACCGTCGCCCCGCGGAAGCCGCCGATGATCAGCGGCATGCCCAGCGGGATCTCGACCCGGGTGAGGATCTGCCACTCGGTCATGCCCTGAGCGCGGGCGGCATCGACGGTGGCGGGGTCCGCCGATTCGACCGCGGAGTACGCCCCGGCGAGCAGGGAGGGCAGCGCCAGGATCACGAAGGCCAGCAGCGGCGCGGTCAGGCCGATGCCCAGCACGAGGGCGAACAGAGTGACCAGTCCCAGCGTGGGCAGGGCGCGGGCGGCCCCGGAGGCGGCGACCGCGAGCCCGGCGAACCGACCGGTGTGGCCCACCAGCAGGCCGATCGGAATGGCGATCAGTGCGGCGATCAGCACCCCGAGGGCGGTGTAACCGAGGTGCTCGAGGGTGCGCACAGGGATGCCGGAGGGGCCGCTCCAGCGAGCGGGGTCGGCCAGCCAGACGAAGGCCTCGCCGTAGGGATTCTCGTTCACGGCCGGCTGACCACCTTCCGCCGGGTCCAGGGCATCAGCGCTCTGCCCAGCAGCACCAGCAGCGCGTCGGTGAGCAGGGCCAGCGCTGCCGTGAGCACCACGCCGGCCGCGATCTCCGCCACGATGCCGCGGCGGAACCCGTCCACGAAGAGCATTCCCAGGCTGGGCACTCCGAGCACGCCGCCCACGGTGACCAGCGAGATGGTGCTGACGGCGACAACGCGCACGCCCGCCAGCAGCACCGGCCCGGCCAGCGGCAGCTCGACCTGCCAGAACCGGGCCAGCGGGGCGTACCCCTGTGCGGTGGCGGAACTGAGCACGTCGCGGTCCACGGAGCGGAACCCGTCGGAGGCGGCGGGGACCATCAGGGCCAGGCCGTACAGCGAGAGCGCGACGATGATGTTCACGGGGCTGCGCACTCCGGTGCCGATGATGCCGGGCAGCAGCACGAACAGCGGCAGCGAGGGGATCGCGTACATCAGTCCCGACGCGGTGGTGACGCCCGGCCGCAGCCAGCCGGTCAGGTTGGCGAGCTTCGCGATCGGCAGTGCCAGCACGAGCGCGATAAGGATCGGCGGCAGCGCCTGGACCAGGTGGGCACCGGTGCGCGCCGCGAGAACGTCGAGGTTGGCGAGCACCCAGCTCACGACGGGGTCTCCAGCACACCGGCCGCGCGACCGTCGGCGTCGACCACGACATCGCGCCCGTCGACCTGTTCGACGTGGAGGGTGCGGGCCCCGCGGTCGGCGCCGACGAAGCTGGCCACGAACTCGTCGGCCGGATCGGCGAGGATCTCCTGCGGGGTGCCGACCTGGGCCACGACACCACCGGGCTTGAGGATGACGACGCGGTCGCCGACCAGGAACGCCTCGTCGATGTCGTGGGTGACGAACACGATCGTCTTGCGCAGCTCCCGCTGCAGGCGCAGCAGCTCCTGCTGCAGCTCACTGCGCACGATCGGGTCCACTGCACCGAAGGGCTCGTCCATCAGCAGGATGTTCGGATCGGCCGCGAGGCCACGGGCCACGCCGACGCGCTGCTGCTGACCGCCGGAGAGCTGGGCGGGATAGCGGCGGGCGAGGGCGGCATCGAGGCCGACCGTCTCCATCAGCTCGTGAGCGCGGCGGCGGGCCTCCCCCTTGGAGGTGCCGCGCAGCACGGGCACGGTGGTGATGTTGTCCAGCACGGTGCGATGCGGCAGCAGCCCGGAGGCCTGCATGACGTAGCCGATGCTGCGGCGCAGCGTCACGGGATCCAGGCTGGCCACGTCGTCCCCGTCGATGTGGACCCGACCGGAGGTGGCATCGACCATGCGGTTGACCATGCGCAGCAGCGTGGTCTTGCCCGAGCCGGAGGTGCCCACGAGCACCACCGACTCGTGGGAGGCGACGTCCAGGCTGAAGTCCGCCACGGCGACCGCGCCACCGGGGTACTCCTTGCGGATGTTCTCGAATCCGATCACCGGGGCCTCCAGTCGTGTCGGGGCGACGAGCTGTCACTGCCGGCTCGCTCAACCTTATCCAGATGGCGGCCTCCGTGGCGGCGCCTTGCCGTTCAGCGCACCTCGCAGTTCAGGGCGGGACGCACCGAGACGCTGAGGTCGCCCCGGTTGATCACCAGCGCCTGGCCCTCGCCCACGTCGAGATGGTCGGCCTGAGGGATCCCGGAGGAGGCCACGATCACGCGGTCGGCGTCGATGCGGTAGCGCAGCGAGTAGTTGTCGGCGGTGTGATGAGGCTTGGCCTGGGCCGGATCGGACTGCTGATAGGCGATCATCACGTCGGGCGTCATGTACAGGCAGTTCAGGGCCTCGGGAACACGACCGGCGTGCTCGAGGCACAGCTGCGTGAGCTCGGCGGCGGCCCGCTGCACGGCGGTCGCCGGGTCCGTCTCGCGGGCATGGAGCTCGACCAGGGAGAAGTACAGCTCCGAGTCGGTGGTGCCCTCGGGCGTGCGCCCGCCGCGCGCGAGGATCGCTTCACGCAGCGGGTCGGAGAGGTCGTACTGGCCGTTGTGCGCGAATACCGCCTCACCCTCGCGGAAGGGATGGGTGTTGTCGATCCGCAGGGGCAGGCCGGGGCTCGCCTTGCGCAGGTGCACGAGCATCATCGGGCCCGTCGCCTCGGCGACGGCGTCCCGGTAGGCCGCGGATTCGCGGGCCACATCGAGGTGGCGGTGGATGCGGGGCCGACGGGGGTCGACGGGCCAGTGCTCACCGGCCGGCCGAGAAGTCCCTGCGGCTGCGTCATTCCCGCCGGCCGCCGCCCCGCCGGCCGCCGCCCCGTCGGCCGCCGCCTTCCCGTCGGCCGCGTCGAACCAGGCCACGCCCCATCCGTCGCGATGGATCTCGGACTGTTCGGTGAACGGTTCGATCTCGTCACGGACAGCACGGTCCAGGGAGATGAGCTCACGGGAGACGACGCCGAGCAGTCGGCACATGGCAGGACCAGCCTTCCGGGGAACAGTGGACGACGGGGACGACGAACAGGGCCGACGCGAGCGGCAGGGAGGACGCGTCGGGCGGCGTGTCGGACTCAGCTCGCGCCGGCGCGGGCCTTCATGTGCGCATCCAGTGCCAGCGCGATCCGGGTGAGCAGGAAGTTCACGGCGATGTAGATGACCGAGACGACGATGTAGGTCTGGACCAGGTAGCGCGTGATCGAGACCATCGTCTTGCCCTGGAACTGCAGCTCGTTGACGCTGACCACGTAGCCGAGGGTGGAGTCCTTCAGCAGGGAGACCAGGGCGAGGATGAGGCTGGGCAGGACCAGGCGCACGGCCTGCGGCAGGATCACGGAGAGCATGGAGTCGCGGTGGCTGAGCCCGATCGCGGCGGCGGCCTCGTGCTGCCCCACGTCGACCGCCTTGATGCCGGCCCGGAACACCTCCGCGGTGGTTGCGGAGGAGACCAGGACCATCGGGATCGCGAGCATCCAGAACCGTGGGAACGTGACCCCGTAGGCGGGCAGAGCCAGTAGGAACCCGTAGACCACCAGCAGCATCGGGATGCCGCGGAAGAACTCGATCCACACCGTGCTCGCTGCGCTGAGCACCCGCACCCGCGACAGCCGCGCCAGCGCCAGCAGCAACCCGAGGGGGAAGGCCACCGCTGCGGCGACAGCGGTGACCTGTACCGTCCCGGCCAGCCCCTGGCCGAGGAAGGCGAGGTAGTCGGCCCGGAGGTAGACGACCCACTTGTTCGGATCCAGCTGCCCGTTGATCGCGAACTGCCGCAGTCCTGCCGCGAGCAGGCCGAGGATCGCCAGGATGCTGAGGATCGACAGCAGCAGGATCCGCCGGCGCCCCTTGGGGCCGGGCGCGTCGAACAGCACCTTGGTCGCGGTATTGCTCGTCGCAGCGCTCATGCCTGGGCTCCTGCCGTGACATCCAGAGCATTGCGGGTCCGGGAGCGGCCCGGCCGCTGCCCCGGGGAGACGGCGCGCTCGATGACACCGCCGAGCGCGGCGCCGCCCAGGGACATCGCCAGATACACGGTCCCGGCCACCAGGAACATGATCACCGCCTGCGCGTACTGGATGTTGAGGGTCTGGGTGACCCAGGTGATCTCACTGACCGAGATCGCCGAGCACAGCGCCGATCCGATCACCGTGCCGATGAAGACGTTCACCAGGGGCTGGACCATGGCTCGGAAGGCCTGCGGGAGCACCACGTGGCGCAGCGTCCCGAAGAAGCCGAGCCCGATCGACCGCGCCGCTTCGGCGTGGCCGACGGGCACCGTATTGATCCCCGAGCGGACGTTCTCGCACACGAAGGCGGCCGACGAGAGGGTCAGCCCCAGCACGCCGCACCAGAAGTAGGGCAGGCGCAGCCCGACGTCGGGGAGGCCGAACGCGACCAGGATCAGCAAGCTCAGCAGCGGGATGTTGCGGAAGATCTCGACGTAGACCGTCGCGGCCCAGCGCAGCGGCGGAATGGGGCTGACCCGGCACACCGCCAGCGCGGTGCCGACGACGAGCGCGAACAGGTAGCCGAGCACGACCAGCGCGAACGTGGTCGCGACACCCTCCACCAACAGGGGGATGTTCTCGCGGATGGCTTGCATGGGTCCCTCTCGAGATCAGGGGCGGGCTGACGGGCGGGGTGCGGCCGTCGGCCGTGCATGTCGCGGGGGCGGCCGGATCCCACCGTCTGGCCGGGCCGACGGGCTGGCCAGGTCCGTCGGCCGAGCGCGTCGGCCGGTGGTCGGCTCACGCCGGCATGTCGCCCGGGGTCGGGGGCTCGGGGGCCGAGCCATCCACGACCTCGCCGATGGTGGCGGCCCACAGCGCGTCCCAGGTACCGGAGTCGATGAGCTCCTGGAGGAAGGTGTTGACGAACTCGACGGCGTCCTCGTGGTCCTGCGAAAGGCCGATGCCGTACGGGTCGTCGACGAACGGTTCACCGACCACGGAGACCTCCGGGTCTGCGGCGGAGTTGCCCAGCAGCACGCCCTGGTCGAGGACGTACGCGTCGGAACGACCCTGCTTCAGTGCGGCGACGCAGGACTCGTTGTCCGGGAGGGTCTCGACCTCTCCCGGGTCGGTCACGAACTCTTCGATGGCCTGGATGCCGGTCGAGTTGGACTGGGTGACGAGGTTCTTGCCGGTGAGGTCCTCCGGGCCGGCGACGGTCTCGGCGTCCTCAGTCCGGACCTGAATGGCGGTGCCCGAGAGATAGTACGGGCCGGCGAAGTTGATGACCTCGAGGCGCTCGGGAGTGATCGAGTAGGTGGCGATCACGCAGTCCACGGTGCCGTTCTGGACCATGGTCTCGCGGGTCTCGACCGTAGTGTCGATGTACTCGATCTTGCCCTCGATGTCCTCGCCGAGGATGTAGCGGGCCAGCAGCTGGGTGATGCCCGCGTCGAAACCGGTGGGCTCGCCGCCACTGGTGCTGGCCAGGGAGAAGACCTGGTTGGCGAGGGTGCCACCACGGATCAGCTGGTCCTTGTCCTTGATGGCGCTCGCCCAGGCGCTGGCGGCGACGACGTCGTCCTCGGCGATCGGGCCGGAGGCGATGGCGTCGGTGAACGCCGAGCCTTCGGCGCCGCCGCCATCGGAGCCGCCGCCCAGTGAGGGGCCCTCACCCGTCTCGGAGGAGCAGGCGGCGAGGGCACCGAGGGGCAGGGCGGCAGCGGCCGCGACGACGGCGCGACGGCCGGGCCGGAAGCTGGTGCGGGTCATGGATCTCTCCGATTCTCGAGTCGCCCGTGGGGCGGGGTCGGGGCTGTGGGGTGGGGTCGGGGCTGGTGGGGCGTGGTCGCGGCTGACGGGGCATGGTCGCGGCTGGCGGGGCCGGGAAGGAGCCGGTGCGGCACGGCTGGTGCTGGTACGGCCGGTCAGTGGGGCAGGATCTTGCCCAGGAACGCCTTGGCGCGCTCGCTGCGTGGTGCGGTGAAGAACTCCTCGGGCTCGCCCTGTTCGACGATCTCTCCCGCATCCATATAGATCACGCGGTCGCAGACATGGCGGGCGAAGCCCATTTCGTGGGTCACCACCAGCATCGTCATGCCCTGCTCGGCGAGCTCGGTCATCACGTCGAGCACCTCGTTGATCACCTCGGGGTCGAGCGCCGAGGTGGGCTCGTCGAAGAGCATGGCTTTGGGTCTCATGGCCAGTGCCCGGGCGATCGCCACGCGCTGCTGCTGCCCGCCGGACAGCGCCGTCGGCAGCGAGTTCGCCTTGTCGGCGAGACCGACGCGCTCGAGCAGCTCCATGGCCTGCGCCTCGGCCTCCGCCTTGGAGGCTCCGCGCACCTTCCGCGGGCCGAGGGTGACGTTGTCGATCGCCTTGAGGTGGGGGAAGAGGTTGAAGGCCTGGAAGACCATGCCGACGTCGCTGCGCAGCTTGGTCAGCTCCTTCCCCTCCTCCGGCAGCCGCTGGCCGTCGATGGTGATCTCGCCGGCGGAGATCGTCTCGAGCCGGTTCAAGCAGCGGCACACGGTCGACTTCCCGGATCCGGAGGCGCCGATCAGCGCCACCACTTCACCGCGATGGATATCGAGATCGATGTTCTTCAGCGCCTGGAAATCGCCGAAGAACTTCTCCACGCCGCGCGCGGAGATCAGGGGCTCCCCGATCTGCTTCGATGCCTCCGGCCGCGTCGAACCCGTGGCTGTGCTGGTATCGGTCATAAGGGTGAGAATGCGGTGTCAGGAGGCGCCCTGTCCAGGCAGTGGGCATTCCGCTCACCGTTCGGAACAAGTTCGTGACCGGTGTTCACGCGATGACCGGAGGCCGGGTACTGGCGACATAGCGGGAGCCGTGGCCATATAGGCAACGGCTCCCGCTATATCGCCAGTTGTCGGGAGCGCCCCCGCCGGTCAGGGGTGGCGCGGCCCGGGCCGGACACCCGTTCGGGGACAGCGGCCCGGGCCGGGCACCCGTTCAGGGCCAGCGGCCCGGGCGGACTCGCCGCTCAGCGGTGGTAGGCGCCCTGGTAGACGGCGTCGAAGGGGGTGTGGCCGGCCTGGCGGTTCTCGATGGAGACGGTGACGATCTCCTTGGCCACCTGCGCCGCCTCGAGGGCGGTGGCGCCCTTGGCCAGCTCCGCGGTGACCGCGGCGGCCAGCGTGCAGCCGGCGCCGGAGACGCGCTCCTGGCCGATCTTGGGGCTGCGCAGCTCGACGACCTCGTCCCCGTCGTAGAAGATGTCGACCGCGTCGGACCCGTCCAGGACCACGCCGCCCTTGGCCAGGACCGTGACGTCGTAGGCCTCGTGGATGCGCCGGGCGGCCTCGGTGAGCTCCTCGACGGTCTCGATCTTCTCCATCCCCGACAGCGTCAGCGCCTCGAAGTGGTTGGGCGTGACGAAGGTGGCCAGCGGGAGGATCTTCTCCTTGAGGGCGTTGTCCGTGTCCAGGGCCGCGCCGGGCTCCTGCCCCTTGCAGATCAGCACCGGGTCGAGCACGACGTGGGTGAAGCTGCGCTCGCGCAGGGAGGCGGCGACGGTGTCGATGGTGACGGGCGTGCCCAGCATGCCGATCTTGACCGTGTCGATGTCGTGGACGGAGGTGGTCGCCTCGATCTGGTCCGAGATCACCTCCGGGGCGACGGGCACGAAGCGGTGGGCCCAGTCGTTCTTCGGGTCGAAGGAGACGATGCAGGTCAGAGCAGCGGTGCCGAACGTGCCGAGCTGGTGGAACGTCTTGAGGTCCGCCTGGGCGCCGGCGCCACCGGATGCTTCGGAACCGGCGATGGTCAGGGCGACGTGGGTCATGGGAACCTTCCTTCGATGCTGTGGGGCTTCGATCCTGTCGGGGGCGGTGCCGCGTGCCCCGATCGCGGCGCTGTGGCCACGACCCGGAGGTCGACGGGGGCGATGCACCCGTCACGGCAACGGAGACCGCGCGCTCCCAGGGTGCCGACGTCGTCGGCCCCGTCGCAGCGGCCTGGCCGTGCGCTCCCAGGGTCCGGGTGCACGCGAGTGGGCGGGTCGGCGACCACTCAGCATCCGGACCCGTCGCAGGCCGGGCCGCAAGCCTATCGCCTCGGGTACAGTGCCGTGCGTGCTGAGACCCCAACCGTCGACGGACACCGCGGATCCCACGCGATCCGGCGATGCCGCAGATCTCGGGTGTACGACGTCGTCGCTCGAGTGGGCAGGTTCCCTGGAATCCGTGCCGGCCCGTTCCGCCGCGCGCCGTGCCCGCGCGACGTCCCCGTCGGCACCGAGGAGGCCCCTGCGCGAGCGGGCCCGTGATCTCGCCACCGACCATCTGGGGTCGTCGATACGGTTCCTGCTCGTCGGCGGCATCGTCTTCCTGCTGGACGCGGCGATGTACAACCTGCTGGTGTTCTGGGAGCCCTCCGCCGGCTGGGGCCACGGGATCATGCACGGCCACCCCCTGACGGCGAAGCTGCTCACGATCGCGGTCGCCTCCTGCCTGACCTACCTGGGCAACCGGCTGTGGACCTTCGGGGACCGTCCCCGCCCGGACACCGCCCGCTCGATACTGCTGTTCCTCCTGATCAACCTGATCGCGGCCGGTCTGCAGCTGTCCTGCCTGGGCTTCTCGCGGTATGTGCTGGGCCTGGACTCGGTGCTGGCGGACAACATCTCCGGCACGATCATCGGCCAGGTCATCTCGACGTCGTTCCGGTACGTCACCTACGGGCGCTTCGTCTTCCCGCGGCGCTGAGACGGCCGACGGGCCGTGACGCGGCCGGCCGGCCTGCGGCGCGGCGCCCCGCGCGGCGCCCGGCCCCGCCCGGCGCCCGGCCCCGCCCGGCGCCCGGCCCCGCCCGGCGCCCTGTCCCGTCACACGCCGGCGCACCCCGGCACACCGACTCAGCCGGACTGCCCCGGCGATCCCGGTCCGTCTCTGACAGACTCGTGGCCATGGACACCACCGGCCCCTGGACCCGCGCCG
Source organism: Brachybacterium sp. GCM10030252 (assembly GCF_042666535.1). Classification (NCBI taxonomy): domain Bacteria; kingdom Bacillati; phylum Actinomycetota; class Actinomycetes; order Micrococcales; family Dermabacteraceae; genus Brachybacterium; species Brachybacterium sp. GCM10030252. The sequence goes on along the minus strand of NZ_JBHTDM010000035.1, from coordinate 67,162 downwards.
CCGCCGCTGCCGGCCTGCTCGCCGGCGGCGAGGCCCGCCCCACCGTGTTCGCCCGCATGTCCGCGAAGGCCACCGAGCTCGGCGCGCTGAACCTCGGCCAGGGCTTCCCCGACGACGATCCTCCCGCCGTGGTGGCCGACGCCGCGGTGAGCGCGATCCGTGCCGGCCACAACCAGTACCCTCCGGGCATCGGCGAGGCCGCGCTGCGCGAGGCGATCGCCGAGCACCAGTCGCAGTGGTACGGGCTGCACTGGGACGCCGGCAGCGAGGTGCTGGTGACCACGGGCGCCACCGAGGCGCTGGCCGCGACCATCCTGGCCCTGGTGGAGCCGGGCGACGAGGTCGTGACGCTGGAGCCGTTCTACGACCAGTACGCGGCGCTGATCGCGCTCGCGGGCGGTGTGCATCGCACGGTCCCGCTGACCTCCCGCGCCGACGCCTCCGGCGACCTGGTGCTGGAGGTCGACGAGGTCGCTCTGCGTGCGGCCTTCTCCGACCGCACCCGCGTGGTACTGGTGAACACCCCGCACAACCCCACCGGCGTGATGCTGTGGGTCGGAGCGCTGCAGGCGATCGCCGAGGAGGCCGCCCGGCACGACGCGATCATCGTGACCGACGAGGTCTACGAGCACCTCACCTTCGGCCCGGCCCACCTGCCGATCGCCACCCTGCCCGGTGCGCAGGATCGCACGGTCTCGATCTCCTCGGCGGGCAAGACGTTCTCGGTCACGGGCTGGAAGATCGGCTGGATCACCGCCCGGCCCGAGCTGGTCACGGCCATCACCGGGGTCAAGCAGTGGCTGACCTACGCCTCCGGGGCGCCGTTCCAGCCGGCCGTGGCGGCAGGATTGGGCATGCCGACCTCTGCCTTCCAGGATCTCGCCGACAGTCTGCGTGCTCGCCGCGACCTGCTGACCCAGGGCCTGCGCTCGATCGGTTTCCGGGTCAGCGTGCCCGAGGCGGGCTACTTCACCGCGGCCGACGCCGCGCCGCTGGGCGAAGCCGACGCCATGGCTCTGTGCGAGCGGCTGCCCGAGGAGGCCGGCGTGGTCGCGATCCCGCTGTCGGCCTTCTACCGCGACGGCGCGGCCGGGGAGGCGAGCTCGTATCTGCGCTTCGCCTTCTGCAAGAGCCACGCCACGATCGAGCAGTCCCTGGAGCGCCTGGAGGCCTGGGCACGGCACCGCCGCTGACGGCGCCGAGGTCGGCTCATCCGGCCGCGACCCAGATCGAGCCGGCCCCTTCGGTCCACGGCGTGTACACCTCGAAGGTGCCGTCCCGGCGCGCTGTCGTCCTCGTGCCTCGTGATCCTCTCGCCGGGGTGGCCGGGACCGACCGCACGACGACGGCCCGCCTCCTCACCGGTTCTCCGGGAGCAGGCGGGCCCTCGTGGTCCGCGCGGGATCAGATCAGGTGGCTGAGATCCAGGCGGGGTCGCCGCTGAAGTCGAGCAGGCTGCTGACGGTGAACGCGCCGCCCTCGACCTGGTCCTCCGGCACCAGCAGCGGCACTTCCCATTCGCCGGTGCCGCCGTCGTAGAGCGTGCCCACGTCGAGGCTGTCCTTGGGCGCCACGGCGCTGGTGAGCGAGTAGCTGTTCCCGGCATCGGAGACGTACTCGACCAGGATCGAGAAGCCCGGCTCGAGGCTGTCATCGCCGTGGTACGTCGCCGTGATAGGCACCAGGATGTAGGTCTCGCCCTCGGCGGGCTCCTCGTTGTACGAGTTGGCCTCCAGGACCTCGTCGGTGGCGTCCCAGTTCGGCTCGCCGAGGGTGACGTCGATGGTGCCGCCGTCACCATCGTCGATGGTCACGGTCTCACCGAGTGCAGCCGGATCATCCTTCGTCGCGGCTCCCCCGGAGGATCCGCCCTGGGACTCCTCCTCAGTGGTCTCCTCCGCCGAGGTCTCCTCCTCGGTGGTCTCCTCCTCGGTCGGCTCCTCCTCGGTGGCCGCCTCCTCAGAGGTCTCCTCCTCGGTGGTCTCCTCCTGAGTCGTCTCGCCCCCGCCGCTTGTGTCCTCGTCGCCACCGTCGCGGGTGAACAGGAAGATGCCGCCGCCGACGATGACGAGCAGGAGCGCGAGGACCGCGCAGCCGGCGCAGATGATGATCGGGACCTTCGCGCCCCCGGACTTCTTCTCGCCGCCCTGCGGGGTGAAGCCCTCACCCGAGTCGCCGCCGAAGGACGGCGCGAAGGAGGCGTCCTGCCCGTAGCCGGCGTTCGGCGACGCCTGACCGTAGGGGGCATCCGCGGAGGCCTGACCGTAGTCGGCCTGCGGCGGCTGGCCGTAATCGCTCGGCTGCTCCTGGCCGAAGCCGCCGTTCGGGGACGGCTGACCGTAATCCCCGTACCCACCGTCCGGAGAAGGCTGCCCGTGGGAATCACTGGAGGGGGGCTGACCCCATCCGTTCTGCGGTGGCTGCGACATATCTTTTCCGGCGCGTAGACAGCGCCATCCCCTCTCTCCCGGTACGTCTGTGCGGTCCGACCCCTGGGCCTGACCGTCACATAGTACGGGGCGTGCCGACCGGGAGCGATGCCTTCGACATCGCTATCCGGTTACGAACGGGCGAGAGAAAGCAGTCCCGCAGAAGCTCGACGGCGGCCGATTCAGAGCCGCCCTGTGAACAGCTCCCCGTGGAAAGTCCGACCCACGGCACGCCGGGACGCACCGCTGACGTCGAGGTACGGCGTGATGCCGCCGCGATGGCGCGGGAAACCGGCTCCGAGGATCAGTGCCAGGTCGACCTGCTCGGGTCGCTGGACCACTCCGGCCTCGAGCATCAGGGCGATCTCCTCGGCCAGGCCGTCCTGGACCTTCTCGAGCAGGGCGTCGCCGACGGGGGCCTGCGCCGCGCCGGCTCCCCCGCCGTCGGCGGCGAAGACCTCCGCGACCGACGGCGAGACCGGCGGGTGGACGGCAGTCCTGCTGCGCTCGGTGAAGCGGGCACCCCGCTCGGCCATGGCGGTCAGCCCCGGGGAGGCGTGGAAACGGGCGCCGAGCTCGTCGGCCAGCACCGCGCCGACGTGGTCGGCGACGGCCAGGCCCACCAGGTCCAGCAGCTCGAGGGGACGCATCGGCAGGCCGAGCGGATCCAGGGAGGCGTCGACCTCCTGGGGATCGGCGCCGGCGTCGAGGGAGGCGAGCACCGCGCCCAGCACGCGGAACAGCAGCCGATTGACGATGAAGCCGGGTGCGTCGGCGCTGCGCACAGCGAACTTCCGCAGGCGGCGCACCACCTCCTGTCCGGTCGCCAGAGCAGCGTCGTCGGTGGCCTCGGTGTGGACCACCTCGACCAGCGGCATCTTGGCGACCGGGTTGAAGAAGTGCAGGCCCACCACGCGCTCGGGGTGCTCGAGATCCTCGGCCATCCGCGCGACGGACAGCGAGGAGGTGTTGGTGGCCAGCAGGGCGTCGGGGGCGAGCACGCTCTCCAGCTCGGCGAAGACGGACTTCTTGACCCCCAGCACCTCGGGGACGGCTTCCAGCACGAGGTCGCAGCCTTCGAGCTCGGCCAGATCGGTCGTGGCCGTCAGCCCACCGGCCACCCGGGTGGCGGTGTCCTCGTCGAGCTTCCCCCGGGCGGCGGCCTGGGCCACGACATCGCGGGCAGCCGCCAGGCCCTTCTCCGCGATGCTCTGGTCGAGATCGCGCATGACGACGGGGACCTGGAGCCCGAGGGCGAGCTGCGCGGCGATCTGGGAGGCCATCAGTCCGGCACCGGCCACGCCGACGCGGCGGATCTCGCGGGCGTCGTCGACCGGGGCGCGGCCGGGCTTGCCGCGGCGCAGCAGCTCGGCGGCGTACATGGAGGCCGCGGCGGCGTCGCTGCGGGCCAGCTCACCCAGGGCGGCGGCCTCGCGGTCCAGGGCGGCGGGCAGGTCGGAGCCGGGCAGCTGCTGGAGCAGTTCGAGGGCGCGGGCGACGGCGGGGGCTCCCTGCATCTCCAGCCGCGCCGCCCAGGTGCGACGGGTCTCGGCCGCGCCGTGCGGGGCATCGAGTGCGTCGCGCAGTGCCTCGGCCTCGGGGCTGCCCTCGGCGGGAAGCGGGACGGCGCGACCGGCCCAGGCACCCGGGATGGTCGTCTCCGCGGCCAGCCGGGTCTCCACGGCGGCCTCGGCCACCGCGGGGTCGACGATGTCGGTGTCGGCCTCATCGACGTCGATGTGCGCGGCGACCAGGGCGGCGAACTCGTCGAGCGCTTCGTCCAAGTCCGCGGCGAGCTCGTCGGCCAGTCCGGTCTCGAGGGCCTGGTCGGTGCCGAGCTGCTTGTCGCGGGCGGGGTCCTCGAGGATCATCCGGGCGGCGGTCTCGGGGCCGACGACGGACTGCAGGAGGGTGGTGCCGCCCCAGCCGGGCAGGATGCCCAGGCTGGTCTCGGGCAGGCCGATGCCGGTGACGCCCGGGGCGACGGTGCGCACGTCGGCCATCAGCGCCACCTCGAGGCCGCCTCCGAGGGCGGCCCCGTTGAGGTGGGCGAGGATCGGGACGGGGCTGGAGCGCACGCGGATCTGGAGCGCATGCGCGGCCCTCGTCATGGTCTCGACGCTCTCGAGCACGTCGGGGTCGGAGAACATCGAGAGATCGGCGCCGGCGAGGAACACGCGTCCGGAGCCGGTCAGGGCGATCGCCTGGATCTCGCCGGCCTCGGCGCGGTCCAGGGCGGTGGAGATCGCGCCGGTGACGGCGTCGAGCGAGCGCGGACCGAGGGTCGCGGGCCGCTTGTCCTCACCCTCCGGGGGCGCGAAGGTCAGCACGGCCACGGTGCCGAGCCCGGGGTGCTCGCGATCTGCGGTCAGGACTCGGGTGACGTGCTCGGTGTAGCTGCTCATCAGTGGCCTTTCGCGATCTCTTCGTCGAGTGCCGGCGGGCTCCGCCCAGTTGCCTGATACCGCCGGTTTCAGATAGATCATGCCTCAGCGCGTCGGCGGGTGTCCACCGCGCGCCCCGGCGGCGAGGCCCCGCCGCGGAGAGCCACCGTCGATCTCACGCGCCGTCGAAGTAGAGCACTTCCCCGTTGAACGTCTCGACGCCGAGCCGGAACCCTGCGACTTCCGGCTCGGGCAGGATGTAGATGCTGCGGAAGGTCGCGCTCTCCCCGTCGCCGAGCGGCTCGATCGCCTCCATCGGGTCCGGGACCAGTCCTTCGGCGGCATCCTGGTAGTAGGAGCGCTCGGATTCGCCGGTCAGCCACAGCTCCTCGACGGGGGCGAGCCGGCCCGGCCCGTCGTAGCGGACCTCGAAGGTCACCATGACCATGCGGAAACCGTCCTCGACGACGTCCTCACCGGCCGCCCCGGGCAGGGTGGCCTCGGTGTCCACGTCCGTCGGGGTGACGCTGATGGTGCCGTCGGACCACGTGCCCCAGGAGACGGTGTGCTCGCCGACGGTCGCCGGGTCGTCGAAGCCGCCGGTCCCGTCGGTCACGGGCCGGCCTGCCGAGTCGGTGACCTCGCCGGGCTCTCGCTCCTGATCGGTCTCCTGCTCCGACGGGGTGGCCGCGGGAGGCTGGGCAGGTGCCGGCTCCCCGGTGTCGAGCAGCCGCACGGCGCCGCCGACGACCAGGCCGACGGCGGCGAGCATGCCGACCACCTGCAGGGCCACGATCGCGACGATCGCCCAGGGCGGGATGCCGCCCTCCCGGCGGGCAGGGCCGCGGTGGGATGGGTCCCGGCTGTCCGGGCCGCGGAGAGCTGGTTCTCCGCGGGCCGAGTCCCCGAGAGCCGCCCCGGGCGGCCCGCCGTCCCCGAAGGCGCTGAGCCTCTCGGGACCTGAGGGGTGGCCGTCGGCGCCGTAGTCCGGCAGCCCGAGCGGTTCGTCGTCGGCGAGTGGTTCCGTATCGGACGGGACCGGGGAGGGGTCCCGGTCCGCGCCGGTCGGAGGCGGCCACTGCTGTGCCATGACTCGAGCATAGGCGCCTCGGGCCCGCGACACTCCCGGTGTGCTCAGGTGGCATGACGAAGCGCGAGGCATCGAAAGAGGTGTGACCGTGGTGAGCAGACGAGGCGCACCGAGCGCTGCTGCCTGCGGCGCGCAGCCGGCGCTCCGCCGTCGAAAGCGCTGTGTGATGGAGGTCGTGGTCGAGGTAGCGGTGGCCGACGGGGGGTATTCGACTCTGGACCTGCGGCCCTTCACCGGTTCGAACGGCACGGATGAGGGGTCCGTGGCTGATCTCGACCCGTCGTTGGACCCTGACGGCAGGATCTCAGTGGAAACGCTCGCTGAACGCTACTGACGGAAGGACCGCACGCCGCTCTCGTGCCTTCCGTGGTCAGGCCTTCCGTGGTCGGTGGGATCGGGCACCGCTGAGGGGCGGGCACGACCGGAGCACATGGCATGCTGGAACTCGACCCGTGTGGAGAGGTGGGGGAACGTGGTGAGTCGACGAACTGTGCTGGGGTCCATCACGGGCCTGCCAGCGCTGCTGCTGGCTGCCTGCGGCCCGACGGACGACGGCGTCACTGACCAGCTCATCGCCGCCATCTCGGAGATCCCCGATGTCGATTCCGTCGAACTCGAGATTCGTCGCGGTGCCGAGTTCGGCGTCGGTCTCTCGGGGACGGTGCACATATCCCCGGGAACGGGTGGACCGGTCGATGTCTTCGATGAGGCAGTGGGCGCGATCGCCCGCGTGGCTGCTCGGGAGAACGGGTACGACCACTTGGACGTCTCGTCGTTCACCGGTCGGGACGGTGGCGAAGAGATCACGGTCTTCAACCTGGACCACGAGCTGGTACCGGACTCGCGAGTGCGCATCGAGCTGCTGTACGAACGATACGGCCTCGCCTGACAGCGGTGATGACGCGCAGCGCCCCGAAAGTCCCGGCGAGATCGTCTGGACTCCGGGCCGTTGCCGGCTCCATGAACCAGACCGTGCGCCCCAGGGCGACACGGAGCGAGACTGTTCTGCCGACCCCTCCCGAATCAGTGCTCGCCGCGCCCGACGGTGACCACATGAGACTCGGCGACGTAGGTGCCGTCACCGATGTACGAGCCCGAGATGTCTTCCTGCAGCCCTGAGAGCACCGGGTCCGCACCCGTGGCGGCCTGCACACTTCCGTAGTAGCCGTACGCAGGATCGTTCGGGTCGTAGGAGTCATGATTGCCGAATAAGGGTTCGGTGCCATCGCTCACACGCCCGGGGCAGCCCTCGAGAACGACCTCGTGCACATTCGGTGCCTGCAGGCTGCCGTCACCGACTTGGGCCCCCTGCAGATCGGATTGCGCGATCGGGTCACCGGTGTACTGCACGTCCGTGGGAACGGGCACCTCGACCGGCTGACCGATAGGACCGCCGACAGCGACCGGCACCTCGCCGACGCCGTGCGGATCCAGACCCACCGGCCCGTGCGCCACATTGACCACCTCGGTCGACCCCTGGGCCGGCACGACCGTCTGGACAGGCGAACCCACCGAGAAGCTATGGGTCACGTTGTATGTCCCGGACTCGCCGGAGGAGCTGTTGAAAGGGGGATCGGCTGCCAGATGGGAGGCCACGATCCCTCCCTGGGAATGCCCGACGAACATGACGTTCGACCCGTCCGGGACCCCGGCCTCCTCCATCGCCGCACGGACGTCGTCCATCGCCGCCGGATGCTGGCCGGCGACCAAGCGCAGATTCGACCCCCAGTCCCGAGAGTTCCCCTGGCCCCCATATGCTTCCGGCACCTCGCCGAGCCCGGCCCCCTCCGTCGGCGGGACCTGCACGATGTACGAGGGATCGCCACCATCAGCGCTGCGGACCTCCTGGATGCCGATCTGACCGGACTCGAGGGCGCCGCCGTCATGGGACATCCTCAGAGCGTCGTTCCCGATCACCAGGTCGCCCAGATCCTGCGGACTCGCCACCGGTTCCGTGCTCGTCTCGACACCTTCCACGATGCCGCCCGGGCGGTCATCGAGAAATGCCGTGTCGTTCCCGGTGACGGCCTCGTACACACCCACACCGGCAGAGCCCGTGGTGACCAGGCCCGCCGAGACCAGTTCGGCGTAGGTCGGAACCCGCTCGCCGGTTGCCCAGTCCTCGAGGATCCCGCCGGCGTGGTTCGCATCCCGCTGGAACTGCGCGATCCCGTCGGTGTTCACGCCGAGCCCGCCGAGCCCCGTCTCCAGGAGGTCTATCCCGCCGTCGACGCCCCAGCCGATCGCGTCGGAGGCGAGCCTTGCGACATCGGACAGCGCCCCTTCGGCGGGGCCCTCGAGCCAGTCCGGGAGCCAGGAGCTGTCGTCCTCCAGATACCCATGGACCATGTCCGCCGCCACGGCGTCCGGGATCGACCCGGGAGTCTCGGCCGGGCCGGATTCGGGGCCGTCGCGATCGGAGACCACGTCCTGCTCGTCGGCCTCCCCGAGCGCCCGGTCCCCCAGGGTGGTCAGGTCGTCGCACAGGGTGGAGAGGTGGGTGGCGGCCAGATCGTCCCATCGACCGCGGAAGTCCTCGGCGTCGGGCCCTTCCCAGGCCGTGCTCCGGATGACGGCGTCCAGCCGCTCCCGCAATCCTTGCACGTCGCCGGAGACGTGGCGCAGCCGGTCGGCATGGGAGCGGACCTGTTCGGTGTCCATGCCGTAGAACGCGGTCATCGCGCGCCTCCTCGCGCCGCGCACGCGGCCTCGAACCGCAGGCCTTCCTCGAGCACCGGGAGCACTGTGCCCAGCACATCTCCCGGGGCCACGGGATGGATAGCGCCGGTCGAGGTCTCGGCGGCGTCCATGCGGTAGAGGTCGCGGTCGCCGCGCACCCAGAGCCGGGACCAGGACACCGGCGCTTCGGTGACGCGGCCACCAGGGTCGTGCAGGGTAAGGGAGACCGATACGCGCGGGCCGCTGGTGGTGAGGGCGTCGCGCAGCCGGTCATCCAGGTCGGGCACGGAGGCGACGGCGTCCTGCGGGGACTCGCCGCGCGCCAGTGCGGCTCGGAGGAGTCCGATCTGTGCGGGGGTGGGCCGCAGCGCGTGCTCGGTCCGTTCGACGGTGAGCCGAGGGGCTTCCGGGTCGACGCCGGCGGCGTCGAGCAGTTCGGTGATCAAGCGAGGCACCTGGTCGATCGGGACCGTCGACCACTGGGAGGCGCCGCCGTCGACGGAGGCCTCCACGGTGGCGCCGGCCGGGTCGAGCGCGACCCGTGCCCGACGGGTCGATTCCTCGTGCGTCACCGCCACGACCAGGAGAGCCCGGGCCGTGAACTGGTGCCGGACGAGCTCGTCGAAGCCGTCGGTGGGTGCCGGCTCGCCGGTCGGAGCCGGGCCGGGGACCAGTGCACGGTAGACCGGGTTCCAGTCCCGCGCCGGGGTGGTGGTCTCGGCCGCCCAGTGGGCCGCTCGATCGACGGTCGCGGTCAATGTCGCCATCGGTGTGCTCCTCGAGCAGAGGGCGGGTTCGGTGCCCCGAACCCCTGTGCTTCGGTGGCCGGAGCCCCTGTGCTGCTGCGAGCGTACGAGCCGGGGGCCCGACCGGCCATGGGTAGTTCTCCCCACCGCCCGGCAACCGGAACCGCGCGGTCGCCGGAACAGCGCTCCCCCGAAAAGAACCGGCGACCCCTTGAATCATACAACCACACGGTTGTACGTTTACGGTGTGCATCAGATCGACGACGACCACGCCGATGCGTGGTTCCACGCGCTGTCGGACCGCACCCGCCGGGACATCCTGCGGCGGGTGCTCGACGGCGAGCAGTCGGTCTCGGCCCTGGCCCGGAACTACCCCATGAGCCTGACGGCGGTGCAGAAGCACGTCGTCGTGCTCGAGCGGGCCGGGCTCATCACACGGCGTCGCAGCGGCCGGGAGACCCTCGCTCGCGGTGACGCCGACAGCGTGCGCTCGGCCGCGCGGCTCCTTGCCGACCTGGAGGCCGCCCGCCGGGAGCACATCGCCCGCATCGACGAGCTGCTCGACTCCGCGGCCGAGGACGACCCGGCTGCATTCCCCAGCCGGCCGGACTCGCCACCACGCCCGCCGGAAGCTGCGGCTCACCAGCATGACCATGCGCCCCGCCGGTCGGCTTCCCTTCCCCGTCAGCCGGCACACCCGCCCCACCGGAAGGAATGACCATGCCTGTCACCGACATCAGCCACGACCTCGAGGCCATGACACTCACGATCACGGCGGAGTTCGCCGCGCCGGTCCGGCGGATCTGGGACATCTACGCCGATCCGCGCCAGCTCGAGAAGGTCTGGGGGCCCGAGGGCTACCCCGCCACCGTCGTCGACCACGACCTCTCCCCCGGCGGCCGGGTCACGTATTACATGACCGGCCCCGACGGGGATCGGTTCTACGGGTACTGGGAGGTGCTCACGGTCGATGAGCCGAACTCGTTCACCTACCGCGACGGCTTCGCGAACGAGGATTTCTCGCCGAACGAGAGCCTCCCGGCCGCCGAGTCCACCACCACGCTGAACGAGCACGACGGGAAGACGCGCGCAATCTACGTGACCACGTACAACTCCCGCGACGAGCTCCAGACGGTGCTCGACATGGGCGTCGAGGAGGGCTCGCGCTCGGCGATCAACCAGATCGACGACCTGGTGGCCTGACGGGCTGCGCAGATCTCGCGCGGACTCGGCTCCCGCGGACCGGCCCCGGGACCGCTCGGGGCCGGTTGCCGGCCGGCGCGCCCCCAGGGTGCGGTCGGCTCCCCCGCGCTCAGCCCTGTGCGGCGACCTCGTCGAGGCGACGCAGCCATCCCTGCGTCGCCTCGTCCCCGGCCCAGCTGATCTCGAGGGAGTTGCGCGCCAGGGTCACGACCTCTTCGCGCGTGAGCTGCTGCGCCTCGGCGAGCGCGAGGATGTTGTCGGCGACGTACCCCCCGAAGTACGAGGGGTCGTCGGAGGCGATGGAGACCTTCAGCCCGCTGCGGAGCAGCTCCGTGATCTCGGCTCCCTTCATCTGCTCGGTGACGAAGGAGTTCGACAACGGGCAGCAGGTGAAGCCGATGCCGCGCTGCTTCGCCTCCGCGACCAGGGCCGGGTCCTCGAGGATGTTCGAACCGTGGTCGATGCGCTCGACGCCGATCTCGTCCATGACGGTGGCGATGTGGCCGATCGCGTCGTCCTGATCGACGTCGCAGTGCATCGTCAGCCGGTAACCCGCCTCCTTCGCGGCGGCGAAGACCGCGGCGAACTTCTCGGGCGGGTTGCCGCGCTCGTCGGAGTCCAGGCCCACGCCGACGATGCGGTCACGGTAGGGCAGGGAGGCCTCGAGCGTCTCGCGGGCGGATTCGGCGCTCATGTCGCGCAGGAAGCACATGATCAGGGCGGCGTCGACACCCAGCGACGGCGCCTCCTGCACGGCCGACCACAGCCCGTCGACGACGATGGAGAACGGGACGCCGCGGCTGGTGTGGGCCTGGGGATCGAAGAAGATCTCCGCCCGCACCACCCCGTCGGCGGCGGCGCGCTCGAGGTAGGCGAGGGCGAGGTCGTGGAAGTCCTGCTCGGTCACCAGCACCTCCATCGCCGGGTAGTACACGGCCAGGAAGCTGGTCAGATCGGTGAAGTCGTAGGTGGCACGGACGTCCTCGACCGTGTCCTGCTCGATGTCGACCCCGTTGCGCCGGGCCAGTTCGAGCTTCAGCTCCGGTTCGAGGGTGCCCTCGATGTGCAGGTGCAGCTCGGCCTTGGGCAGGGCGGTGACGAACTCGCGGTCCACGACGGGCACGATGACTCTCCTCGGTGATCTCGACGCTCGCGGCATCAGAAGCCGCCGGCGCCAGAGTACGGCGCGCGGATGGGAGCGGCCCGGGACGGCCGGCCGGGCGGAGCCGGCCCGTGACACGGATCCGCACCGCGCCTACGGTGGAGCCACAGCACCGGAGCACGGATTCGGCGGGAGGTCGACATGCCGACGAGCGAGACGCGTGCCGCCGACGCGCCGTCGTCCCAGGTCGACAGGGGCCGCAGGGTCGCTCCGATCCGCCGTGCGCCCTGGACCATCGATCTGCTCGCGAGCGTGATGGCCGGCGCCGGCCTCTTCGGCTTCTGGGGTGGTGCCGGCGACATCGTCGGGGCGGCTCAGGGACTGGGCATCCTGATGCTGGCGGCCGGTGCGTCCTCGTGGGGCGCGTTCATGCCAAGCACCACGGACCCCGACCGACCAGGACCTTTCACGGTCCGCGCGCAGTGCTCGGCGCCTGCCTCGCCGTCGCGCCCCTGGCGCTCTTCGTGACGCTGCCGGCGAGCACCCCGTCGTCCGCCATCGCGATCCTGGCGGTGGTGTTCGGCGGCATGTTCTACGCCGTCGTCCGTCTCGAGGACGAGGAGGCTGCGCGCCGGCCGGCGTCGCCGCGAAAGGCCGGCCCGGTCGCGACGTACCCCGAGGTCACGACCCACGAATCCCCTGACGGCGCCGACGATCGCCGACGCTGAGGACGGGTACCTCACAGCGCCCCTCGTGGCGCCGGGGCTGCTCAACGCATCGGAGTAGCGTTGATCCGGGCCCGTCCTCGCTCGCGAGGAGCAGGCCGGATCCGCCGCGCCGGTCGAACGAGGAGCACGCATGACCCTGGAGGACGACTCCGCCGCCGAGCCGATGCACATCGCCGCGGACCGGCCACGGGCCCGGGCGCAGGACGTCCCCCTCGCCGGTGAGGATCGCAGTGACGGTCGACACGGGGGTCGCGGCGGTGCCACCGGAACAGACTGGAGCGCCCCTGCGGCGGACCACGACGGCGCGGCGGACGCCGTGCTGGACAATCCCGTGTGGTCCTCCCTCACCGGGCGTCACGCGCACCTGGCGATCGGCAACGACCTGGTCAGGAAGTACCCCGACGACGTCTCCCCCTTCGTCGGCGTGAAGGACTGGGAGCACCCGGACGTGTGGGACGCGCTCCTGGAGGTGTTCGGCCATGACGCCGTCGTCAGCATCTCCCACGCCGACCCGCTGCTGCCGACGGGGTGGTCTCCCGTGTTCAGCATCGACGGCGTGCAGCTGACCGAGACCGACCGTCTCGCCGCCCGACCGGACCAGGAGGCTGTCGAGCTCGGTCCCGAGGACGCGTCCGAGATGCTCGCCCTGGTCCAACGCACCGAGCCCGGCCCCTTCCTGCCCCGCACCCCTGAGCTCGGTCGCTACGTGGGGATCCGTCGCGACGGCGAGCTGATCGCGATGGCCGGCGAGCGGCTGCAGCCCGAGGGATGGACCGAGATCAGCGCCGTCGCGGTCGACCCCGCCCACCGGCGCCAGGGCCTCGCCTCCCGTCTCGTGCTCGATGTCGCCTTCCACATCCAGCAGCGGGGCAGGCGGGCCTTCCTCCACGCGGCGGCCGCCAACACCGGCGCGATCGCCGCCTACGAGAGGCTCGGCTTCGCCCTGCGTCGCCGGCTCACCTTCGGCGCCGCCCGCACACCCTGAGGGTCCGGACCGGCGGGAACCGGCTCAGGATCCCGACTGCACCTCGCGGCGGCGGAAGCCGACCAGGGCGAGCAGGTAGAGGATGGCCACGACCGCGGTCACCGCGAGCGCTCCCCCGGCCTCGAAGTCCTCCACGAACGGTTCCGAGACCCAGTGGAACGGGGAGATGCCGAGCAGGGCGTCGGGGAAATCGAAGATGGCGCCGAACATCTGGGCGACCAGTACGAAGGCCAGCAGCAGCCAGGTCAGGCCGGCCGCCCGCGGCACCCACGCGTACAGCGCCGCGGACAGCGCTGCGAACAGCACGATCGGTGGGGCGTAGGAGGCGAAGGCCGCGAGATAGGCGGGAAGCTCCGGTTCGTCGATCCCCACGAGGATCGCCCCGATCCACATCGCCACCACGGACAGCGCGAACAGTGCGGCCGCACCGATGCCGGAGACCAGCAACTGCGCTCCGAGCCAGCGCCACCGGGAGACGGGCCCGGCCAGGACGATCTCGAGCCGCCCGGCGGTCTCCTCGCTCCGGCAGTACTGGTGGGTGGTCACGATCGCGACGGCCACCACGCACAGGGCCACGAACAGCAGCATCACGGCGAGGAAGGACTCCGTGAAGTCGGCGGGGTCCGTGCCGAACAGCGCCCCCAGAGCGGGATTGTCCGCGACGAGCTCGGAGGCGAGGTCGTTCATCGTGCTCAGCATGGTGCCGGTGGCGAACCACATCAGGGCCATGCCCAGCCCGCACCACAGCAGGGTCGCGCGCTGCTGACGCCAGGCCATCGCGATCGGCGTGCTCAGGCTCGCCAGTGCGTGCGCTCGCCCGGCGCGGTCGGCCGTGAGCCCCTGGCCGAAGTCCCGGCGTCGGGCGAGGGACGCGGCCAGAACCAGCAGCACCGCGGTCGCGGCGATCGACAGCAGCGCCGGCCACCAGCGCAGGTCGACGAAGGCCCGCATCTGCTGGGCCCAGGCCACCGGGGAGAACCACGACAGCGCGGAGCCCTCCAGCTCGATCATGTCGCCGGCGGCACGGATCACGAAGGCCACGGCGAACACCGCCAGGCCGAGCCCGGTCGCACCGCGGGCCGAGGCGGTGATCTGGCAGGTCACCAGCGCCACGGCCCCGAACACCAGGGCGGACAGCGCACTGCCGCTCATCATCCCGAGGCCGTCGACGAGGGAGGGGTCCTCCCCGGCCAGGGACGCCAGCGCTCCGACCGCGGCGATGACCATGAGGTGCAGGACCAGGGTCAGCAGCGCCGCGGCGACGGGCGCCAGGGGGCCGACGGCGCTGGCGCGCACCAGCTCGGCGCGGGCGCTCTCCTCCTCGGCGCGGGTATGACGGACGACGTGGAGGATCGCCATGATCGACAGCGCCAGCACGGTCCAGGTGGTGCCCTCGTTGGCGACGGCGACCATCGGGGCGTAGTCGTCCAGGCCGTAGCCGGGTCCGCCCATCACGATGCCCGAGGGCGTGCGCATCACCTCGGCGCGGGCGGCGAGTGCGGAGTCGTCGAAGATCGAGCTCAGCGCCACCGAGAAGTAGGCGATGAAGGCTGCCATCGACAGCACCCACACGCTCATCCGCACCCGGTCGCGGCGCAGGATGTGACGGGTGATGGCCAGGGTGCCGGTCAGCGGGGATCCGCCCCGGCTCCGATCGTCCGGAGCGGGGGCCCGGTGCGTGGGTGCGGTGGACGTGGTCATCGGACCGGCTCGCTCTCGGGCGCGATCCCGCTCTCGGCGAGGTCGTCGCCGTAGTGGCGCATGAACAGGTCCTCGAGCGAGGGCGGCGTCGCGGTCAGGGAGGCCACCTGCTGAGAGGTCAGCGCGTCCAGCACGGCGGCGATCGACGTGTCGTCGACGTCGGCCGTCAGGCGAGTGCCGTCCTTGACGGCGACCGTCTCGGGATCATGGACACCGTCGAGGCCGGTGACCGCCTCGGCCTGCCCGCGGATGACAGCGGTGACGCGGGTGCGGGTGAGGTGGCGCAGGTCCTCGAGGGTGCCGGATTCGACGGCCTTGCCGGCACGGATGATGGTGACGGTGTCGCAGAGCTTCTCGACCTCGCTGAGGATGTGACTGCTCAGCAGCACTGCCCGCCCCTGGGCCTTGAGCTCGCGCACCTCCTCGGTGAAGACCGCTTCCATCAGCGGGTCCAGTCCCGCCGTCGGCTCGTCGAGGATGAGCAGCTCGGCGTCGCTGGCGAAGGCGGCCACCAGCGCGACCTTCTGCCGGTTGCCCTTGGAGTAGGTGCGGGCCTTCTTGCGGGGGTCGAGCTCGAAGCGCTCGAGGAGATCGGCTCGGCGGCGGGGGTCGGGCTTTCCCCGCAGGCGGGAGAGGTAGTCGATCGCCTCGCCGCCGGTGAGGTTGGGCCACAGCGCGACGTCACCGGGGACGTAGGCGAGGCGGCGGTGGAGGGCGACGGCGTCGGCCCAGGGGTCGCCGCCGAACAGGCGGACGCTGCCGGCGTCGGCCCGCAGCAGCCCCAGCAGCACGCGGATGGTGGTCGACTTGCCGGCGCCGTTGGGGCCGAGGAAGCCGCGCACCTCGCCCTCGCCGACGCTGAGGTCGAGGCCGTCCAGCGCGGTGAAGGAGCCGAATTTCTTGGTCAGGTTCTGGATGTCGATGGGGTTCATGGCATGAGTCCTCTGCGGTCTCGGATGATCAGGCCGGATCCGGCGGGTCCGGCGACGTGGCGTCCTCGGCGGACGCCTCCGTGCCGGACGGCGGGTCGGAGAGGTAGAGCAGGTACTCCTGCAGCACGGTCCCGGAGGTGAAGAACCCGTCGGTGTACAGCTCGAGGCTCGGCAGCGCGGTCTCGACCTGGAGCCGCCGCAGCATGCCGGCGAGGTCGTGGCGTTCGGCCGGATCGGCCAGGAGCATGGAGACCAGCAGCGAGCCGAGACCGGCCTGGACCATGAAGCGGGCGCGGGCGCGCTCGTCGCGGCTGGGCTTGGCGACCCCGTCGGCCACCGCCTCGGCGACATAGGACTCGGCGTCCTCGATCATGTGGTCGACGAAGATCCGGCCGAAGTCCCCGCCGTCCAGCAGCGAGTGCATCATGTATCCGATCAGGACGGCCTGGTCCTCCTGAGCGGGAAGGGCTGACATCAGAGTGCCGCGCCGGGTGGCGCGGATGTTCTCCGTCTTCACCTCCCGGATCCACTCCAGGACGAATTCGTCGCAGGCCTCGCGCAGTCCGTCCTTGGATCCGAAGCGCTTCATGAGCAGGGCGGCGCTGACGCCAGCGTCCGCGGCGATCGTGCGCAGCGTGGCGCCGAAGCCGTCGTGGGCGAACCGCTCGATCGCGGCACGGACGACGGGATCCGCCCTCGGCAGCATCGCGATCCCTTCCGGTCCATCCTGTGGCGTGAACAGCTGTTCACCGTGGCGCTGTCAGCGTAAACGGCTGTTCACCCCGAACGCAAGAGCATTCTCGCTCCGGCCCGCACGAGTCGTGCCTTCGGGCCGCCCGCCTCCGTGTCGCCCACAAGGGATGGGCACGTGCCCCCGGACCGATCGATCCGGTGCGACATGGCATCCGGCGTCGAGGAGGGCGATACTCCGGAGATATGCGGTCCATTCGTTCCCCTCGTCCCGCCGTGGGCTGCGACTCCGTGGCCGGCATCGCCGTGGCCCTCGCGGCCGGGTGCTATGCGGCCAATGTCGCCCTCGGCCTGTCGGTGGCGTCCCGGCTGGTCGACACCTCGAACGCCCGGTGGATCCACCACGGCCTGTTCATCGCCACCGCGACCAGCACCGGGGTCGCGCTCGCGCTCTCCGGCATCCGGCGCGAGGCGTCGGCGCTCCCCCTGGCGGCGACGGCGGCACCCCTGGTGCTGCTGCAGCGGCACGGGTCCCGGCCGCTGGCCCGGCATACCCGCACGGCTATGCTCGCAGCGCCCGGCTACGTCATCGCTCTCGCCCTGGCCCGGAGGTGACCATGGAATTCCTCGACGCCGTCTTCTCCCGCCGCACCACCAACGGCCCGCTGCGCCCGGACCCCGTCAGCCCCGAGCACCAGCAGCTGCTGATCCGAGCCGCCGCGGCCGCGCCCTCCCAGTTCAACAGCCAGCCGTGGCGGTTCGTGCTGATCGAGGACCCTGGCACGATCGCTGAGGTGGCCCGGATCAGCGGGGAGAGCATGACGCAGGTGATGAGCGAGGGCACGTTCTTCCACCGCTATCGCAGGTACTTCCGGTTCAGCCAGAAGGAGATGGACCAGACCCGCAGCGGGATGCTGTTCGACCGTCTGCCCGCGCTGCTGCGGCCGTTCACCGGGCAGGTCTTCACCGATTCGGGCCAGAAGCTGATGAACCGCCTGCGGGTTCCGCAGAAGCTGGGCGAGGACAACCGGAAGCTGGTGGCCGGATCACCGCTGCTGGTGGGTGTGATGCTGGAGCGCCAGGAGTACCGTCCCGAGCAGCTCTCGGGCTTCTACTCGGTCTTCAGCATGGGCGCGGCGATGGAGAACCTGTGGCTGACCACGACGCAGCTGGGCATGGGCATTCAATTCGTCTCCTTCCCCATGGAGGTGCCGGAGAACTGGCAGCGGATCGTGGAGATGCTGCGGGTACCCGATGATCTCGAACTGATGGCCGTCTACCGGCTCGGCTACCTGCCCGAGAGGCAGCACCGGCCGACGATCGACTGGTCCAGCCGGGAGCGGAAGCTGCCCTCCCAGTTCGTCTTTCGCGAGACCTGCGAGAGACCGCAGACGGGCTGGGACGAGGACTCGCGGCCGGGGGTGTGAGGTCGGCGGGCTCGGCCGGGGATGTGAGCGATGTGAGCGTGCAGAGCGACCGCGTCACGGATGGCCCGGGCTAGGGCGTCCTGGCCTCACACGAACGCGCTGGTCCCCGTCACGCTCCGGCCGACGATGAGGGACTGCATGGTGTCGGTGCCCTCGTAGGTGTGCAGTGCTTCGATGTCGGCCTTGTGCCTCGCCACGCGGTTCTCCAGCAGGATCCCGGAGCCGCCGAGGAGGTCCCGGGCATCCGCGGCGATCTCCCGGGCGGCACGGGTGTTGTGCACCTTGGCCAGCGATGCCTGCTCGGGGCGCACGGCTCCGGCGGATTCGAGGTCAGCCAGCCGGGTGCAGTACAGCTGCATCGACGTCAGCGTCGCCAGCATGGTCGACAGGCGCACCTGGATGTGCTGGGACTTCGCGAGCGGGCGCCCGAACTGGATGCGGGTGCGCGCATGTTCGAGGGCGGACTCGTAGCAGGCGGTCGCGTGCCCGAGCGCGCCCCAGGCCACGCCGGCGCGGGTCGCGAACAGCACCGTCGAGGTGTCCTTGAACGAGCGCGCACCGGGCAGGCGCGCCTCCAGCGGCACGCGTACCCCGTCGAGGGTGATGTGGGCCTGGTGGATGGCGCGCAGGGCGACCTTGCCGCGGATCACCTCGGCCTCGTAGCCGGGCAGGTGCTGCTCGACGAGGAAGCCGCTGACCTGGCCGTGGAGTGCCTCGTCGGCCGGGTCGTCGACGCGTGCCCACACCACGGTGAGGTGGCCACCGGCACCGTTGCCGATCCAGCGCTTCTCGCCGGTGAGCACCCATTGGTCGCCGTCCCGTCGTGCCACGGTCTCCAGCGAGACGGAGTCGGAGCCGTGGTCGGGCTCGGTCAGGGCGAAGCCGGCGTACTCGCGACCGGTGACGATCGGTTCGACCCAGCGCTGCTTCTGCTCGTCGGACCCGAGCAGCACGATCGAGCGCAGCGCGAGCCCGCCCTGGACGCCGACCATGGTGCCCAGCGAGCCGTCGATGCGGGAGAGCTCCATGTTGACCAGGCCGGTGGCGAGCGGGGAGAGCTTCCGGTGGCCGGGGACATCAAGGCCGTCGGTCAGCAGGTCGAGCTCGCCGAGGCGGCCGATCAGCTCGACGGGGTACTCGCCGCGGTCCCACCAGTCGTTGATCCGCGGCAGCACGTCGGCGGCGAGAGAGCGCGCGGTGCGCCACGCCTCGAGGTCCTCCCCTGCCACGTCCTGGAACAGGCCGAAGTGATCGGCCTGGAGGGGCAGCAGCTCGGCGGGTTCGGCCGCGTCGGCATCGGGCGCGGAGATCACGGCGCGGCCGGTGGCGACGGAGTCGGAGGTCGGCTGATCGGCCTCGGCGCCGAGGTCGCCGCCGAGGGAGATGGGGCGGCCGGCCGGGGGTCGTGCGTCCCACGGGGACGGGTCCGTGCCCGGTGGCGGGAGCGGCGCCGGGACGGGGTCGGGGTTCGGACCGGGCCCCGGGTCCGGCATCGGTCCGGGATCGGGCGTGGAGTTGCTGGTCATCAGGACATCCTCTCGATGATGAGGGCCATTCCCTGGCCGCCGCCGACGCACAGGGTGGCCAGGCCGAACTGTCCGTCGCGCTCGCGCAGACCGTTCAGCAGGGTCGTGGTCATGCGCGCCCCGGTGGAGCCCCAGGGGTGGCCCAGGGCGATCGCGCCGCCGTGGACATTGAGTCTGTCGTGGTCGATCCCGAGGTCCTCGGCCGACGGGATGACCTGCGCGGCGAAGGCCTCGTTCAGCTCGACCAGGTCGATGTCGCCGATGCTCATCCCGGCGTGGGCGAGGGCGCGGCGTGTGGAGTCCACCGGTCCCAGGCCCATGATCTCGGGACTGAGGCCCGAGACGCCCGTGGCCACGATCCGGGCCAGCGGGGTCAGTCCGAGCTCGCGGGCGTAGTCCCCGGACATCACCACCAGCGCGGCGGCGCCGTCGGAGAGCGGGCAGCAGTTGCCGGCGGTGACGGTGCCGCCGGGCCGGAACACCGGGTCGAGGCCGGCGACCTTCTCGAGCGTGGTGCCGGGGCGCGGGGAGTCGTCGGCCTCGACCGTGCTGCCGTCGGGCAGCGTGACCGGGGTGATGTCGCGGGCGAAGAAGCCGGAGGCGATGGCGGCCTCGGCGCGCTGCTGGGAGCGGACACCGTACTCGTCCTGGGCCTGGCGGGAGATGCCGCGCAGCTCGGCGACGTTCTCGGCGGTCTGGCCCATGAGGATGTAGGGGTCCGGCAGCTCTCCGTCCTCCCGCGGGTCGTGCCACGGGGCGGGGATCTCGCGGGCGGCTCGCTTCTCGGTGCGCTCCGAGGCGGGCTGGAACATCGGATCGCGCACGTCGTCCTCGACCAGCTTGCCGGTGCCGAAGGACAGCGATTCGACGCCTGCGGAGATCACGGCGCGCGCCTCCCCGGCGCGGATGGCGTGGAAGGCGGTGCGGGTGGTCTCGATCGAGGAGGCGCAGAAACGGCTCACCGTCGCACCGGGCACGGCATCCAGTCCGAGCCGGGTGGCGACCACGCGGGCGAGATTGCCGCCCTGGTAGCCCTCCGGGATGGCGCAGCCCAGCTGCAGGTCGTCGATGGTCGTCGGGTCCAGGTCCGGTACCTGGTCGAGGGCCGCTCGGACCATCTGGGATGCGAGCTCGTCCGGGCGGACGTCCTGCAGCGACCCCTTGCGGGCGCGCCCGATCGGTGAGCGGGCGGCGGCGACGATGACGGCCTCGGGCACGTGGTTCTCCTTCGACGACGGTGTCTGCGGGCGGTGCGGACGACGGCGCTGATCGAGGGGATCCGGTCGCGTCCGGCTGTTCCTGATACTACGGGTTGCAGTTACTTGGTGGGAAGTCCGGGCGGACGCCGCCGCACCATGCGGTCGGACCCTTGCCCTCGCCCCGGGATTCCGACAACAGTGGGCTACGACACACCCCCAGCCCGCGGTGTGCTCGCAGGGCGTGCCCGCCACGGCCGTCCGGGGTGCGCCCGGGACCGCTCGTGAAGGAGGCCAGCAGCCATGACCGAACATCGCCCGCCGGCAGGAGACCCGTCGCAGGCCGCGCTGACGGATCGTCAGGGCCACCCCGTCTACGACAACCAGAACATGCGCACCGTGGGCGCGCGCGGTCCGGCGACCATGGAGAACTACCAGTTCCTCGAGAAGATGAGCCACTTCGATCGCGAGCGCGTGCCGGAGCGGGTCGTCCACGCCCGCGGCGCCACCGCGTACGGCTACTTCGAGTCCTACGGGAGATGGGGCGAGGAGCCGATCTCGAACTTCACCCGCGCGAAGGTGTTCCAGGGCGAGGGCAAGCGCACCGACCTGGCCATCCGCTTCTCCACCGTCGCCGGCGGGCGCGACTCCTCGGAACTGGCCCGGGACCCGCGCGGATTCGCGATCAAGTTCTACACCGAGGACGGCAACTGGGATCTCGTCGGCAACAACCTCGGCGTCTTCTTCATCCGCGATGCGATCAAGTTCCCCGACTTCATCCACACCCAGAAGCCGGACCCGGTCACCAACCAGGCGTCGGTCCCCAACCGCGCCTTCGACTTCTTCAGCCAGTCGCCCGAGTCGCTGCACATGGTCACGGTGCTGTTCAGTCCGCGCGGCATCCCGGCGAGCTACCGCACGCAGCAGGGTTTCGGCGTGAACACCTACAAGTGGATCAACGCCGACGGGCAGACGGTACTGGTGAAGTACCACTGGATCCCCACGCTCGGCGTCTCCTCGCTGACGGCCGAGGACGCCAGCACGATCCAGGCCCAGGAGCTCGGGTACCACACCAAGGACCTGTACGACGCGATCGAGCGCGGCGACTACCCCGAGTGGGAGCTGCGGGTGCAGATGATGTCCGACGACGAGCACCCCGAGCTCGACTTCGACCCGCTGGATGACACCAAGGTCTGGCCGGAGGAGCAGTTCGAGCCCAAGCCCGTCGGCCGCATGGTGCTCAACCGCGTCCCCGACAACTTCTTCGCCGAGAGCGAGCAGATCTCCTTCGGCACCGGCGTGCTGGTGGACGGCCTGGACTTCTCCGACGACAAGATGCTGATCGGCCGGACGTTCTCCTATTCCGACACCCAGCGCCACCGGGTGGGGCCGAACTACCTGCAGCTGCCGGTGAATCAGCCGAAGGTGCGGGTCGCGACCAATCAGCGCGATGGTCAGATGACGTACCACGTGGACACGGATCCGGTGCAGAACACGAGCGTGAACTACGAACCCACCGTGACCGGCGGCCTGCGGGAGACGGAGCGGAGCTCGGGGTACCACGCCAGCGTCGGCCCGGAGGTCTCCGGGCGTCTGACCCGGTCACCGATCCCGCGCACCAACGACTACAAGCAGGCCGGCGAGCGGTTCCATCTGCAGGAGGACTGGGAGAAGGAGGACCTGATCACCAACCTGGTGGGGGCGCTCTCCCAGTGCGACCGCCACATCCAGGAGCGGATGGTCTGGCACTTCTACCTGGCCGACGACGAGTACGGTCGCCGAGTGGGCGATGGCCTGGGCATCACCGTGGACGACGTCAAGGATCTCGAGCCGCTGGTGACCCAGACCCTCACCGACGAGGAGCAGGAGCGGCTGCGCAACCTCGGCCACAACGGGCCGCGCGACGTCGAGGGGCTGACCATGACCCACTGCGTGCCCAACAAGCGCATGGAGGTCGATGAGTCGACCATGATGATGTGAGGTGCACGGTGGGGCCTGACGCGATGAGTCCCGGCACGACGGGGCCGACGCGATGGCGCCCGACGCGAGGCAGACTTCAGGTATGCCCACCGCGCCGACCCCGGACCGCCACTTCTCGATCGACACTCCCCGCCCACAGGACGCCCCGGCACTCGCGCGGGTGCATGTACGGGGGTGGCGGGTCGCCTACGGGCATCTGCTCGAGGGCGAGGAGTTCTTCGGCCGGCCGGCCATAGACCGCCGTACCGCGCAGTGGCGGACGTGGCTCACGCCGGGAACACCCGCGCATGCGCAGGGCATCTACCGGGTCGGGCGCGACGGCGCGGGCCTTCCCGTCGGTCTCGCGGCGAGTTGGCCCTCTCGAGATCCGGAGCCGGTCCGCGAGCGCGAGCTCTCGCTGCTGTACATCGAGCAGGCCTGGTTCGGCAGCGGGCTGGGCCGGGCCCTGGCCGAGTCCGTGATCGGCGAGGGCCCGGCGAGCATCTGGGTCGCCGAGGACAATCCTCGCGCCCGCCGGTTCTACGAGAAGCTCGGCTTCGCCGCCGACGGGGCCGCCCACGTCGAGGAGCACCTGGGGAATCTGAGGGACATCCGCATGGTGCGGTGAGGGACTGGGCCGTGCCTGGAGCCGACGCACAACAAATGGCGGCCGGCGCAGGACCCAAGACCCATGACGCTCAGGGCGTCACGGTCATCACCAGCTGCGTCGCCTCCCCGACGCGCCCGGAGCGCTCGATCTCCACGAAGCCGAGCTTCTCCAGAACGCGTCGGGAGGCCGCGTTCCAGTCCCAGACCGTGGCCCAGAGCCGGGAGTGCCCCGCCGCCCACGCCCATTCCAGAACCGCTGCACCGGCCTCGGTCGCGTATCCCTGACCGTGCTCACGCGCGAGCAGTTCCACGGCGAGCTCGGGCCGTCGCTCCCCTCGGGGCTCGGGGTCGGTCAGGCCGCAGTAGCCCACGACCTCGCCCGTGGCGCGCGGCACGACGGCGAGCAGGCCGAGGCCCGGGCGCTCCGCACGACGCCGGATGGCGTCCTCGAGCTCGGCGACGGTGGGGTGGCCATCCGCATCGATCCGGCGGTGCGGCGGGACGCGCGGATCCCGTTCGCTCCACAGCTGACGCTGGACGCCTGCTTCCTCCGGGCGCCACGGGCGCAGGAGGAGACGGTCGGTCTCGAGCCGCGGTTCTCCCGTCATCGCCGGAGCACCGAAGGGACGGTCACCGAGAGCAGCCCGCCCGTCATCGCCGCCCTCCCCTCAGGAGGCGCCGTACTCCACGCTGACATGGTGGACCTGGCCTCCCCAGCCGTCCTCGGGGAACGCGTCGGATACCCGCAGGTAGACGTCCTTGTCCTCCCCCTCGAGGTACGGGCCGAGATCGAGGACGTGGTCCGCCCGATTGGAGGCATCCCGAATCTGCTCGTCCTCGGTCAGCACGCGTGACCAGCTCTCGCCGTCCGGGCCCAGATCGACCAGATACTGGTTGCTGATCGTCAGCGTGAGCTGGGCCGATGTGGTGCTGGCGGGCAACGGGAAGCGGTAGATGAAGTAGCTGTCCCCGTCGGCGAACCGGCCGGGCTCGATCGTCACGCCCGAGCCCCCGGCATCCCACAGCCACGGCGCATCGTCGATCGTGCCGGCGTCGAAGTCGATGGTGCGTGCGACGACGACGTCCGCCCGGGCGGTGAATGTCAGCCCGCCGGGTGCCGACGCCGTCACCGAGACCGTGTGGTTCCCGTCGGGAGCGTCCGGTGGGAGGCTCACGGTCACCGGGACCACGGCGCTCACCGGTTGCCCGTCCCGCGCGCTCTTCGGCACGTCCAGCGTGACCCGCTCGTCGGTCTCCAGCTCCCAGCCGTCCGGCCCCTGCGCCTCCAGGCGCACGTGCACCCGCCGTGCGTGCGCTGAGGTGATCGCGACGTTCAGGTCGAGCTGGATCTGCGTGGGCTCGCCGTCGGGCATCACCACGGGAGCCTGGGCGAGGGAGGCGGACAGCGACCGGTCCACGCCGTCCTCGGGGAGGTCGGCGATCAGGGCGCTGAGGGCACTGGCCTGGGCGCGCCAGTCGAAGACGTTCGGGGACTCCTCGGTGCTGGCCCCCGCCCAGCGCACACCGAGCTGGTCGGCGATGTTGCGGTCCTGCTCCCAGATCGTGGCGGCCTGGGTGGCGACCACGTCGCGGTACCGGGCATCGCCCGTGGTGTCGGCGAGGTCCATCAGGTAGCGCAGGAAGATGCCCTTGAACTGCTTGTGGTTGTCGTTCGTGGTCTCCCCCAGCACGTCGGTCCACTCGGTGAGGATCCCCTCGGTGACCAGAGCGCCTTCGGCGAGCGCCGAGTCCGCGAAGTAGCGGGCCTTCTCCAGCAGGTCCGGGTCGTCGGTGGCGCGCCACAGTTCGAGCGCGGCGCCGATCGCGAGGCCCTGGTTGTAGGTGTAGATGCGGTCGCCGTTGTTCTCGCAGGCGTCGGTCAGGCCGTCATTGAGCAGGCCGTCCTCGTTGATCATGCCGCTGCCGAGGTACCAGTCCCACGCCGCCCGGGAGCGCTCCAGCCACGTGGTATCCCCGGGGATGCGGTTGTGCAGCTCGGCCGTCAGGCGAATCCACTGGCCGTTGGTGACGGCGTTCTTGTAGGTGCGCTCCTCGTTCCACCAGATGCCCCCGCCGCAAGTGCTGGGGTCCCAGAAGTCGTTCATGAAGTCACCGATGGTCACGGCCATGTCGAGGTACTTCTGGTTCCCCGTGAGGTCGTACGTGGTGATCCAGGTCAGCGCCCACCAGCCGGAATCGTCGATGGCGCGGCTGGTGAAGTTCCCGTAGAGCTCGTCGCCGGAGAGCTCCCCGGCAGGGAACGGGCCCTTGTTCCTCTCGAAGGTGTGGTCGAGGTGATCCAGGTAGCGCCGGTCCCCGGTGCGCAGCATGTAGTCGCCGATGGTCTGGAGCGCGACGGCCGAGTTCCACCAGCTCGAGGGGAACCATGCCTTGTGCTGGTCGTAGTCGCGCATCAGCACGTCGGCGGCGACGCGGGCGCGGGCCAGGGCCTCCGAGCTCTCCGTCCGCGGGCCGGCCGGTGGTGCCGCGTGGGCGCCAGAGGCGAGGCCGAGGGCGGGCAGCGAGGCTGCCGTGAGGGTGACGAGGGTGCGGCGTGACATCTTCATCGATGAACTTCCGATCATGGTGCTCGGTCAGGGAACATCCTGCTCATGCCGTGAGCGTTCACAGCCGCCGTACAGCGTGGCACCGGGGCGGTGAGACGTCAATCACGCCGCGCAGCGCCGGGCTGTCTCAGCATCCTGTCTGCGAGTCCTGCGGGTCGCTGCGCACGTGCAGAGGTCGGCCGTCGTCGACGCTGATGACGAGGTTGCCGCTTCCCGTGGCGTCGCCCGGCCCGAAGAACATGACCGTGCCCGTGCGCGACTCGCCGTCGGTGAGGGCCTTGCCGGGCACGAGCAGCGGGTGCGCCAGGATCTCCAGGCCCGGGTCGGCGCCGTGGGCTGCGAACGGCCCTGCCATGCGCTGGACGAGGAGCTCGGAGGCCGGCTCCCACGTGCCCTCGCCCTCGTAGGCGACGGTCAGCTCGATGATGAAGTACTCCCGACACTTGGCCGGGCCCTTCCAGCCCGGATCGATGTCGGGAGAATCCGCCGTGACGCTCTCTGCCCGGTTGACGCTGACGCTGACCTCACCGCCTTCTGCCGTGGCCCACACCAGCGAGTCCTGCCCGATGCGGGCGGGGTCGAACCGGGTGCCGCGGGGAGCCTGGTCGCCGACCACGGTGCCGGGAGGGCGGCTGTCACCCACCGCCGGATCGGCGCGAACGGCGAGCGCCGCGATGACGACACCGCCGGCCAGCAGCAGCGCGAGCACCACGATCGCGGCGACGACGAACGGCCGCCGTCTGCTGCCCGCGTGCGCCATTGAGGGCCCCTCCACGTCATTCGAGTGTTCCGTGACTACGGCAGGCTAGCCTGCCCGGCCGTCATCCGACGTGGGAATGCCAACCGTCGTGCTCGTGGTCGTCCGCCGCGGCTCCCACCGGTCCGCCACCGAGGTCCGTCCGTGGGTGGACGGCTCCGCTCCTGCCGGCGGACGCGGGGCCTCCCCGGCCATCACCAGAGTGGAGTCATGAAGAACGCGACCATCGCCACCAGCCGAACCCGTGCCGCCGACCATGAGTTCATCGAGTATCGCCCCCTGCCCGCGGCCTGGGGTGACCTCGAGGCCCTCCGCAGCGTCCGAGCCGCCAAGGCCCGCGCCGGGGAGTTCCGGCCGATCCGGACCGCGCGGCCGCTCGGAGATCCCCGCGGGCCGAAGGCCGCCCATCGGGGCCGGCGACGAACGTCCTAGGATCAGGGGCACGACATAGTTGTCCGCCGCGCGGCCTCAGCGGGCGCCGGCGGCCTCTGAGACGAAGGTCGAGGACATGAACGAAGATCCCGCTGGGCGCCTGGCGGGCGAGCGTCACGACTATCTGGCCGGATCGCTGGCCGATGATGCTCCGTCGGATCCGCTGGCGCTGTTCGACATCTGGATGGACGAGGCCTTCGCCCGGCGCGATGAACAGGGCGACCTGACCGACCCGTCGGCCGTGGTGCTCTCGACCGTGGCGATGGATGCGATGGGCCGCCCCCGCCCCCGGTCGCGGACCGTGCTGCTGAAGGGACACGACGGCGAGGGGTTCGTGCTGTACACGAACCTGACCTCCCCCAAGGCCACCGAGCTGGATGCGGCGCCGCATGCCGCCCTGCTGCTGCCCTGGTACCCGATGCAGCGACAGGTGCGGATCGAAGGGGCCGTCAGCCACCTCTCCGACGCGGAGTCCGACGCGTACTGGGCGCAGCGTCCGCGAGGCGCGCAGCTCGGCGCGTGGGCGTCCCACCAATCACGGCCCATCGCCTCGCGTGCCGCTCTCGATGCGCAGTACGACGAGGTCGAGGCCCGCTTCGAGGGCCATGAGGTCTCCCGCCCGCCGTTCTGGGGCGGCCTGCGGGTGCTCGCGGAGCGGATGGAGTTCTGGCAGGGGCGGGAGAACCGCTTCCACGATCGGATCGCGTACGACCGCGCGGCCGACGGCGCCTGGCAGCGTCACCGTCTGCAGCCGTGAACGCGCAGCAGAACAGCGCTCGACGGCCCCGGTGGTATCAGCCCAGGTGACGCAGGAATCGCTGGGGCGACTCCAGGAAACTGCGCCACGTGCGCACGAGATCCAGGTCGTCGTAGGTGGCGGCTCGGATGCCCCAGGGGCCCAGTTCGTACAGATCAGCGCCGGGCAGAGCGGCAAGGACCGGTGAGTGCGTGGACAGGATGATCTGCGCTCCGCCGGCGACGAGGTCGCGCACCAGTCCCAGCAGCGCCAGGCATCCGCTGAGGGACAGCGCGGATTCGGGTTCGTCCAGCAGCCAGAGCCCGCCGATACGCGACCGCTCCGAGACGATCTCCAGGAACGATTCGCCGTGGCTGCGTTCGTGCATCACGCCGCCCACGCCGATCTCCTCGTAGTAGGTGAACAGAGAATGCATGGTCTCGGCGCGCAGGAAGAACCCCTTCTTGGACGCACCCGCGCCGCGCACCAGCTGCAGGTGGTCGACCAGCGGTGACTCGGTCGCGCGCGTGGAGTGCATGGCTCCGGTGCCGCCGCCTTCGACATTGAGCCCGTAGGCGCCGGCGATCGCCTCGACCACGGTGGACTTGCCGGCGCCGTTGTCCCCGGTCAGCACCGTGATTCGGCCGAACTCCAGTCCTTGGGTCAGCAGCTGTTCCATCGGCGGCAGGGTCGCGGGCCACTCACCCATGTCCGCCGGGGAGAGGGCGTGCATGCGTACTGCACGCAGCGGGAGCACGGGATCGACCATCTCCCCAGCATGCAGGAGCGCGCCGACACCTCGCGCGGCGGAGCGAGCTGACGTCGACGTGCGGTGACGCCCCGGCGACCAGTTATCGAACACCTGTGGACGGCTCGGGTGGCGGCCTCCCGAGCCCCCGTCGGCCGCCCTACCGTGGTCTTATGCAGACCGAGATCACTCCCCCACCCACCGGCCTCACCCGCGACGCCGGGTGGGAGCTCGGCGTCCGCCGCACTCTCTCCGCCCCGCTCGAGGACGTCTGGCGCCGGCTGCTGGCCGAGTGGCTGCCGCAGTGGCTGGGCGTCGAGAACGTCCCGCAGATGGTCGGCGCCCCCATGCGTCACGACGGTCAGACCCGCGGCCGCGTGGTGGGCTGCCACGTGGGCCGACGGGTGCGCGTGCGCTGGACGCCGCCGACCCTCGATCACGAGACCGTCTTCCAGGTGACCCTGCTGGAGGCCTCGGGCGGCACCACGGTCGCCATCCATCAGGAGCGCCTGCTGGGCGCGGCCGAACGGCAGGGGCTGCTCGAGCACTGGACGACGATCCTGGACGAGCTCGTCGCGGCCATCGACCGCGAGACCGCCGTCAACCACGACCTGCCGAACTGAGGGCCTCGCCGGCAGCATGCCCCGGCGCGGGGCGCCGCCGACGGACCGCGACCGATCGGCAACCGGGTCCGTGGTGCGCGCGGGCTCAGCCGTCCTCGGGCTCGTGGGTCAGCTCCCCTTCGCCCGCGGGGATCGACGCGTGCTCGCGGAGCGTCTCGATCCGGGCGACGTCGATGTCGACGCCGCCCTCGATGCCTGAGACCTCGCCGTCGAAGCGCAGCTACCACACGGACCAGTCCGCCCGGTCTGGTCTGCTGGTCTCCGAGAACAGCCAGTCGGGCCGCGAATCCGTCACCGGCAGTCCGTAGTGCTCACGCCACTCGGAGGAGGAGTAGATGACCAGACGCCGACCCCACTCCTCCTCGACGGCGGCGGTGAAGGCATCGATCTCGGCCTGCGCGTCGGCCGCCTCGGGCCGCTGCTGGCACGCGCCGTCGAACTCGAGGTCGAGCGCGGGCGGCAGCGCACTGTCATCCGGCGGTGCGGCGGCCAGGAAGTCCGCGGCCTGGTCGGCCCCCGGTGAGCACAGCGTGAAGTAGTGGTACGCGCCGGGGGTGACTCCTGCGGCACGGGCTCCGTCCCAGTTCTCGGCGAACCGGGAGTCCGTGAAGCCGGTGCCCTCGGTGGCCTTGATGTAGGCGAATCCGTAGCCGTCGGCGGCGACCTGGCTCCAGTCGATCTCCCGCTGATGTGCGGAGACGTCCAGGCCCATGATCTCGTCCTCGGCCAGCTCGACCCCGTCGGGCAACTGGGCACGCGCCGGCGCGTCGGGCGGGGTCACGGGTGCGGTCATGGCGGCGTCGTCGGCCTGGAAGGGTTCCGGTTCGGTGGCTGCCCCGCCCCCTCCGCGCAGAGCGCCGATGAGGACGGCTGTGCACCCGCCGAGGACGAGCACCAGGCACAGCACCAGCCCGCCCGCGACGAGCTGGCGGCGTCGGACCTGCTCGCGAGTGAATCGGGGCACGGTGCGGACCTTACCTGAGCAGAGGTGCGCAGGCCGGGAACGGAGCCGGGCACAGCGGGCGGACACGGCTCAGCGGACGGACACCGCTCAGCGCGCGGACACGGCTCAGCGCGCGAACAGCGTCGCGAAGGCGCGGAGCAGCTTCGGGGGTTCGTCGGCCTCGACGCTCTCGAGCGCGGCGAAGATGTCCTCCATCTCGTCGGGCGAGAAGTACCCATGGTCGCGATAGGCACGGGCGCGGTCGATGATCGAGGGGATGTCGAGCTCGGGGTGGAACTGGGTGGCGTACTGGCGGGTGCCGACGCGGAACATCTGCACGGGCGAGGCGTTGCCGGTGGCCAGCAGCGTCGCGTGATCCGGAAGCGTATGGACGGCTTCCTTGTGCCCGACGAGCCCGACGAAGGACTCGGCGAGTCCTGCCTCCTGGATCAGCGGATCCTGGCGGCCATCGGCCGTGAGCGTCACGTCGATGGCCCCGAGCGGTTCCCCGTAGGTGCGGTCGATGACAGCGCCCTGGTGCGTGCCGAGGGTGCCGATTCCGTAGCAGGCGCCGAAGAAGGGGATGTCCTCGGCGATGACCTGGTCCAGCACCCGGAAGATCTCCTTCTCGGCGCGCTTCTCGGCCTCGGACTTGGTCTGCTCCGGATCGGAGACGGTGAAGGGGCTGCCGCCGAGGATGATCCCGGAGATGTCCGCTGCCGCCAGCTCGGGGTACGGGTCACGGTCCAGTCGCGCCCAGATCAGATCACCTTCGTCCAGCCCGGTGAAGGAGAGGACGGACTCCTTCTCGGTGTAGGCGACGTCGTCCTCGGGGCGGGTGGCGATCAGCACGAACGGTTTCACGGAAGAATGTTAGCCGCCGGGGCTGTACGGGTCGGCCGGTTGCGCCGGCGCGATATGTCCCCAGGTGCAGGCTCGGTGTGCGCCCCGCCTCCGCTCTCGCGCTCGCTTTTCGTCCTCCTCGTCCTCGTCCTCACAGGAGATGGTCATGACCGGTCCCTCCAGGATCGACCGTGCCACTGACGCCCCCGACCCGCCTCCGCTGATCGCTGGATACCCGTTGCCGCCTCTCCTGGCCGACAACGAGGAGCCGGGCGTCGTCGCCTGGCGCTCCGGACTGCCCGGCATCGTCGACGAGGTGCTCGATGAATGGTCGCTGTCGGTCTCGACGCCCTTCTCCCCCGGTGGGTCGGCGGCGTGGGTGGCACCGGTGCGCGACGGCCATGGCGCGGAGCTGGTGCTGAAGGTGGCGTGGGCCCACGAGGAGGCGCGCGACGAGGCCCCAGGGATGGCCCTGTGGCAGGGACGCGGCGCAGCAGAGGTGGTGCACAGTGAGCGCCGCGGAGAGACATCGCTGCTGCTCATGGAGTGCATTCGGCCTGGTATCCCACTCGCGGAACTGCTGACCTGGCCGGAGCGCGACGAGGTGGTCGCGAATCTCCTGCGACGCATGTGGGAGTCGCCGAGTGTCATCGCTTCCCCGTCCGACGCAGCGCAGTTCCGGCCGCTGGCCCACATGTGTGCGTGGTGGGCGGACAGCGCCCAGCAGCGCGCCGACGACGGGATCTCACCTCTGCCCCACGATCTTGTCGACCATGGACTGGCGCTGTTCCGTGAGCTGCCTCGGCAGTGGGGCGGTGAGCCCGTGCTTCTGGCTACCGACCTGCACCCGTCGAACGTTCTGGCGCGAGGAGAGGGCAGGCAACGGCAGTGGGTGCTGATCGATCCCAAGCCATATGTCGGTGACCCGCACTACGACGTCCTCCAGCACATGCTCAATGACCCGCAGCGCCTCACCTCTCAGCCCGGTGAGTTCGCCGATCGCATGTCTGATCTGGCCGGGCTGGATCCGCAGCGGACGCGCCGCTGGCTGTTCGCGCGATGCGTGCAGGAAGCGGGCGTGATGAACGGGGCGGCCGAGGTGGCACTCCGGTTGGCGGCCGACGGGGTGTAGTCCGATCGGGCCGCAGCCAGGCGAGATCGACGCCGCCGCGCGACTCATCGTTCGGCACTTTCTCGTCGGTCCCGACGTGATCGGCGCTCTCCTCGCTCCTGTCGGTTAGCTCGGTCCTGCCGGGCACGACGTCCGCGTGGTTTCCGCCGCTTCCGAGGTGCCGGCCGTTCAGGATCGAACAGCCCGGCGCGATGGAGGGCTTCATAGGCTGCGGTGACATCGCCCGGAGACGGCTGTGACCGCTGGTTGCCGGATGCTGTGGGACCGGAACCTCGGTCGGCAGGAACTGTGTTGCCGCTCTTGGCCCCATGGCCTCTCTCGGCCCCATTGCCGCTCTTGGCCCCACTGCCACCCTCAGCATTGTCGCCACCATCTTCACCGTCCCCGCCGTCCCCGTCGGCCCCGTCGGCCCCGTCGGCCCCGTCGGCCCCGTCGGCCCCGACAGTAGGAACCGGCAGTGATTGCAGCGGGGCGAGAGGACTGGGCGTGGTGGTGCGGCTGGTGCCGGCCATGCCGGTCCAGGTCACGCGGTGGCCCGGGCGCTCAGGATCGGCGGTTCGCACCACGGAGCGGGTGTCGTGCTCCTTCTGGTTGCAGTGCGCACACACGTCCTGGCCGTTGTCGATACTGGTGGGCCCGCCCTCGGCATGCGGGGTGATGTGGTCCCGCTGTCGCGCGGCGGCATTGCAGAACGGCCCCCGGCAGGACGTATCGCGCCAGCTGAGGAACCGGCGCATCGCAGGTGGGAACTCGCGCGCCCTGGATTCGACGCCGACCAGCTCCCCGGAGGTGGGGTGGGTGTACAGCCGGCGGATGACAGCGCGCAGGGCGGGCCCGTCCGGTCCCAGCGGGTCCCGGTCGATGCTCGCGGTATCGGGCGGCTCCTGGCCGGGCCCGGCGAGATCAGCAGGCTGGCGGGGTTCGGCGAGAGCGGCCCGGAGCTGAGCCCGGACGGCTTCGGCGGGCACCGGTCCGTACCCCTCGATCTGGGCGGCGTCGCCGCAATCCGAGTTGAACAGGGCGCGGTCGGTGATCATCACCCCCACGTCGAGGGTCACCGGCTCCATGCCGCCCTCACGGCGCAGCAGAGTCTCGGTGAAGGCGTCGGCCATCAGAGTGCTGTGGTTCTCGCCGGGGCTGAGGGTGCCGTCGGCTTCGGCGCGGCGCCGCTCCGCCTCCAGCGAGAGCCGCTTGTGGACCAGACGGGCATCGATCGCAGGCAGTCGCGCACTCACAGTCGCCATCCCGTGCTCGCCCGGGGTGAACGTCACGCAGCGTTCCTTGCGGGCCTTGGTGTGGCGGTACGTCGTCCCATCGGGGTCGATGTGCTCGGCCACGGCGGCCACCTCCCGGCGCCATTGACGCACCCCGGCCCCGTCCAGGTCCGGCAGGCGTTCGCCGAGGATGGCATCGACGGTCTTGCGCTGATCCTCGTCGATGGGCGACATCGCGTCCGCCGTGGCATAGGCGACCTGAGCGGTGACCTTGCCCGATCCCATCGCGGAGAGCATCTCGGGCATCGAGGCCACCATGCGTCGCGCCGCCGAGAACGTCCGGCCGGCAGTTGCAGGGGACCGCCGGGTCATCAACGACAGGTCCCGGCGCGTGGCCGCATCGGACTGGCGGTTGATGCGCTCCATCGGAGGCAGCACCGCATCCTCGTGCGCCGTGCTGTCGCGGGCGGCGGCGATCAGATCCCGTGTGGTCGCCTTGCCGAGGGCGACGACGGTGCGCGCCTCCAGAGCATCCAGGGCGCTGCGTGCCTCCTGGATCGTGGCGAGGAGGTTGGTGAACACCGCTCGCTCCTGGGTACCGACCTCGAACAGCCGACGCGGATCGGTGGCGATCGATTCGAGGATGAAGCCGTCATCGGCCAGCAGATCTGCAAGACCCGCCAGACCAGCGGCGCGCACAGCAGCCACCGACCGTGGCGGGCCCGGGGGCTGCTGCGCGGTCGGGCCCTCTCCCGGAGGTGGTGACTGCTGTGATGTGGACATAGCTCCATCCTCTCGCGCATCACCACGTATCGAAACCTCGTTCCCCGGAATGTGGACAACTTTTTGCGACGATTCCTCCACACTTTCTGCGTGCCACATAGTCGCCCACCCCCAGCACTGTCACCGCTGGTGACCGAGGGGGAGCACACATCGGCGCCATCGCCTCACGCCGGCCGGCCGGACATCGCCCCCTCTCTGCACGCTCCGATCAGCCGCAATTAGACACTCATAACGAATTGCGCCAGCCAGCACCGAATAATGTGGACGAATGAGCATTGTGGAGGAACCATTCACGAGCAGCGACCGACACCCGGGCGCGCCGCGACAGAACTGGCGCCGTCACACCTCCGGCGCCGGCCCGGACGTGAGGCCGCACCACCCGGCCCGGCCAGCCCTGTGAGGCCCACATCTCAGAGGTCCACAATGGACTCATGACGACTCTTGCCGACTTCACCGCGAGCACGATCACCGGGCAGGACAAGAACCTCGCCGACTACGTCGGGTCGGCCGCGCTGGTGGTCAACACCGCCAGCAAGTGCGGCTTCACCCCGCAGTACGCAGGGCTCCAGGATCTGTACGCCCGCTTCCATGAGCGCGGCCTGGTGGTGCTCGGCTTCCCCTGCGACCAGTTCATGCACCAGGAGCCGGGCACCGAGTCCGAGATCGCCGAGTTCTGCTCCGTCAACTTCGGCGTCGAGTTCCCGATGTTCGCGAAGGTCGACGTCAACGGCGAGGACGCGCACCCGCTGTACACGTGGCTGACCAGCTCGCACGCCGGTCCGCACGGCGATATCCCCGCCGGTGAGATCGGCTGGAACTTCACCAAGTTCCTCGTCGGCCGCGACGGCGCCGTCATCGCCCGCTACGGACCAAAGGTGGAGCCGGCCGACATCGCCGACGACATCGAGCGGGCGTTGGCCGCCGACGCCTGAGACCCGCCCGCTGCAGCCAGGCCCCGCCCGCTGCGGTCCGGCAGAGATGCCGATACCGTCAGGCGGAGATGCCGAGCGACCCGCCGCCGGGCAGCTCACTCCCCCAGCACCCACCCGTCGGCCACGATCACCTCACGGTCCGCAGCACGATCGGTGTCCAGCAGCTCGTGGTGCCCGTCCACTACCCGGATCCGGCCCACCCACGCACCGAGCCCGCGGGTGGCGCCGTCGGTCGTCACGGTCAGCCGGATCTGCACCTCGTCGCCGAGCACTTCTCCCGCTGAGTCGACCAGGGGAAACGTGCCGGTCCACTGCTGGCGTCGGCCCCAGCCGGTGATCTGGCCGTCGGGCACGTCGACCGGTTCCTCGTGCCGGGCCTCGAGCGTCCCGGCCAGCGGGTACCAGCTCGAGCCCTGGTCCTGCGAGGCCTCGACCGACAGCACGTCGTACGCGGTCTCGAGATGAGCGAACAGATCCAGCACCAGCTCCGGGCTGCGGGCCCCGCCGCTGCCCAGATCGAGGCCGGCCGTGAGGGTCGCCGTGGAATCGTCCTCGGCGCCAGCGCTCCAGCCCTCCCGCAGCTTCGTCGGCACAATGCCCAGGGCACCCGCCACGCACGTGGAGACCTCCCGCCGGGTGGCGGAGGTGGAGGACCACTCGCGTGTGGGGTGGACGGAGTTGGCGAGCATGATGACGATGGTGTCGGTCAGCGGGTCGATCACCAGCGAGGTGCCGGTGAAGCCGGTGTGCGCCCCGCTATACGGGCTGGTCAGGCCTGCGTGGTAGTACCAGGCCTCCAGCTCGGGGCCGAGGCCGCGGCGGGCACCGCCGACCCCGGTGACCGCGGCGATGCGGTCGGTGAACATCTCCTGCACGGTCTG
This sequence comes from Brachybacterium sp. GCM10030252, assembly GCF_042666535.1. Classification (NCBI taxonomy): domain Bacteria; kingdom Bacillati; phylum Actinomycetota; class Actinomycetes; order Micrococcales; family Dermabacteraceae; genus Brachybacterium; species Brachybacterium sp. GCM10030252. The sequence continues at coordinate 31,185 of NZ_JBHTDM010000035.1, read as the reverse complement.
GGCGGAGAGGATCTCGGCCTTCCCGTAGCGCCCGCCGCCGAGGAACATCTGCCCGAAGACGGCCAGGTCGCGGGCGGTGGAGAAGACCCCGGCGTGCCCGGCGACGCCGCCGAGCGAGTAGGCGTTCTCGTCGTGGACGTGACCGTGGACGAGCTCCCCGTAGTAGTCGATGTACTCAGTGGCGGCGATCCGCGGGCGCAGCTCCGCGGGCGGGTTGTACATGGTCTCGTGCATGCCGAGGGGCTCGGTGATGTGCTCGCGCACGTACTCGTCCAAGCTCTGCCCGGCGAGCTTCTCGACGATCAGCCCCAGCGTGATCAGGCCGAGGTCGCTGTAGACGTACTCGGTGCCGGGCGGGGCCTGCGGTGCGACCGTCAGCACGGCGTCCAGCCGCGAGGGCACGTCGGGGTAGGAGGAGTAGAGGTTGATGAAGGGCGGCAGGCCGCCGACGTGGGTGAGCAGGTGCTGGACGGTGACGTCGGCCTTGCCGTTCGCGGCGAAGGCCGGCAGATGCGAGGCGACCGTGTCCTCCAGCGACAGCTCGCCCTGCTCGATCAGCTGCATCACCGAAGTGGCGGTGAACAGTTTCGAGATGGAGGCGAGGTCGTAGATCGTGTCGCTGCGCGCCTCGATCCACTGATCCTCGGGCAGCTGCTCGGTCGCAGTCTTCCAGCGCAGCGCGTACCCGTCGGCGTGCTCATAGGCGATGCCCGCCTGGGAGGCGACCAGCAGCGAGGCGCCGGAGAAGCGGGGCGGATCGTGGTCCAGGCCGGCGCGGATGATCGCGGGCAGCTCCTCGAGCGAGTCGGCGTCGAGGCCGACGGAGCCGGGCTCGGCCTCTCGCAGCGTCCTGCCCGATCGCTGGCGGTCCCAGGGATGGCGGTGGGGTTTCCCGCGGCTCCAGTCCGGTGCGGCCAGGGCCGAGCGAGAGGAGGGCTCGTCCTTGTGCGGAGCGGGATCGCCCTTCGCCCAGCCGGCGATCGGCACTCCGACGGCGGTGGCGGTGGCCGCCAGCGCGGTGCCGGCCAGGCCCGCGCGGCGGGTGAGTCCGGCGCGGCGGAGGCGGCCGCCGCTGGAGCTGGGACCGCTGCCGCGGACGGCACCCGCGCGACCGGCATCGCCGCCGGTGGCGGACGTGTCACCGCCACCGGGCTCTCCCCCGCGGCCGACTGCTCCGGCCTCGGGGTTCTCGTCGCTGCTCGGCGTCGTCCGGGAATCCATGGGAGCTCCTTCGCATCGCGTCGCGGCAGGAAAGGGGCTCGTGCGCCGGCGACGACGAGACCTGCCTGGCGCCGCTGCCGGTGGGTCCGTCGGCCGCCGCACGCCGTCGACCACGGTAGCCGGACGCCCGGCGATGTGCCACTCGTCACGATGGGCCGAGCGGGGTGGCGGTCGATGAGTGGCGCAGGGTCAGGCTCGTGGCCGTGCGCCGCGTTCTCGCCGGAGCCGTTGGACGCCGCGCACCATGATCACGACGCCGGCCAGCAGCAGCGCGATGCGGACGAGCCCGCCCAGGACCTCGAGAACCGTGAAGACGATCTCGACCGTGGAAAGGCCCGGGGGATCTCCGTAGGTCTCGAACGACAGGCCGAACATCCCGAAGAGCCCCATCGCCGCCGCCACGAGGATGAAGATCCCGCCCCGGCGCAGGTTCGCGGCGCCCCTGACGACCACCAGGATGGCCAGGATCAGCAAGGCCAAGGACAGGCCGGCCTCGAGAGCCCACAGCCCCATCAGTGTCAGCACCCAGGCCACCTCGCGGGCCATCGAGCCAGCCGCCCACGCCATGAGCGGCCTCTCGCTGAGACCGAAGACCAGCCCGGCGGCGATGGCGACCACGAGAGCCGCCGCGACCACGACGGCGGCGGTGGCCGGTCGCAGCGGCTGCGCGACGGGGCGCGACACCGCTCCCGAGCCCGCCCCTGCGCCCGGTCCGCCTCCCGGACCCGCCCCTGCGCCCGGTCCGCCTCCCGGACCCGCCCCTGCGCCCGGTCCGCCTCCTGAACCCGGCCATGCGCCTGATCCCGTGCCACCCGGTCCCTGCCCGGATTCTGGCCCCATGCTCATCCCGCCGCCCTCAGTCGCGCTGCAGCTCGAGCACCGGCACGCACGCCGGGCTGAATCCCAGCACCTGCCCGTAGAACGACAGGCTCGCCTCGGTGGCGCGGATGATCGACTCCGCCTTGCGGAACCCGTGCTGCTCCCCCTCGAACAGGAGGTAGGCGTGCGGGATCCCCTTGGCCGCGAGCGCGTCACGGAACAGTTCGGACTGGCTGGGCGGCACGATCCGGTCCTCGTCGCCCTGGAGCAGCAGCACCGGCACCTCGAGCTCGTCGACGTGGTTGAGCGGGGCGCGCTCGACGTACAGGTCGCGGCGCTCGGGATAGGGGCCGACGAGGCCGTCGATGTAGCGCGACTCGAAGTCGTGGGTGTCCAGGCGGAACTTCTCGAGCTCGGCGACGCCGAAGCTGGAGACGCCCGCGGCGAAGGTGTCGGTGCGGGTCAGGCACGCGAGCGTGGTCCAGCCGCCGGCGCTGCCGCCCTCGATCGCCAGTCGCTTCCCGTCGGCGATTCCCTGGGAAACCAGATCTTCCATGACGGCGACGGTGTCGGCGACGTCGACCACGCCCCACTGCCCGCGCAGACGGTTGCGGTAGGCGCGGCCATAGCCGGTCGAGCCGCCGTAGTTGACCTCCACCACGCCCAGGCCCCGGGAGGTGTAGTACGCGACCGGGAGCGAGAGGACCGGCGGGACGTGCCCGGTCGGACCGCCGTGGACGCGAGCGATGAACGGCGGCAGATCTCCCTCGCGGCCAGTCATGCCGTCCTGCCGGGGCCGGTACACGATGGCGTGGACGACACCGCCCTCGGCGAGGGGAACCTCGATGCTCTCGCCGACGGGCAGGGCGCCGGGGTCCGGGGCGTCGTTGCGCGAGGAGCGCAGCAGAGTCAGCGAGGACAGGACGGCCGACGGACCATCGCCCGCCGACGTTGGGGCCGTCGACGGATCCGTCGCGGCGGCGGGCCGGTCACCGTGGCCGGCCGCGAGTTCGAGTCGCGCGGTGTGGATCGCGGCGAACTGCGTCGGCGATGCCCCGGCCAGCACCACCAGCCCGTCGGCGCGCACGAGGGCGGCGCTGATCTGTGTCAGCGGGCACTCCAGCGGCGTCAGCTCGGCCGTGCTGAGCCTCAGCACCCCGAGGTTCGCGGCGGCGCGACCGTACTGGACGAGAGCCCGGTCGGCGTCGAGCACCTGGTACCAGGTGCTGCCGAGGGTCCACATCGGCCCGGCGAACTCCTGGTCGAGCTCGAGGACCTGCCGGGCGCCGGCTTCGGCCGACCAGGTCCAGGGGTTCCACCAGCCGGAGGCGTCGGAGACGAACATCAGCCACTGGTCGTCGAGCCATTCCGGCTGCAGGACGGAGGTCTCGGGACCGCCCGCGATCACGTCACCGGTGCCCGCACTGCCTCCGGCCAGCGGTGCCACGTGCAGCTGGGTGCCGTCCCACGGCATCTGCGGGTGCTCCCAGCTCAGCCAGGCGACCCGGGTCCCGTCCGGGCTGATGCGCGGATGGGCGACGAACCGCGAGGCCGGGGTGACGCGCCGGACGGCGGACGGGTCCTCGGCGGCCGAGCCGTCCAGGGGCACGGCCGCGACGTAGCGCTCGATGTGGGGTGCGCCGTCGGCATCGGCGCGCGGGCCCTGGTCACCACCGGTGTGGTCCTCGCAGATCCACCAGATCTCGACGGTGCCGTCGGCCAGGGTGACCGGTGTGGGGTCGGCCCAGCGCAGCGAGGGCCCGTGGGCGGAATCGACCTCGGGGCCGAGGGGCGAGAGCGGGCGCGGCTGCTCGCCCTCCCGGACGGCGTGGACGCGCTGGTCCTCGAAGTTCACGAACACCACCAGCGGGGGCTCGGAGCCTGTCCCGGCGGCGCCGGGGACGACGGTCCAGCTCGCTCCGCCGTACTCGTGCACGCGTGAGCGCGCGTTGAACGGCGCGGGCAGGACGGTGACCGCAGCAGCTGCCGCATCGTCGTCACGGCCGGCGACGTCGACCGCTCCTGCCGAGCGCACGATCGCCTGGCGCCCGCCCTCGGTGGCGATGCCTTCGGTCCACCACACGGCGTCGCCGACCAGGCGCGGGGCGCCGAGCCTGGTCCCGCCGGTCGCGAGCTGCTCGGCGGTGATGGGCGAGGGCCAGGAGCCGTAGGGCAGTGTCGTCACCATGGCCCCACAGTAGAGGGCCCCGCCGGGCCCCGACGGCGGCTGTGGACAGACGTCACCCGGGTGTTACCGGCCGTCGGGCCCCATCTCCTCACCCGGGCGCACCTCGGTGTGCGGGGTCTGCTCGCCCTCACCGGGGGCGCGAGCGAGATCCTGCGGCGCGGTGCGCGGGTCGACCGGGGAGCCGGAGAGATAGGCGGCCCTCGCCAGCACGTTCGAGGCAATCGAGGAGACGATGATCAGGGCGATGACGGTGATGATCGACTTGACCAGCATCGCGACCTCGAAGCCGCTGATCTGGGTGTGGCGCAGGAACGCGGCGACCACGATCATCGGCAGCCCGAGGCCGGTGGCCGGGGAGAGCACGTTGATGCGGCTGAGGGCGTCGCGGGCGTGGAACATCGACAGGGCGGCCGTGAGCATCCAGAACGCGCCGCCGAGCAGGAGCACGGCGGTCACGACGGTCACGACGAGATCGAGTGCGGCGCTCATCGCTGCCCCCTGGTGAGGATGCGGGCGAGGGCGACGGTCGAGAGGATGCCGAGCACGGCGGCGATCAGCGCCGCGTCCACCGCCGCGGCGGATTCCTTGATCAGGCCGACGATGATGATCACGCCGACGCCGGAGAAGAACACCAGGTCACCGACCACGGCACGGCTGGCGGGGTCCGGGGCGGTGGCCATGCGGAACAGTCCGACCAGGATCGTCGCACCCAGCATCGCGGTGGTCAGCCACAGGACGATGGTCATCGTTCCTCCTCCGGATCGGTCGCCGAGGGATCGGTCGCCGACGGGTCGCCCGCCGTCGGGCCGCCCGCCGTCGGGCCGGTCGCCGACGGGCCGGCCGCCGAGGGGTCGGACCCCTCCGAGCCGGTCGCGAGCGGGGCCTGCCCCTGCTCCCGGTCACCGCTGCGGCCCCCGCTGTCGTGGATGCGACGTGCTTCCCGGCCATCGGCGTAGCGCTCGTCGGCCAGTCCGCCGCGGCGGGGATGCAGGGCGGCATCCGCCCCGCCCCGCCCGCGGGTGGCGCGCAGCAGCCGCTCCTCCATCTCGGCGAGGTCGGAGAGCACCTGCTCACGGGAGGTGGCGAACAGGGCGTGGACGAACAGGCTGGGCCGCTCTTCGGCCGTGCCGTGCGCCGTGCCCACCACGAGGGTGCCGGGGGTGATCGTGATCGAGGAGGCCATCGCGACGATCTCGATGTCGGTGGTGGCCCGCAGACGGTACTCGACGATCGCCGGGGAGCTGTGCACTCCGGGTGTGTAGACGCCCTTGGCGACCTCGACCGAGCCCTTGAGGATCTCGACGAGGATCCACAGCGCGTAGGACAGCGTGTACCACAGCCGCATCATCCGCCCCTCACCGCCTCCACGTAGGCGCCGACGTCCAGCAGGTCCGTGGCGGCGAGGTCCACCGTCGGCAGCAGGAGGCCGATGCCGACGAACATCGCCAGCGACAGCGCCATCATCGACGCGCCGGGCAGGGCGAGGCGCCAGGGCACGCGCACCTCGTCCGGCAGCGGGGTCTCTGCCCCACGGCCGGTGCGGGGGTCATCGGGTCGGTAGGTGGTCATGTCCTCGCCCCATGCGATGCCGCGCCACACGCGCTGCAGGCCCAGCAGGGAGCCGACGGACGCGACGACCACCGCGAGGACGGCCGCCCAGCCCAGCACCCCCTCACCGGTGGAGGCCTGCTCCGCCGAGGCGCTGAGCAGACCCACCTTGCCCCACAGTCCGGAGGTGGGCGGCAGGCCGACGAGGCTGAACAGGCCCAGGGCGATGATCCCGACGACCCACGGGTCGCGCCGCGCCAGCCCGGAGAGGTGGTCGAGACGGCCGGAGCCGTAGGTGTGCTCGACCGCGCCGGTGGTCAGCAGCAGCGCCGACATCGTCACCACGTGGTGGACGAGGTAGAGGATGCCGGCGGTCAGGGACAGCTGGGTCAGCAGCACCAGGCCCAGCAGGATGTGGCCGACGCCGGCGACCATCTGGTGACCCATCGCGGTGCGGACGCGGGAGGCGCCGGCGGTGGCGAACGCACCGACCAGGATGGTTGCGATCACGAGGACGGCGAGCACGGCCAGAAACGGCAGCCCGTCGGAGAAGGTCACCGTGATGATGCGGTAGATCGCGTACAGCGCCACCTTGGTGTGCAGGGCGGAGAACAGGCCCATGATCCCCGCCGAGGTCGCCGGGTAGGCCCGCGGCAGCCAGGAGTGGACCGGGACCATGCCGCCCTTGACCGCCAGGGCCAGCAGCACCACGGCCAGCGCCGCGGCGGTGACGGGATCCTCGCTGCCGGCGCCGGCCAGCGCCGCGAGGTTCACCGTGCCCGCGGCGCCGTACACGAAGGCCACGCCGATCACGAGCACCGTCGAGGTGAGCAGATTGACCAGCACGAACAGGCGGCCGATGCCGAGTCGCCGCCAGGTCCCGGTCAGCGCGATGAGGGCGTAGGAGGGCATCAGCATGACCTCGACCCACACGAACAGGTTGAACAGGTCCCCGGTGAGCAGGGCGCCGTTGACGCCCGCCGTCAGCAGCAGCACCAGCGGCGGCACGAACCGGTAGTGGGACTCCCCCGTCAGCAGCAGGAACACGCTCGCCGCCAGGGTCGCGACCGCGGTGACCAGCAGCATCAGCGCGCTGAATGAATCGGAGACGAAGGGGATCGCCAGCACGTCCGAGAAGCCGCCGACGGCGTGGGCGACGACGGGCTCGCTGCGGTGGTACGCCAGCAGCCAGATCGCGCCGACGCCGGAGATCACCGGCACGGCGATCAGCAGCACGCTCTCGACGAGATGGCGGCGGACGAGGACCAGCGCGGCGGCTCCCAGCAGGGGGATCACCACGAACAGGGGCAGCAGCGACGGGGCGACGGCGGGGATCATGAGTCCTCACTCTCGCCGGTCTTCGGGTGATGAGACATGTCGTCGTCGTGGCCGATGACCGCCAGGGTGAGCATGAAGATGGTAACGGCCATGGTGATCACGATGGCCGTGAGCACGAAGGCCTGCGGGAGCGGATCGGCCATCTCGGGACGGGCCGAGATATCGGTCAGCGGCTCAGCGCGCCATCCGGGGACGCCGCTGGCCAGCAGGATGAAGTTCGCGGCGTGGCTGAGCAGGGTCATGCCGAACACGGCGCGCACCATGGAGCGCTGCAGCAGCAGGTACACCCCGCCGCCGACGAGGACGGCCACGGTCAGGCTGAGGATCATCGGCGACCGGGCTCCTTCGGTTCGGTGCCGGCGGTGAGATGGGAGGTGCCCATCCCCACGCGGCGCCGGCGGGGGGCGGGTTCGCCGCGGGTGGTCTCCAGGGGGCCGGACAGCTCGCCCTCGACGGCCTCATCGGTGCGCTCGCGGGTGCCCTCGATCGGTGGCACGTCACCGCGGGTGGCGCTGACGCCCAGGAGGTTCACCGCGATCATCACCAGCCCCAGCACCGCCAGGTACACCCCGAGGTCGAAGATCATCGAGGTGGAGACGTGGACCCCCAGCAGGTACCCGTGCAGCGGTTCGAGGAACCCGGTCTTCGCGTACCCGAGGAAGCCGGCCCCGAGCGCGACGCCGATCCCGCCGCCGATCAGCACCACCGGCAGCTTCGGCGGCCCGATCGGGCGGTCCATGGAGGTCGAGAGGTACAGCAGCGCCACGATCGCCGAGCCGACCAGGGCAGCGATGAAGCCGCCGCCGGGAGCGTTGTGCCCGCGCAGGAACAGCATCACCGAGATGATCGCCAGGATCGGTCCCGTCACCCGCACCATCAGCTGCAGCGCGGCGGCGTTGCCCCAGGCGGAGTCGATCGCACGATGGGCCGAGGTGCCCTCGGGCCGCAGCTGCGGTTCGTCGGCCGGCTGATGGTCCGTGGGCTCGTCGGGGTCGATGAACCGGTCGCGGATGCTGGAGAGCACGGCGACGATCGCGATGCCCGCCATGCCGAGCACGGACAGTTCGCCGAGGGTGTCCAGGGCACGGAACTCCACGAGGATCACGTTGACGATGTTGTGGCCGCCGGTGATCTCCTCGGCGTGGTCGATGTAGTACTGGGCGACGTCGCTGCGGCCCCGTCGGCCCACGAACAGGAACATGCCGGCCCCGGCGGCCAGGCCGACCAGCACCGCGATGGTGATCGAGCCGCGGCGGCGGGGCCAATGCGGGAACACGAAGCCCTTGGGCAGGCGCTGGAGGACCAGCATGATCACGATGATCGTCAGCGACTCGACCAGCAGCTGGGTCAGGGCGACGTCCGGCGCACCCAGGGAGAGGATCTGCACGGTCGCCAGGATCCCGATCGCGGCGAGGGCGACCGCGGCGCCCAGGCGGTCGTGACGCGTGCACACCACCACGACCGCGGCCGTGATCAGCACCAGCAGGACGAGGTCGATGGGCTGATTGGTGCCGGGGGCCAGCGGGACGAGATCGCCGGCCAGCACCGCTAGCGAGCCCAGCACGACCGCTGCGAAGGCCACCACGATCGCGCCCAGGTGCCGCATCGGGTCGTCCGAGGCGATCGGGCGGACCAGGACGGCCGCGATGCGCTCGGCCAGGCGGTCGACGGCGGTCAGCACGCGGGCGCCGTCGACCGGGAACGGGCGCGCCTCCAGGGCGGGCAGCAGCGGGCGGCGGACCAGGGCGATCACGGTGCCCAGCACGATGACGCCGGCGGTGAGGCCCAGCTCCGGGGTGATGCCGTGCCAGAGGGCGAGGTGAGCGTGGTGCTCGCCGCCCAGAGCGGCCTCCATCGCCCGGGAGACCGGGGTGTCCAGCACGCCGACCCACAGGGCCAGGGGCAGCCCGGCGAGGATGGGCAGGGCGGCCGGCCAGAGGAACAGCGCCTCGGGACGGTGGGCGTCGGCAGCCCGGACCGTCGCCCCGGTCGGATCGGTGCTGCCGGCTTCCTGGGCCGGCGTCACGCCGTCCGTGCGGGCGAGCGCGTGCTCGTCCCGGCCGTCGACGAAGACGCCGAGCACGATCTTGGCGCAGTAGGCGAAGGTGAGCACGCTCGCCCCGGCGATGCCGAGCGCGACCGTCCACCCCACCCAGGCCGGGCCATGGGCCTCGAGGGCGCCGGTCAGCAGCGACTCTTTGGAGGCGAAGCCGAGCATCGGGGGCAGGCCCGCCATCGACATGCAGCCCAGCAGCGTGATGACGAACGAGCCCGGCATGGCGCGCAGCAGCGCCGGCATCCGGCGCAGCTCGCGGGTGTGCACGGCGTGGTCGACCACACCGACCATCATGAACAGCCCGGACTTGAACAGGGCGTGGGCGATCGTGTGCACCACCGCCGCGAGGATCGCCGCCTCGGTGCCGACGCCGATGACGGTGACGATCAGGCCCAGCTGGCTGACCGTGGAGTAGGCCATCAGCTTCTTCAGGTCCGGCTGCTGGAGGGCGAGGAATCCGCCGACGAAGGCGGTGATCAGGCCCGCCACGATCAGCAGCACGTTCCACGCCAGCACGTCGTGGAAGGCAGGGCTGAAGCGCAGCAGCAGGAAGATGCCGGCCTTGACCACGGCGGCCGCGTGCAGGTACGCCGAGACCGGGGTGGCCGCGGCCATCGCGTCGGGCAGCCACACGTGGAAGGGGAACTGGGCGGACTTGGTGCAGGCCGCGACGGCGACCAGCACCGCCACCAGGGTCGCGAAGCCGGGGTCGGTGGACCAGACATCGGAGGCGAGGACCTCGTGCAGCGAGGTGGTGCCCAGCCGCACCACCATCAGCGACACGGCCGTCAGCAGGCTCAGGCCGCCGAGGAAGGTGATCAGCAGCGTGCGCATCGAGGCGGCCTGGCCGGCGCTGCCCGAGCGGGCGATCAGCAGGAAGGAGGCGATCGAGGTGAGCTCCCAGGTGATGAACAGCAGCACCAGGTCGTCGGCGAGCACGAGGCCCACCATCGACAGGGTGAACAGCACCATCACCAGGGAGAAGCTGAGGTGGCGCCCGGGCTCGAAGTATCGCGCCGAGTAGGCGAGCACGATCGCGCCGATGACCAGGGCGATCATGGCGAAGACGATGCCGACGCCGTCCGCGCGCAGGGCGAGATCGATGTCCCATTGCGGAGCCCACGGCATCGTGAACACAGCAGCGGGATCGTCGCCGGCGCCGGCGAGGACCGCCGAGGCGGCCGGGATCAGGGTCGCGGTGGCCACGAGGTACAGCCCGGCGAGCACCCAGCAGGCGGCGCGGCCGAGCACCCGGTCCAGCAGCGGCGTGAGCGCGGCCGTGGCGAGCAGGATCAGGAGCGTCCAGAGCACCGACACCGTCAGCACCCCGGCCGGGAGCGGTCGGACGTGGCGGGGCGGGGCATGGCCGTGATCCTACCGATCCGCAGGCGGCGGCCAAAGTTCCGGACGCCCACCGGGCACTCCGACGGGCCCGCGCGCGCACGCGAGATAAACACGCGAGATAAATAAGCCTCGTCCACACGCCTCACGCCCCGTTTCCGTGGCCGGAATCACGCGCTCGAGGGTGCTCCAGACTGCGCCGAGGCACCGGCCGGCCCCGCCGAGCCGACCCCGCAGTGGCGGAGCCGATCCCGGCGCGGCGGTCATGCGCACCACGGACGGCCACGACCAACGGCCCCGCAGTCGTGTGGCTGCGGGGCCGTGTGGCTGCGGGGCCGTGTGGCTGCGGGGCCGTCGCGTCGTCGGGACCGGAGGGTCGGTCACCCGATGCAGGGGACCGGCGATCAGCCGCCCATGAACGTGATGTTCTGCTCCGTGCGGGCGCGGTGCAGGAACGCCGCGGTGGCGTCACGGTTCATCGGGTTCAGCGGACGGTAGGTGCCATCGCTCCAGCCCTTGGAGATGCCCTGGTCCTCGAGCCAGGCGATCTCCTTGGCGTACATGATGTGCGTGGGCACGTCCTCGAAGGGACGCTCGGTGGGCTCGTCGAAGGCGGGCGAGCCGGCGTAGCGGTACATGAACGCCGCCATCGCATCGCGCGCGATGGGCTGGGTGGGCCGGAAGGTGCGGTCGCTCCAGCCGGTCGTGATGCCCTGCTGGTAGGCCCAGATGATCGCGTCGTAGTGCTCCTGACCGCGCTCGACGTCGCGGAACGGCTCGCTGCGCGGGGGCGTGACCTCCGGCGAACCGGCCAGGCGGTGCAGGAACGCGGCCATCGCGTCACGGTTGACGGGCTGGACGGGACGGAAGGTGCCGTCCTTGTAGCCCTTGGCGATGCCGTTCTCGTACGCCCAGATGACCGACTCGTAGTGCTCGTCCTCGGGGCCCATGTCGGAGAAGGGGTGCTCCTCGGCGATCGGCAGCACCTGGATCACGGCGGGCTTGGGGCCGACGCCGTCGAAGTCGGGGAAGTAGGAGCGCTGGTCGCCCCACTCGCCGTCCTCGCCGGGGTGCTGGACCGAGACGAAGGCGGTCTGGTCCTGGTCGCGGATGATCGGGCCGCAGGTCTCGGCGTCGATCGGGACCGAGAGGAACTGCTCGACGCGGCCGCGGCTGTCGCCGTCCAGGGTCACGCGGAACAGGCCGTCGTTGTAGCCGATGCCGGAGGGGGCGCCGTCGGTGGAGATCCAGAGGTTGCCCACAGAGTCGAAGGCGAGGTTGTCGGGGCAGGAGATCGGGGAGACCTTGTCCTGCGGGAAGCCGGAGAAGTACGTCTGATCGCCCTGCTCGGGGTCACCGCACACCATCAGCAGGTTCCAGGAGAACGTCGTCGAGGACTGGTCGCCCTGCTCGTCGATCTCCACGATGTGGCCGTCGCGGTTCTCCGTGCGAGGGTTCATCTCGTCGGCCGGCGCGTTGCCGTCGACGCCGCGGCCGGAGTTGTTGGTGCAGGCGACGTACACGCGGCGGGAGGCCAGGGAGGGCTCGACGTCCTCGCAGCGGTCCATCTTGGTCGGGCCCACGGTGTCGGCCGCGAGGCGGGTGTTGACCAGGACCTCCTCGACGGTGAAGCCCTCGACCTGGGACTTGCCCTTGAGCACGAGCGGCAGCCACTCGCCGGTGCCGTCGAAGGCGCCGTCGGAGGGAACCTCGCCGGAGCCGTCGATCTCGTCGGCGGAGTTGCCGGTGAACTTGGCGACGAAGAGGTCGCCCTCCTCCAGCAGCTTCATGTTGTGGTCGCGGTCGCCCTCGACGTACTTCTTCTTGGAGACGAACTTGTAGAGGTAGTCGAAGACCTCGTCGTCGCCCATGTACGCGACGACGCGGTCGTCCTCGCCGATGATCACGTTGGCGCCCTCGTGCTTGAAGCGGCCCATCGCCGTGTGCTTGCGAGGGGTGGACTCAGGGTCGAACGGGTCGACCTCGACGATCCAGCCGAAGCGGTTGGGCTCGTTCTCGTAGCCCTCGTTGCGGGCGTCGAAGCGGTCGTACTTCTGCTCCCACAGGCGGGAGGTCTCGCGGTCAGCCAGGCCGTAGCGCTGCTCGGCCTCGGAGGTGCCGGGAGCGCGGAAGTAGCCGTGGAAGTTCTCCTCGCCGGAGAGCAGCGTGCCCCAGGGGGTCAGGCCGCCGGCGCAGTTGCCGAGCGTTCCCAGGACGGTCCTGCCCTTGGGGTCGTCAGCGGTCGTGACCAGGTCGCTGCCGGCGGCGGGGCCGGTCAGGGCGAACTCGTCGTCGAGATGGATGCGGCGGTTCAGCTCCGCGCCCTGGACATAGCTGTAGGGCGAGATGGCGTTCTCGCGCTCGAGCTCGACGACGGTGAGCCCGTGGGCGGCCATGCCGATCTCGATGATGTCGTCCTGGTCCGTGTCGGCCGGGAACATGATGTTCTCGTTCGTGTACTCGTGGTTCACGAACATCACGGCGCGCTTGCCGTCGGTGTCCGGGATCTCCTGGATCTCGGTGTAGTCGTTGTTGTAGCCGAACTGGACCCGCTGGGCCTCGGCGCTCTGGGCGTTCCAGTCGAACTCGGGGGCGTCGTCGAACAGCGGGTCGCCCCAGCGGATCACGGGGTGCCACTCGAAGCCCTCGGGCACGGTGAACTCGTCGGTCTCGAAGTTCACCGGAGCGATCGCGTCGAAGTCGAGCGAGGTGCCGTTGGGGGCGAGGGCGGGCGCGGGGCCGACGGTCGGGGCCGCCGGGGAGGAGCCGGCCGGGGCCGCGACGGCGCCCTGGGTGCCGGCCAGGGCGATCGCGATGGCGCCGCCGGTGCCGCCGAGCATGGTGCGGCGGGAGAGCGCGGCGGAGGCGATGTCGCGGAAGGTGGAGTTGTCGCTGTGGTTGCAGGGGCCGTAGGCGCACTGGTTACCGCACTTCAGCGCACACGTCACCGCCGAGCGCTTGCCGCGCACGGAGTCCTTCATCATCAGGGGCAGGTCGATCAGGGCCATCGGAAGATCCTTTGCTGTTGATGTGCTCTCGGCCGCGATAACGGGGGGAGTCGACCTGACAATGCGCCAGCAAAGTGATCCCGTTCTCGCCCTGAGGCGACACCGGGGTGAACTCTGAGAGGAATTCGTATGACGCGAGTGCGGCATCCCGGGCTTGGCACGGAGTCTGTGCCGGTCAGGGCCGCGATGGGCGGAAGGCTCAGGGCCTGGGTGAGCTGAGGAATCAGGGCCGCGGTGGGCTGACGAAGGTGTCGGGCTTGACCAGCACCACCGGTACGGGCGATTCGATCGCGACCCGCTGCGAGGTCGAGCCCAGCAGGATCTTCCCGATCGGGGTGCGGCGCCGGATGCCGATCACGACGAGGTCGACGGCGTCGTTCTCGATGGCGTCGAGGATGTCGTCGGCCGGGTCGTCGCGCTTGGGGACGGTGCGCAGCTCGTGCTCGAGGCCGGTCTCGGCCAGGCGCTCCGCGAGCGGCCGGGGGTCGCTGACGCCGCGGGCCTTGCGCGGGTCCGGCGCGCGCTCGGAGGCGAGCACCAGGAGGGAGGCGTCGCGCCGCCTCGCCTCCTCGACGGCGAAGGCGAGCGCGGCCTCACTGGTCGCACTGGGGACATAGGCCAGCAGGACGGTGGTCATGGCATCTCCCTGGGGGAACGATCGAAGAGGGCGGCGACTCGGGCGAGGCCCGGGTTCCGCCGGGAACTGAGCTCAGCCGAGGTCGTCGGGGTGGCGGATGCGGGTGCGCCGGGATCGGACGGCGCTGTTATAGATCCAGGTGATCGCGAACAGCACCAGGCCGATCGCGAGGAGACCGCCGGCGATGATGTAGTTCTGCGCGGGCTGCGCCAGCGGCGTGATCAGGGCGAAGGCGGTGATCGCGCCGATCACCGGCAGCACCGTCGGGGTCCGGAAGTGGCCCTCGCGGCCCGGTTCCCGGCGCAGGACCAGCACCGCGACGTTGACCAGGCCGAACACGGCCAGCAGCAGCAGCGCGGTGGTGCCGCCGAGAGCGGAGATGGTGCCTTCGGCGAGGACGTAGCGCACGGTGAGCACCAGCGCGAAGGCCAAGCCGGTGGAGAAGAGGATCCCGGCCCACGGGGTGCGTCGGCTGCGCAGCACCCCTCGCAGGAACCCGGGCAGCACTTCCTGCTTGGCCATGCCGTACAGCAGGCGGGAGGCCATCATCATGTTGATCAGCACCGTGTTGGCCACCGCGAAGATCGAGATGAACGCGAAGATCGTATCGATCGGGATGCCCGGGGCGCCGACCTCGACGACGGTCAGCAGCGGTGTGGTCGCCTCCGTGAGCTGACCGATCGGGACCACGGCCACGGCGAGCACGGAGATCAGCACGTAGATCACGCCGGTGATGGACAGGCCCCCGATCAGTGCGCGCGGGAAGTTCTTGACCGGGTTGACCGTCTCCTCGGCCATGTTCACCGAGTCCTCGAAGCCGACCATCGAGAAGAACGCCAGGGCGGTGGCGCCGATGACGGCCATGAACAGGCTCTTGTCGTTCGCGGTCTCGAACAGGATCACGCGGGAGAAGTCCGCCTTGCCCTCGGCGATCGCGAAGAAGCCGACGAGGATGACGAGGGTGAGGCCGGAGAGCTCGATGAGGGTCAGGGCGACGTTCGCCTTCACCGACTCCGAGACGCCGTAGAGATTGATCAGGGCGACCAGGGCGATGAACGCCAGCGAGATCGCCGTCGCGGTCCCGGTCGCGGCGCCCCCGAGGGTCTCGTCGAGCCCGAAGGCCTTGAGCACGTTGTCGGCGAGGAAGATCGAGCTGGTCGAGGCCGAGGTGATGCCGGAGGAGAGCACCGCGAAGGTGACCATGAAGGTCAGGAAATGGATGCCGAACGCCTTGTGGACGTACAGCGCGGCACCGGCGGCCTGCGGGTACTTGGTGACCATCTCGACGTAGGACAGCGCCGAGACCATGGCCACGGCGAAGGCGATGATGATCGGCAGCCAGCCCGCGCCGCCCACTTCCCCGGCGACCTTGCCGGTCAGGGCGTAGACGCCGGTTCCCAGGATGTCGCCGACGATGAACAGCAGCAGGAGCTTGGGGGTGATGGCCTGCTTCAGCTCGGGCTGGTCGGAGGCGCCGCCGACCGGTGCCGGGTCGCCCGGCGCTGCCGGGGCAGGCTCGTGGGGCTCGCTCATCAGGATCCTCCCGGGGAACGGGGATTCGGGCGGGCCGCTCAAGGTGGCGCCGGGCTCGCGATGAGCGTCGGCGCTCAGGGACACCGTGAACAGCTGACAGCGAACTCTACTCCGTGGTGTCCGTGCTCACACCGAGGCCGACGGGAAACAGAACGACGTGTTGCGCCGCGCCCGGTCCGGCCGCGGACACGCGTCTCCACCGGCCTCAGCAGACCGGCTCTGCCAGCTCTGCCGCCCCTGCCAGCTCTGCCAACCCTGCCAGCTCTGCCAGCCCTGCCAGCGCTGCGCCGAACGCTCTCGCTGCCATCAGCGCCGCTGCGCCGGCCGCTCTCGCGGCCGTCAGCGCCGCTGGCCCGGCCGCTCCGCCGGCTGCTCCGCCGGCTGCGCCAGGTCAGCCTGCGGCACTCCGTCGTCCGTCCCGCCGGGGGCGTGGCCGTCCACCTCGCCGGCCTGGTCCCGGTCCTCGGACCTGCTCTCGCCGTCGTCCACGTCCTCGCCCACGGCCTGGCCCTCGCCAGCGGCCTGGTCCGCGCCCTCGTCCGCGTCCGCGCCCTCGTCCGCGCCCTCGTCCTCGTCCTCGTCCTCGTCCTCGTGGGAGGAAACGCGCAGCGTCTGCACCCACTGGCGGGAGGCGTCGGAGCTGATCGCGAGCACGCCGAGGGCGGAGGCACCGGCGCCGACCAGCAGCGAGTGGGTCACGTCGCCGCCGGAGGAGGTGGCCAGCGCCAGGCGCACGACCGCGTCGGCCGTGAACACAGCCATCAGGGCGATCCGGGCCCAGCGGCTGCGGCGCAGCACCCCGATCAGCAGCAACACCAGCATCAGGGCGAACCCGGAGGCCACGCCCAACCCGGTCTGGCCGGGGAACAGCAGCGTCGCGTCATCGAACAGAGGCAGCGGGCTCGTCCCCAGCAGCTGGGTGAGCCATTGCGCGACCACGAGCCCCGCCTGCAGCAGCACGAGGGCGCCGGTGAACGCGACCGTCGGCGGCGGCAGGTGGTGGTCGGCCGCCCGGGCCACGGCCTCGTGGAAGTCGTCGACCGTCCCGTGCCACTGCGCAGAGATCTCGTTGCCCAGATCGGTGCGGCCGGTGACACCACTGGTGAGGCGGGCCGCGGCCAGCGCGGACTGGGTCGCGGCGCGGGCGCGGGCCTTCATCACGGTGGTCCCCGTCGGCCGGTGCCGGGGCAGCATCATCGCGGTCGCCCCGTCTGACCGGGAGGCGGCGCCGGCCACATCGATCACCGGCAGGTGGCCGTCGGTGCGGAACCGGTCGCCCTGGCCGTTGCGGTGGTGGTACGCGGTCGAGAACTCGTGGATCATCTCGACGGGGATCTCCCGGTCGGCGTAGCGCACGGTGTCGATCAGGTAGTCGCGCTCGACGTCGATGTTCTCGTCGATGCGGTGGGTGACCTGGAGGGTGAAGAAGGAGAAGCCGACGGCGCGGTCGTAGGTGCCGGCGGCGAGCCAGTCCGCCCGGTAGCCGCCGGGCAGCACGAAGTCCGGCGGCATCCGCCAGAACCGCACGTGGTGACGTTTGGTGGTGGTCCCGCCGACCTCCTGCTGGTAGGTGAAGTCATGGCGTCGGCCCATCAGGTACAGGTCGGAGACCGGTGCGGAGGGATACGAGCTGCGCAGCAGCGTCGAGCGGACCATCGACCAGGCCGAGGAGACGGTGCGCTCCTCGGCGAGCACCCAGCCCGCGCGGCGCATCGCCACGTGCAGATCGCGCTCGGGGCCGTCGAAGGCGAGGTTGATCGGGTCCGAGAGCACGCCCTCGGTGGTTCGGGTGCGGCCGAAGAAGTAGTCCGGCAGATAGATCCAGGTCATCAGCTGATGCAGGCGCGGCAGCGTGATGTAGGTCAGCAGGATCCAGAAACCAGCCAGGTACAGCAGCCGGATGGGCGTCAGCGAGAAGCCCTCGATCAGGTACAGCAGCGCCAGCCACACCGAGACCACCACGCCGGTGGCGATGAACAGGGTGTCCAGCAGTCCGTACACGTCCAGCCGCCGCCCCTCGGGGGTGTGCCCGCGGGCATGGTCGTAGGCGGGCGGTCCGTCGGGGACGGGCCGCTCCAGCGGTGCAAGACGTGAGCTGCGTGCCGGTGTCACCGGGTCCGCCCCGGGCTCGTCGAGCTCATGACTCCATCGTAGGCTGGCGGCGACGCCGATCCCTCCAGGAGGAGACCATGTCCACCAGTCCTTCGCTGACCTTTCATGACGGCCACTCGATCCCGCAGCTCGGCTACGGCGTGTACAAGGTCGACAACGAGGTCGCGGCCGACCTGACCGGGCAGGCCATCGAGGCCGGCTACCGTCACATCGACACCGCCAAGCTGTACGGCAACGAGGAGGGCGTGGGCCGCGCGGTGCGCGCCGCCGACGTGCCCCGCGAGGACCTCTTCGTCACCACCAAGCTGTGGAACGACGAGCACGCCTACGATGACGCGATCGCCGCCTGTGAGGCGTCCCTGGAGCGGCTGGGCCTGGACTACATGGACCTCTACCTCATCCACTGGGCGGTCCCGTCCCAGGGCCAGTACGTCGAGGCGTGGGAGGCGCTGGTCGAGCTGCAGAAGCGGGGCCTGACCCGCTCGATCGGTGTCTCGAACTTCCCGCTCGCCGAGCTCGAGGAGATCATCGCCGCCACCGGCGTCACCCCCGTGATCCACCAGATCGAGCTGCATCCCTACTTCCAGCAGCGCGAGCTGCGCGAGGCCCACGCCCAGCACAGCATCCTCACCCAGTCCTGGGGGCCGCTCGGCCAGGGCAAGTCCGACCTCCTCGAGAACCCCGTCATCACCGGCATCGCCGCTGCCCACGGCGCCACCCCGGCCCAGGTGGTCCTCGCCTGGCACCTCGCCCACGACATCGTGGCGATCCCGAAATCGGCCACGCCCTCTCGGATCGTGGAGAACCTGGAGTCGGTCCAGCTGCAGCTCAGCCCCGACGACATCGCCGCGATCGACGAGCTGGATCGCCCCGACGGCCGCGCCGGGTTCGACCCCGCCCAGAAGCGGGACTGACGCCGAGGCGGGCGCGCGCCGGCCCGACCTCGCTGCGGCCCGGCGCGGCCCGGCGCGACTCCTCCGCAGGATCCGTGACCGCGTTGGTATGGCGCTCCAATTCCCACGAGGTCGCGGATCCCGCGCTGCCGGCGCAGGGTCGGGTCCCGCGCCGCCGGCGCAGGGTCGGGTCCCGCGCCGCCGGCGCAGGGTCGGGTCCCGCGCCGCCGGCGCAGGGTCGGGTCCCGCGCCGCCGGCGCGGGGTCGGGCGTCGTCGGCCCCGAGCGCAGGAACGTCGGCGCAGCCTTCCGCCTGCTCTCAGTAGTAGACGGCGAGCGGGCCGCTGGGCCCGTCGATGACCTGGACCGGGGTGTCGAACACCCGGGTGAGCACCTCCCCGTCCATGATCTGCTCGACCGGGCCGGCCTCGACCACACCGCCGTCCTTCATCGCGATGATGTGGTCGCCGTAGTGGGCGGCGAAGTTGATGTCGTGCAGCACCACGACGACGGTGCGGCCCAGCTCGCGGGCGGCGTCCCGCAGCCGGCCCATCATCTGCACGCTGTGGCGCATGTCGAGGTTGTTCAGCGGTTCGTCCAGCAGCACGTACTCGGTGTCCTGGGCGAGGACCATGGCGACGTAGGCACGCTGTCGCTGGCCGCCGGAGAGCTGGTCGAGGTAGCGGTCCTCGAGCTCGTCGAGGCTCAGGAAGTCGATGGCCTCGCTGATCTTCTGCTCATCCAGCCTGGTCAGCCGCCCCTTGGAGTAGGGGAAGCGGCCGAAGCCCACCAACTGGCGCACGGTGAGCCGGGTGATGAAGTGGTTCTCCTGGCGCAGCACGGAGAGGATCTTCGCGAGGTCCTTCGAGGCGGTGGAGCCGACGTCGTACCCGGCCACCTCGATCGCGCCCTCGTCGATCCCCAGCAGCCGGCCGGCCATGGTCAGCAGCGTGGACTTGCCCGCGCCGTTCGGGCCCACCAGCGCCGTGACCCCGCCGGCGGGGATCTCGAGGCTGACCGGGCCGATCTCGATGGTCCGCGAGCCCGAGGTGTATCGCTTCCGCACCGCGTCGATGGTGATCACAGGCGCCCCTTCCGCAGGATGACGGCGAGGAAGACGGACCCGCCGACGAGTTCGATGATGATGGAGACCACTCCCTGCGCGTAGAAGACGTGGTTCATCAGGAAGTACGCCCCGGAGAGCACGACGAATCCGGCCAGCACACCGACCGGCAGCAGCCGGCGATGGTCGT
This sequence comes from Brachybacterium sp. GCM10030252, assembly GCF_042666535.1. Lineage (NCBI taxonomy): Bacteria > Bacillati > Actinomycetota > Actinomycetes > Micrococcales > Dermabacteraceae > Brachybacterium > Brachybacterium sp. GCM10030252. The sequence continues at coordinate 11,239 of NZ_JBHTDM010000035.1, read as the reverse complement.
GGGTGCCGATCAGCTGGTACGTCAGCGTCGCGACCAGGAAGCCGAAGAAGGTCATGGGGCCGATCAAGGCGGTGGAGACCGCCATCAGCACCGAGACCAGCACCAGGGTGTAGATGGTCTGGCGGCCGTGGTCCACGCCGACGTTCAGGCACACGTCCCGGCCCAGGGAGATGACGTTGAGGCGGCGGGCGTTCAGCCACACCAGCACCCCGGCGACCAGGCACAGCGGGATCGCGTAGGGCAGGTATTCGACGCTCGCGTTGGTGACCGAGCCGAACAGGCGGGCGCTGAGCACGTCGAACTCGCTGGGGCTCAGCAGGCGCTGCATGAAGGTCGAGACCGACCCCAGCCCTCCCCCGATGATGATGCCGATCAGCAGCATCACCTGCATGTTCGCGTACTTCCCGCGAAGCAGCCAGCCGTACAGCAGCACGGAGAGGCCCACCATCAGCGCCACCTGCGCGAGGAATTGCGCGGTGCCCTGGAGCGCCACCACTCCGGCTACGCCGAGCAGATAGACGGCGGCGGTCTGGATGACGGTGTACAGCGACTCGAAGCCCATGATCGAGGGCGTGATGATGCGGTTGTTCGTCACCGTCTGGAAGGCGATGGTGGCTGTGGCCTGGCAGAACGCGGCGATCGCCATGACCACCAGGGAGGTCGCGCGCAGTTCGGCGATCAGCCAGAAGCCCCGGGTGCCGACGGGCATCGGGTTGTCGATGGCCAGCAGTCCGAGCCCGAACGCGGCCGCGAGGACCACGAGCGCGCCGACCACGCTCCAGTAGCGCGTGCGGGACCTGGCATCCGGAAAGGGACCGGAGCTGCTGCGGGGCCGGGGCAGCGGGCGCGGGGCCGCCGCGTCGAGGACGGCGTCGGCCGGGGAGGTGGACACGGCCCGCCCGGTGTCCGCGCCGGTCGCCGCCCCAGCGGCGGGTGCCACCCCAGCGGCGGGTGCCGGTCCCGTGACGGGTGCCGAGCCGGTCAGCGTGCGCTCACCCATGCCGGCGCTGCCTCAGCAGGAGGGCGATGAACACGATGGCGCCGACGATCCCCAGGATCAGGGAGACCGGCACCTCGAAGGGCATGATGATCGTGCGCCCGATGAGGTCGCAGACGGTGACCACGGCAATGCCCAGCAGCGCCACCCACGGCAGGTTGCTGCGCAGGTCGTCGCCCCGGATCATCGAGACCACGTTGGGCACGATGAGACCGAGGAAGGGCAGGTTCCCCACCACCACGGTGACCACGCCGGTGGCGATGGCGACCAGGCCGGTACCCATCAGCAGCACCCGCTGGTAGTTCACGCCGACGTTGGTGGCGATGTCCTCCCCCAGCCCGGCGACGGTGAGCCGGTCGGCGACCAGGAACACCGCCACCCCGACCAGCGCCACGATCCACAGCACCTCGTACTGGCCCCGCAGCACGGAGGTGAAGGAGCCGGCGAACCACACCCCGAGGTTCTGCAGGGCGTCGAACTGGAGGGCGACGAAGGTCGAGACGGAGCCGACGACGGCACCGAGCATGATGCCGATGATCGGCACGATCAGGGAGCTGCGCAGGGTCACCTTCCGCAGGAAGGCGAAGAACACCATGGTGCCGACGAAGGCGAAGGCGATCGCGACCGTCATCCGGGTCAGGAGGCCGGCCTGCGGCGCGAGCACCATCACCAGGATCAGCCCCAGGCCGGCCCATTCCGTGGTGCCGGTGGTCGACGGCTCGACGAACCGGTTCTGGGTCATCAGCTGCATGATCAGCCCGGACATGGCCATCGCAGCGCCGGCGAGAACCAGCGCGATGGTGCGCGGGATCCGGGTGATCGCGAACATCTCGCCGCCGTCCTCGGCTCCCACCACGTCGTAGACCCCGGTCAGCAGCGACGCGACCAGCAGCAGGGCCACCACCGCGAGGGCGACGACGAGCTTCGCGTCCAGCAGCGGTTCGCGGCCGCGAGCTCGCTCGGGCACCCCGTCGGGCGCCCGAGCGACCGTCGGCGCAGCGGGTCGAGGCGAGGCAGCGGGCCGAGGTGAGGACGAGGACGACATCGCGCCAGGGCTCAGGCCGCGCCCTCGAGGGCGTCGGCCAGGGCCTCGAAGTATTCCGTGTACGTCTGGATCGATTCGTTGGTGTACGTATCCGCGGGCATGTAGACGAGGCGGCCCTCGGCGACGGCGGTGACCCCGGCGAGCGCCTCGGAGGCCTCGAGGATCTCGGCCGCCGGCTCGTAGGCCGGGTCGTCGGCGGAGATCGCGGCGTCACGGTCCATGACCAGGATCCAGTCCGGGTTGGACTCGGCGATGGCCTCGACGGAGATGTCGTCGCCCTGATGGTCGTCGCTGGCGCCCTCCACCTCGAGCGCGGGGACGAAGCCGAAGGCCTCGAACGTCCAGCCCAGGGTGCGGCCGGCTCCGGGGGCGATGTACCCGATCTCGCCGCCGGACACGTTGACGGCCATGACGGTGTCGGAGCCGTTGTAGGCGGCGGTGACGCGCTCCATGGTGGCATCGAGGTCGGCGCCGAGCTGCTCGGCCTCGGCCTCCTTGGAGAACACCGTCCCGAGGGCGCTGACCTGGCGCTTGAGCTCGTCCGCGAAGGGCTGGTCATCACGGGGGTCGAGCTCGAGGATGGCCGCGTCCGGGGCGAGACGGGCGAAGTCCTCGTGGTAGTCCGCGAAGCGCTGACCGTTGATGATCAGGGTCGGCTCGGCGGCGACGACCGCCTCGAGATCGGGTTCGCGATGGTTGCCGAGATCGATGATCGACTCGTCGTGCCGGTAGGAGATCGTCGTCGGCATCAGGGCGCGCGCAGCAGCAGTGAGCGTGACATCCCAGTCCTGGAGCGTCTCGAAGGTGCGGTTGTCCGTCGCGACGACGGAGGCCGGCGGGGTCTGGACGGTCTGGGTGCCGTTGTTGTCCTCGATCTCCACGGTGCCCGCCGCGCCGCTGTCACCCCCGTCGGACGCACCGCCGTCGGCGGCCTGGGTGCTGCCGCCACAGGCGGTCAGGACCACGCCCAGAGCACCGGCGGTGGAGAGCGCGCTGAAGTGGCGACGGGAGAGACGGGAGTGGGAGGTCATGGGGCTGCCTTCTGTCGAGGGAAAGGGACCGGTCCGGGAGAGCGGAGCGCGTCGCGGCCACACTGAGGTTAGCCTTACCTCTGCTATTTACGCCACTCATGCTTTGCATTATTTCGCGTACCGAGACGCGCTCGGGAGCCGCGACCCCGCCGCTAGGCTGGGCCGCGGCCGGGCACGCGTATCGTCCGCGCCGGGGAGCAGGGCTCGAGGGGAGCAGCAATGTCCGACCGTCCAGGCACGTTCGAGCCGCCGCAGCTGCCCGACTTCAGCGGCGGGGCCGGCGGCAGCGCGGGCGGCGGGGCATCGATCCCGGGCACTGCTGGCGGGGCTGGTGGCTCCAATGGGGTCGGTGGGCCTAGCGGGCCCAGTGCCGGGCACGGCGGGACTCCCGGCGGTGGCGGCGGCAGGGGTCCGATCATCGCCGTCGTCCTTGGCGGCGTCGGCGTCCTGGTGGTGGTGCTCGCGATCGTGGCACTCGTGCTCTCACAGACCGTGTTCTCGACTGACGCCGAGGATCCGACCGCCGCCGAGGAGACCTCTGCTGCCGATGATCCCGAGGAGACCCGGCCCGAGGAGTACGTCCCCTCCGAGGAGGGGACGGACGAGGCCGGCGGCGCCGAGCCGACGTTCACCGAGCAGCCCACCACCGAGTGCACGGTCCACGACGACAACAACTCGCAGGCCGAGCAGTCCGACGGCACGGTGCGCAGCGGGGGCCTGGAGTTCGCGGTCCAGCCGGATTGGGGCACCGGCAGCAACTGGGGCTCGCAGTCCTCGTACATGGTCGATGTCGCCGCCGCGGAGCAGGAGGTCGAGGACGGTTGGTACTCCGTCGCCGCCGTGGGCGCCGTGGAGTTCCCCGAGGACGAGGGCGGCTACCCGGGCGTCGAGGACGCCGCGCGAGCCATTTTCCAGTGCGGCATCTCGCGCGATCAGGCCCAGGAGATCTACGGACCGGACCCTGAACTGACGAACTACCGCGACGAGGCTTTCACGGTCGACGGGCACGACGGCTGGATCGTCACCGCGACGGTCATGCTCTCGGACCTCAGCCTGCTGGACACCACGGAGTCATGGGAGATCGCCGTGATCGTCGTGGATACGCCGGAGGGCCCCGCGGCGTTCGACGGCGGTGCCGCCACCGGGCACGAGCAGCAGGTCGCCGACCTCCAGGCCATGATCGACAGCCTCAGCGTGGCCTGACAGCGCGGGATGTGCCCGGCACGGGGCGGGGCGGGCGATCCCGGCGACGTCGATCCGATTCCGGAGAACTGTCGATCTGCTCGGCGCCCGTTCGTCATAGTGGTGTCCGGGCCGCTCGGCTCGGTCACCGCACCACCGAGGAGTGAGCATGAAGTACGTACTGCTGCTGATGGGAAACATGGCCGATGACCGCTGCGGCGAGACCGACGAGGGCCCGAACCCCGAGGAGTTCATGGCCTTCGACGCGGAACTGAAGGAGGCCGGCGTGCTCGCCGGCGGCTTCGCCCTCACCGATCCGGACGAGGGCACGAGCGTCTCCAAGGCCGATCGCGATGCCGAACCGGTGATCACCGCCGGCCCCTATGCCGAGAGCCGCGAGTTCGTCGGCGGCACCATCGTCCTGGATGTCGCGAACCTCGACGATGCTCTGACCTGGGCCACCAAGTGCCCCGGGGCGATCGGCGGCCGCATCGAGGTGCGCCCGCTCGCGGAGTACTGAGGGCGGTGGCCATCGCCGCGGCGCACGAGGAGCCGCCCGCCGACGACGTGCTGACCCGGGTCCACCGGGAGGAGCACAGCCGCCTGCTGGCAACCCTCGTGCGCCGCTTCGGCGATCTCGAACTCGCCGAGGACGCCGCCCAGGAGGCGATGGAATCCGCCCTGCGCACGTGGCCTCGGCAGGGCGTGCCCGAACGGCCGCTGGCCTGGCTGACCACCGCCGCCAAGCGCGTCGCCCTGGACCGCGTGCGACGTGACGCCACCTACGCCCGCCGGCTCGCGGAGCTGCACGTGGCCGAAGAGGCCGCGGCCACGCCTCCGGCCGATGCTGACGTCCTCGCCGACGGGGACCTGCCCGACGAGCGCCTCGCCATGCTCATGGGTTGCTGCCACCCCGCCATCGCCCCGGCCGACCGCATCACCCTGATGCTGCGCTTCGTGGGCTCGCTGAGCACCGCGGAGATCGCGCAGGCCCTGCTGGTACCGGTGGCGACCCTGCAGGCGCGGATCACCCGCGCCAAGAAGCGGATCGCGGCAAACCGGATCCCGTTGACGGTGCCGGCCGATCCCGCGGACCGCGAGCGCCGGCTGCCTCTGGTGCTGACCGCGATCTCGCTGATCTTCACCGAGGGCTATGCCGCAACCAGTGGTGACGCCCCGATCCGGCAGGAGCTCACGGCCGAGGCGATCCGTCTGGCGCGGATCACGCACGGCCTGCTCCCCTCGGCCGCGGAACCACAGGGGCTGCTGGGCCTGCTGCTGCTCGCCGATGCCCGCTCCCCAGCCCGCCAGGACGCCGACGGCGTGCCGATCCCACTCGAGGACCAGGACCGCTCGCGGTGGGATCGCGATCTGCTCGCCGAGGGCCTGGCACTGGCCGAGGGGGCGGCGGGCCGCCCGGATGCCGGACGCTTCACGATCCAGGCCGCGATCGCCGCCGTGCACGCGGAGGCCGCGCGCTACGAGGACACCGACTGGCCGCAGATCCTCTCGCTGTACGACTTGCTGCTGGCACGCGGCGAGGACCCGGTAGTGCGGATGAACCGGGCCATTGCCGTGGGGAGGGCACGAGGACCTCAGGAAGGGCTGGCACTGCTCGAGGGGCTGGCCGATGATCCCGAACTCGCCCGCCACCATCCCTTCCACATCGCGGTCGCCCTGTTCCGCGACGAGGTGGGCCGGCGCGAGGAGGCCGCGGCAGCGTGGGCCCGGGCGCTCGAGCAGGTGGACAACGCCGCCGAGCAGCGGTTCATCGAGCGACGCCTGGCCGAGAGCGAGGGCTCGACATCCACGGCCCGGGACTGACGACCTCCGCCGCCGGCGGGCGTGGGCCCGGCCTACGACGGGCCCGACCGTCGGCGAGGAAGGCGTTCAGCCGGTCAGGCCTTCAGCGACTTCTTCTGCTTGGTCTGCTTCTTCTCCGCCAGCAGGAGAGCGCCGGCGATCGCGAGCAGCCAGGTGTCCTTCGCGACGGCCGTGCCGTCCTGACTGGGACGCACGCCGTCGGACTCGGTCATCTCGGGGGTGCGCAGGTACATCGAGACCAGGCTTCCCGAGAAGGCGGCCAGGGCCGCGCCCGCGATCCGGTTGGGCACGAAGGGCAGCAGCAGCGAGGCGCCGACGGCGATCTCGCCGTAGCTGAGGAACTTCGCGAACTGCTCCGGCGTGAGCTTCTCCAGCGGCGGGACGCCCTTGGCGGCCATGCCCTGGAGGCCCTCGGCCATCTCGGCCGGCATGCCGAGCTTGCCGATTCCGGAGTTGAGGATGAACGCGCCGGGGATGGCGCGGAGGGCGATGGTGCTGAGGCTCATGTCGTCTCCAACGTCGAGGGTGGTTGCGTATTCAACGATACGCTCCCGCGCCCGTCTCGTCGAGGCCCCGCGGGCTCAGCGACGGCCGCTCAGCCGGTCCATCTCCTTGCGGACCCGGTCCTCGCTCTCGCCCGGGCCGAACAGTTCCCATGCCTGCCAGAACAGGCCGATCCCCCAGAACACCAGCACGAACAGCGGCCAGGGGAACCCGTAGCCGTAGCTGGCCCAGGACCAGAACAGGATCCCGTTGACCATCAGATAGACGGCCACCTGGACCGCGAACCCGCGGCGGGCGTGGATGTTCCGGGCGGCCTGTCGACGCAGTCCGGCCTCGTCGTCCTCGGGGATGTCGTGCGGGGCATCGGTGCGGTCATACGGCGTCTGCATCGCTGGCTCTCCCACTTGCTGCGCGGAACCGCCCGGTGCGGCTCCTTCCCTGTCCACGACCGTAGGAAGCCACGGCGAGCAGCGCCCATGACGGCTGTCATCGATGCACCCGACTCGGCGTCACGAGGGCATGGCCCGTCAGGGCCGGGCGAGGATCTCGCCGTGCAGGAGCACGAACCAGCCGTCGGGGTGGTCGGCCCAGCGACCGAACGCAGCGGCGATCTCCTCGAGCTCGTCGATGTCGGCCCACCCCTGGCGCTGGAGCTGATCGGCCAGCGGCGGCGTCGTGATCCGGCCGCTCCAGGTCTCGGACCAGGTCGCGCGGGTCTGCGGGGTCGCGTACAGCACCGTGGACGAGCTCGGCGTGACGTCCCCGAAGCCCGCTTCGTGCGCCCAGGCGAGCAACCGGCGACCCGCATCGGGGGTTCCCCCGTTGGCGCGGGCAGCGCGCACGTACAGCTCGCGCCATCTCTCCAGCAACGGGTCCTCGGGGAACCACCGGAAGCCGTCGTAGTCGCTGTCCCGGATCGCGACGACCCCGCCCGGGCCGGTGATCCGGCGGAACTCGGCGAGGGCGACCACCGGCCGGGGCAGATGCTGGAGGACCTGGTGGGCATGGACGACGTCGAAGGCGCCGTCGGCGAACGGCAGCTCATGAGCATCCCCGACCACCACCTCCACCGCGTCCAGCTCCTGCCGGGCGAGCTCCTCGCGCGTGATGCCGGCGGCGTGCTCGTCCACTTCGAGGGCGACCACGTTCTCCGGGCCGACGAGCCGGGCCAGCCCCGCAGTGATCGTCCCCGCCCCGCTGCCCACATCGAGCAGCCGCTGCCCGGCGCGAAGTTGCGGCAGGAGGTAGGCGGAGGAGTTCTCGGCGGTGCGCTGACGGTGGCTGCCGAGGACTGCGGCACCGTAGCCGTGGGTGTAGGTCGGAACGGGCATGGGCCGACGGTAGGTGCCCCGGAGCGGGACGGGAACGGCGGTCCGTCCCGTGGGCGCAGCTGCACCTCCCGAGCCGCGGATCGCCGAGGGGCCCGATCTCCTGGACCGCGCCGAGCCTCCGGCGAGCATGTCGGCCGCCTCGTCCAGCACGCGGCGGGGGTATGGCACCGCGTTTGGGCGGCGAGCCTGCTGAGTGCCGTCATGGGACACTGCAGCTGACATCCGTCCACCCCGTCGGCCGGCCGTGCGCTGGTCGTTCTCTCCCGGAGCCGACATGACCTCCCCTGACAGCACCACTGCGCCGACGCCTCCCCCGGCCCCCGTCGGCGGCGCCGGCGTCATCGAGACCACCGGCATCGAGATCATCGCGGAGTCAGAGAGGACAGCGCGCCCGCGCGATCTCGTCTGGCCGTGGTTCGCCGCGAACGTCTCGGTGTTCGGCATGAGCTACGGCTCGTACCTGCTGGGATTCGGGATCAGCTTCTGGCAGGCCACGATCGTCGCGATCATCGGCATCATCATCAGCTTCGCCCTGTGCGGGCTGGTCGCGATCGCCGGCAAGCGCGGCAGCGCGCCGACGATGGTGCTCTCCCGCGCCGCGTTCGGCGTCCACGGGCAGAAGGTGCCCGGCATCGTCTCGTGGCTGACCTCGATCGGCTGGGAGACGAGCCTGGCGATCTCCGCGGTGCTGGCCACCGCCACCGTGTTCGACGTGCTCGGGGTCGCTTCCGGGCAGGCGGTCACCGTGATCGCGGCGATCCTCATCGCCACCCTGATCGTGGTGGCGAGCGTGCTCGGCTATCACACGATCATGCGCCTGCAGTCGATCCTGACCTGGGCCACCGGCGCCATGACCATCGTCTTCATGGCCCTGACCATTCCCGCCATCGACTGGGCCGCGGTGGCGTCGGCGCCGAACGGGCCGCCGCAGGCGATGGTCGGTGCGCTGGTGATGGTGATGACCGGCTTCGGGCTGGGCTGGATCAACATCGCCGCCGACTGGTCGCGGTACCAGAAGCGCACGGCGTCCGACGGGTCGATCGTGCTGTGGAACACCGTGGGCGGTGCGGCCGCGCCGGTGGTGCTGGTGATCTTCGGGCTGCTGCTGGCCGGCTCCGATCCCGATCTGAATGCCGCGATCGAGGGCGACCCGATCGGCGCGCTGATCTCGATCCTGCCGCTGTGGGCGCTGATCCCCTTCTGGATCGTCGCGGTGCTGACCCTGGTCTCCGGGGCGGTGCTGGGCATCTACTCCTCCGGCCTGACCCTGCTGAGCCTGGGCATCAGGATCCCGCGCCCGGCCGCCGCCGCGATCGACGGCCTGATCCTCACCGTCGGCACCATCTGGGTCGCGTTCTTCGCCACCAGCTTCATCGGCCCGTTCCAGAGCTTCCTGATCACCCTCGGCGTGCCGATCGCCGCGTGGGCCGGGATCCTCATCGCCGACGTCCTCTCCCGCCGCGCGGACTACGACGAGAAGGCCCTGTTCGACCCGAGCGGCCGCTACGGCGCCGTGGACTGGACCTCGGTGATCACGCTGGTGGTGGCCTCGGTGATCGGCTGGGGCCTGGTCGTGAACTCCTTCACCGAGGCCGCGCCGTGGAACAACTGGCAGGGCTACCTGCTTCAGCCGCTGGGCCTGGGCACCTTCGTGGACGACCCGGCCGGTTCCTACTGGGAGGGCAACTGGGCCTACTCCAACATCGGCGTGATCCTCGCCCTCGTGCTCGGCTTCGTCGTCACCTGGTTCGCCCGGCGCGGCACCATCCGCCGGCAGGAGCAGGGAGTGGCTGCTCGGGCCTGAGCATTCGGAAGGAAGAAAACATGTCCGTCATGGAGATCGTCGCCTTCATCCCGATCATCGTCGGCCTCTGGCTGCTGAGCTTCCTGGTCCGGCGCCCGTGGATCCGCAAGCGGCATCCCGAGCGCCGCTGCGTCTCGCGACTGGTGGGCGTGATCGGCTTCGTGATCCTGCTGTTCGGCGTCCTGCTCGTGCTCGCGGGGATCACGAAGGGCGAAAACCCTGCCGAGATCCGGGCCGATGTGATCGCCGGTAGCGTGCTTCTGCTGATCGCCATCCTGCTGCTGTGGACCTTCTTCATCGTCTACGTCGAGGCGGGGCCGGACGCCTTCAGATCCCGGGGCATGCTGGGGCGCACCCGGACCATTCGCTATGCGGACATCGCCCGCATCAGCTATATCGGCTCCGGCGGCCCTGACGGCACGAACATCTCGAGAACCAGCCAGACCAGACTCAGGGCACGCGACGGCACCACGATCACCGCGGGCAACGGGCTGTTCGACTGGGAGCACTATCGGGCGTGGCAGGAGCGCACGGGACAGCAGGCACCGGAGGAGTGACCTCGGCGCGGGCCACTCCACCCCGTCCCTGTGGCCGACAGCGCGTCCGACCCTCTTCGAGGACAGATCGTGTCCTCTGCGCGACCTACCGTGAGGGCATGAGCATCGATCAGACACCGGGCACACCCGCAACTCTTGTCCTCGTCCCCGGGCACTGGCTCGGCGGCTGGGCCTGGGACGAGGTCGTCGACTCCCTCACTGACGAGCGGATCCCCGCAGAGTCCGTGACCCTGCCGGGCATGGACCCCGCCGCCCCGCGGCGGGCCTCCTCCGACCTCGAGGACCAGGCGTCCCACCTCGGCGAGGTGGTCTCCCGTCTCGCGGACTCGGCGGGCCCGGTGGTCCTCGTCGCGCACAGCGGGGCCAATCTGCCGGTGATGCGGCTGCTGGGGTGCCGGCCCGAGCTCGTGGACCACGTGGTCTGGGTGGACAGCGGCCCACAGCTCGACGGCGCGGTCGCCGCCCCCGGGCTGCCCGAGGAGGTCGCCGAGGTCCCGCTCCCACCATTCGAGGAGCTCGGGCAGCAGGCGAGCCTCGAGGGGCTCTCCTCTGCGCAGCTCGACCGGTTCCGCGAGCGCTCCGTCCCCCAGCCGGGTCCGGTGATGCGGGGCGTGCTGAGGGTGGAGGACGACCGGTGGCAGGGGATCCCGGCGACCATGATCTGCAGCTCCCTGACCTCCCAGGACGTCACGGCAATGGCGGAGTCGGGTCACCCGATGATGGCACCGGTGACCGCGGTCCAGCACCTGGACCTGGTCGATCTCCCCACCGGGCACTGGCCCTTCTGGAGCCGACCGGCCGACCTCGCCGCGCTGCTCGCCGAGCGCTCCCGCACGGTCGCGGAGGTGCGTACAGTGCGGTCAGTGTGAGGCTCTGTGGTGCCGCGGATGTCGCGGTGGTTGGATCGCTTCCATCCGGTGATTGGCCCGTACAGTGGCTGCCGCTCCTCAGTGTGAGGCTCTGT